>JBECKQ010000033.1:0-7222 GCA_040235375.1 Phycisphaerae bacterium | reverse complement strand
GGTGTGCCGGGAATGCGCTGACCGGCAAACTTTTTTATAAGTCGTTGCAAAAAAGGATGTTGCTGTCGTGGTGGCGCGGCGTGCGTCGCGTCTTAGCGGTGGTCGTTCGATGGTCGCTGTGGTCAGTAAATGTCCAGTGTGGTCAATCTACGGCGTGTCGGCGGGGCCATCGGACGGCGGGCCGAGAGGACGGTTGGAAGTGGGGTCGGCAGCGAGGTCATTGGTGGTGGGGCCGCCGGCTGGTGAGCCGTTGGTGGTGACGGTCGTAGCGATGTGAATGCCGTGGTCGGCGATCTTCTTGCGCAGGGTGGTCCGACTGATGCCGAGAAGGCTGGCGGCCTGGGCCAGTTTGCCGTTCGTGCGCGTGAGCGTGGCGAGGATGATCTCGCGTTCGACGGAGGCGGTTGCGGCGCGCAGAAGTTGGCCGGCGTGGTTCGGGCTGGCGACCAAATCGACGGCAAAGGTCTGCAGGGGTGACCGGCGGGCGGATCCGCCGGTGGGGTGGCCGGCATGGTCGGTGGCGTAGGGGCTGGTGATGTCGCGCGCGGCGGCAGGGATCGCGGGGGACACGTGAGCGGCAGCACCGGCCGCGGCGGTGGAGTCGGCGGCGCGGCGGATGTGCTCGGGCAGGAAGTCCAGGCGGAAGGTGGTGCCGCGGGCGACGACCAGGGCGGCCTTCACCGTGTTCTCGAGCTCGCGGACGTTGCCCGGCCAGCGGTAATGCAGCAGGGCGGGCAGCACCTCGGGATCGAAGTTGCGGACGCGCGTGTTGAACTCGCGGTTGTAATGATTGACGAAGTGGTGGGCGAGGATGACCACGTCGATCTCGCGATCGCGGAGGGCGGGGACGTGGATGCTGGCGACCTTCAGGCGGTAGTACAGGTCTTCGCGGAAGCGGCGCTGCATGATGAGGCGTTCGAGCGGCTGATGCGTGGCGGCGATGATGCGGACGTTGGTGGTGACGGTGGAGGTGCCGCCGAGGCGCTGGAAGGAGCGGTCCTGCAACACGCGGAGCAGCTTGGCCTGGGTGGCGAGGGGGATGTCGCCGACCTCGTCGAGGAAGAGGGTGCCGCCGTCGCACTGTTCGAACTTGCCGATGCGGCGGGTGTCGGCGCCGGTGAAGGCACCTTTTTCGTGGCCGAAAAGCTCGCTTTCCAGCAGAGTCTCGGGGATTGCAGCGCAGTTGACGGCCAGGAACGGTTTGTCCCGGCGGGGGCTGTGGTGAAGGATGGCGCGGGCGACGAGCTCCTTGCCGGTGCCGCTTTCGCCGGTGATGAGGACGTTGATGTCCTTGGGGGCGATGAGGCCGATGAGCTTGTAGACCTCCTTCATGGCGACGGACTGGCCGACGATGGGCTCGACGCGGCGCTGGGGCGGGCGGGCCTCGTAGACGGCGGGCACGCTGATGTCGTGGGCGATGCGCAGGGCCTGGCGGAGATGATGCTCGAGGACGCTCGGGGCGATGGGCCGGACGAGGAAGTCGAGCGCTCCACGTTTCATGGCTTCGATGGCCTGCTCGCTGTCGGCCGGCTCGGCGTAGAGCAGGACGCAGGTCTTGGGCCAGCGGCGATGGAGGGCGTCGAAGGTGGGGTAGTTGCAGACGACGAGTGCGGCGGTGGCGTCATCGAGCGAGGGGGCGGCGTCGTCGAGGTTGGCGGCAAGGATGAGGTCGGCGTCAACGCGCGGCGCGGCCGTCCGCATCTTGCGGATGATGGATTCGTCGGTGGAGATGAGGAGGATGGCGGTGGGCATGGCGTTAGTCATAAGGAGGCAATAGGCAATAGGCAATAGGCAAAAGGCCAGACGGTGGACAGGGCGTGGCCAAGGTGGACAGTTCGTGGACGAGTGAGAAAGTGAGAACGTGGGAAAGTGAGAAACGGTGTGCGGCCGTTGGCCGCAGAGGCTGGGCCGGGGACTGCTGCCAACCCTTCTCCCTGACTGGTGGGGTCTTCCGCTGGCCGGCGGCCACCGGGTGGGCTGGAAAAGTACCGTTTATCGGTGTATTTGCTCAGAATCGGCGATTTTATGAGACGTTCGTGAGCCAGGCTTTTGGACTGTTCGGCTGTTGGGCAGTTGGGGGAGGAGGCTGCAGGCGGGTGGTTGCGGGGTGGCGCGGACCGCGTTTTTGGGGGCGCCAGCCGATTCGTATAAAAACGGCGTTTTTGGGGGTTCCAGCCGATTCGAAATTGCCGTCTATCGGTGAATTCGCTCCGAAACGAGGGTGGGGCATCGGACTTGGCGCTATCGAAAACAGGGGTGCGGAAAAGCGGACGTTGGAGGGGCAGGCTGTTAGCGGGATGCTGCAGGCTGTAGGGGGCGGAGGAACGCAGAATGGCGGACGGGTAGTCGAAGCGGCGGGGACGCTGAACCACGAAGCCACGAAGGCGAGCGTCGGCCGAGCGCCCGTGGCCTGGGGACGGCGGGCGGTTGGCGGTGAGTGGCGGGTGATGGTGGTTGGACATGTCGGGGACTCCTGCGCGCAGGCCGGGTCGAAGAGGCCATTGCCCCAGTCACCCGTATAACGCGCACCGTGTGTCAGGGAGAGGCTGTTTGGCTGTTGGGCTGTTGGGGGGGGGTAGGTTTCTAGACTGTTGGACTGTTAGGCCTTTCGACTGTTGGGCCACGGTGCGGGTGGCCGGTGTGGCCTGCCGAGGCGAGGGGCAGGGGAGAATTGGTTGGAGTGCGCGCATGGCGGCAGCCTCCACGGGACGGGCGCGCGAAGTCCGCGCGGCCCCGAGAGCTTGAACCGGACATAATCCGAACTTCAACAGAATGCAAGGGAAAAACCAGGAAAAGGTCAGGACCGCGTCATGCGTTGCTATCGGGTGGCATGGCCCGGCATCGCTTCGCTGTGCCGAGGGGCAAGTGCCGACTGGGGTGAACGGGCGGATCGTGGAGAGGTCCGACGCCTTCAAGACGTTTTGTCCGCGAGCTTCTGTCGATTTCGCAGATTGTTCGGTTGACGAACGTGTTTGCGGGCAACCACAACCTGGGCTTCACGGTCCCCTGCGCTAACAACGGCGAGGGAAAGAGCTACGTAAAGGACTTCGTTTGGCACATTCACGATGGCCGCGGACCGGATGATGTGCTGAGCGTCATCATCGTGGTAACCGAGGAGCAAAAGAAGGACAAGGCTGCCAAGGTCTCGACTGCTCGGGCGTTGTGGGCGCCGGTCATCAGCAACGAGGGCGGCTTCGGCCGGTGGGCATTCGTCGAAGTCGCCAACCGGTGGGATGCGGGGAAGGTGATACGAGCCGGCTTGAAGCGCGGGATGAACGCGGAGACACTGTCGCCATGTTGACCCGACTCCACATCCGGAACTTCAAACGATTCGACGAGGTGGGCATCGACCTTGGCAAAGCCGTCGTATTCATCGGCCCGAACAACTCGGGCAAGACCACGGCCTTGCAGGCCCTCGCCTTGTGGGACATCGGTGTGCGACGCTGGAACGAAAAACGCAAAGGCAAGGCGTCGCCGGAGAAACGCCCCGGCGTCACCATCAACCGTCGCGATCTCATAGCGATTCCCGTACCCGACGCTAACCTTCTCTGGCGCGATCTGCACGTACGGAACGTCGAGCAGGTCGAGGTGGATGGGAAAAGAAAGCCGAAAACCGAGAACATACGGATCGACGTGACCGTCGAGGGTATCACAAACGACAAGCTCTGGTCCTGCGGGCTCGAGTTTGACTACGCGAACGAGGAGTCCTTCTACTGCCGTCCGCTGCGGACGGGTAACGGCGCCGGCTTGAATCGCATGCAAGTGCCCGAAGAGGTTGCGGACGTGCGGGTAGCTTACCTACCGCCCATGTCCGGCCTCGCCGCCGTCGAGCCGAAGTGGGAGCCGGGTCGGATCAATGTCCTTCTCGGCGAGGGGCAAACGGCGCAGGTGCTGCGAAACCTCTGTTTTCAGATCTACTCGCAAGCGCCCGATACGGCGAGCTCTCTGCCACCGAAGGACTGGGACATGCTCCTCGCGGACATACAGCGCCTGTTCGGCGTGGAGTTGCTGCCGCCCCAATACATCGCCGAACGCGGCGAAATCACGATGGCGTACAAAGAGCGCAGCGGTGCGCGACTGGATCTCTCCTCGTCTGGACGCGGACTACAACAGACGCTTCTGCTGCTCGCTCATCTGTACGCCAATCCCCGCACCGTCCTTCTTCTCGACGAGCCCGATGCGCATCTCGAGATTCTCCGGCAGCGCCAGATTTACAGGCTGCTGACCGAGACGGCCGAGCGGCAGGGTTCGCAAATCATCGCCGCCAGCCATTCAGAGGTCGTGCTGAACGAAGCCGCCGACCGCGACGTCGTCGTGGCCTTTGTCGGGCAGCCGCACCGCGTCGATGATCGCGGCTCGCAGGCTCTCAAGGCCTTGCGCGATATCGGATTCGATCACTATTATCAGGCTGAACAAACGGGCTGGGCGCTTTACCTGGAGGACTCCACCGATCTGGCGATCCTCCAGGCCTTCGCGCGGACGCTCGATCACCAGGCGCAGGAGTGCCTCGAGCGACCGTTCATCCAATACGTCGCCACGAATCTCCCCCAGCGTGCCCGGGACCACTTCTTCGGATTGCGCGAGGCCAAGGGCGATCTTGTCGGCATCGCCATCTTCGACCGCCTCGACAAACAGCTCCAGGCCAAGACGCCGCTCGTCGAGCTGGCGTGGCGCCGGCGCGAGATCGAGAACTACTTCTGCCGTGAGAGCGTACTTCTGGCGTTTGCCCGGCACGACCTGCCGGACGATCTATTCGGCCACGCCGAGCGAGACCGCCGTGTCGCGGCAATGCAGGATGCCATCGGCGGAGTCTCAGAAGCGCTGAGCACACTTGGCAAGCCAGATCCCTGGTCGGACGATATCAAAGCCACCGACGACTTCCTGGACCCGCTGTTCAAGTCCTTCTTCAAGAAGCTTCAACTCCCTCTGACGCTTCGTAAATCCGACTACCACGTGTTGGCCGGGCTCGTACCGAAAGAGGACATTGACCCGGAAGTTAGCGAGAAACTCGATGCAATCGTCTCGGTGGCGCATCGAGCGCGACCGCGGACCGGTTGAATCCGAGCGTGGTCATGAGGAGCCAATCAGACCCCCGCGTATCGTGAGACGTTCAGCTGTCAGCCAGCGGCGGGGGCTGCCGGGGCTTGTCGCGCGATGAGAGAGACGGTCAGGAAAGGGTCAGGCACGTTTTCGCAACGTTGCCTTTGATCGAAAGGCCAACTGGTCCGAATCGTTGTCGCGTGCCCGACGTGATCGTGCGGTTGCGAAAACGAGCCAGACCCTGGGCAAAACACGAACCAGAATCCGCGGCCAGGGCTGTTGGGCGGTCAGGGTGTTGGACTGTTCGGCTGTCGGGCCGGCTTACGAGCAGCCGCGACGTGATGTAGTATGGCGCTCTTCTCATGCGGGCAGACCGGTCGAGGCGATCGCATGGGCGGAATGGATCGATCACCGGCGAAATGCATTTCCTGTGGCTACGACCTGCGGGGGCAGCGCGGCCAGATTCGCCGATGCCCGGAATGCGGAACGGTCAACGAGCTTTCCGAGCGTGGCCGAGCCAGGCCGTTGCATCGCGGATGGGGCCGAGTGGCCGTTCTCGCGACCTCAGTGGGCCTGGTATTGATGCTGGGATTTCGGCTCCTGTTGGTGATCAGAGGCCTCGACGTGATGGACCTCTGGAATGGAGCGCGCCCATCTTCGGGCGTTGCCAAGGCGGGGGCACCGGGGCTGGTGGGGCTTGGAGGGATTATCGCTACGATCAGCTTCTCGGTTGCCCTCGTAAGCCTGCCGTATTGTCTGATCCTGGCGGGAGTCGCCGCAAGCAGGCGAGACGCTCGGACAGTCTACGTGGCTTGCGGCTGTGCAGTGGCGACAGTCGTCTACGGGCTCCTGGCATTCAAACTCGGTATGGTGATTGCAGGTGTATGAGGGCGGCGAGTTCGGTGAGCTGACCGAGGACCTCCCGTGCGGCCAATGCGGCTATAACCTCCGCGGGTTGTTGCCTGACGGCCGGTGTCCGGAGTGCGGGTCGCGAATCCGGGGATCGATTGCGCATGCGAACCGGTTGGCACGTCCCGGCAATCCCATCTTCGTATGGGCTTTGCTGGGCGTCATCGCTGTGAATGTCGCGGCGTATGCCGTCAGTTTCGTGATTTACGCAGAATCAGCCGTCATGTCTGTCGGGTTGTCTTTTGGCCTTCCCGGCCCGATTCTCGCCTCTCTGGTCGCTGCCGCGGTATGCGCCGCAAACGCGCGCCTACGATGGCGGAGCCTGGCAGGCTTCGTGCTTGGCATGGCAGTTCTTGGTGCGCTGAATCTCCTATTCGTTGCCGCCATTGTTGCGTCCGTTTGAGCTGGCGAGCATTCGGGGGGGGGTCAGGCACGTTTTTGTGAGATGCCGCCGCTGGCCCCAATCACACGACGGGTGAAGAAAAGACGCTGATGGGCATACCATTGCGGCAAAAACGAGCCAGACCCCGGCGGCCTGCGGCCGCAGAGAGTTGAGCGGTAGAGAGGTGAGAGGAGAAGGGCGCGGGTGTCGGACAGGTGTGACAATTGGCAGGCGCTGGTGTCCGACAGGGTGTGACAGGCGGCCGTTGGCCGCAGAGCGTGGAGCCGTAGAGAGGTGAGAGGAGGGCGGCGGGAGCGGCCTTCGGCCGCAGAGAGTAGACGGAAGCCCTGGCGGCCTGCGGCCGCAGAGAGGAGAGAAGGGCGGACGGTTTTCAGTGTTCGGTTTTCAGCACGAACGGGGGAGGAGAGTTGGTCGCGCGCTGAATGCGAAGAAGGCGGGCAACGCGGGGTGTCGGACAGGGTGGGACACGTGTCAGGGTCGATGTCGAGGCATTCGAGGGGGTCAGGCACGCTTTGGAAGCCAGTGTTCAGTTGTCAGTTTTCAGCAAGGAGTCCACGACGCCAGTACTGGCCGGTCGGCGGCAGAAACGAGCCAGACCCCGCGGCCGTTGGCCGCAGAGAGTAGAGCGGTAGAGAGGTGAAAGGAGAAGGGCGCGGGTGTCGGACAGGTGTGACAATTGGCAGGCGCTGGTGTCCGACAGGGTGTGACAGGCGGCCGTTGGCCGCAGAGCGTGGAGCCGTAGAGAGGTGAGACGAGGGCGGCGGGAGCGGCCTTCGGCCGCAGAGAGTAGACGGAAGCCCTGGCGGCCTGCGGCCGCAGAGAGGAGAGAAGGGCGGACGGTTTTCAGTGTTCGGTTTTCAGCACGAACGG
>JBECKQ010000178.1:0-9574 GCA_040235375.1 Phycisphaerae bacterium | reverse complement strand
CTTTCTCCACTGCGGCATGTTGCGCCTGCGAAACATCGCGAGCGAGCCTCGCCCGGTAGGGCACGCCGTTAATCGCGCCGTACCGCATGCTCCAGAAATCGTCCTTGTCGACGAAGGCGGCGGCCGGTTCGTTCCCGACCAGCAGATTGAAGGGTCCATTGCTGTCGACCAGTACGAACGCGCCGGTCGCGTACGCATTGCGGACTGTCCACGGAATCACGGGCAGCGCGCACCCGATGGCGATCAGTGCGAAGGAGAGAACGCCGTTCGCCCAGGGCTGCCGCCGGGTAAACGCGGTGGTCACCGCCAGAGTGCCTTCATTGCTCGCTCGGCGCGCGTGCTGGACAATCGCCCAGGGCAGCAGGAACGGGACGAACGTCAGCACCATGGGGCGCGTGAGACCGGCCAGTCCGAACAGGATTCCAACCACAAGCCACGGCCACCGGCGTCGCTGCAACGCCGTCCACGTGAGGATGTCCAGCGCGATCAGCAGAAAGAATATGAACAGCGTCTCCGACCACACGCGGTGCGTGAACATGACCAGCACCGGGTCGAAGGCGAACAGGATGGCAGCAACACGAGCCGCCGAACGTCCGAATGTTCGTCCGGCAATCCGATAAACCAGCGCAACGGAGATGCTGCTGAGCACGACCTGCGTGATGCGCACCGCAAGAAGGCCGCCTCCCAGCGCGAAAAACGCGGCGAGGAATGCGGGATAAAGAGGAGGTCGGAAGGTGCCGCTATAGCTGCCGTGTTCGGCGAGCACCCGCGCGATTCCCGCGTATTCGCTCTCGTCGAGCACAAGCGGCGACGACGCCACCGCAACGGCCAGCGCAGACTTCACGATGGCGGACGCAATGATGATCAACCAGAGAATCCGGTCGGAGAGTCCCGGCGCCGGCCGGATCGCGTCGCTGGATACAATCTCGTCACATTTCACCGTGCAGTCACCATGGCGTCCATGCAGTCGTGTCGCGCAAGCCGGACCAAAGACTATGAATGCACCCCGTGGACTGCAAGCAGGCCGTTATCGGATGCGCTTGACATGGCGGCCCGCATAGCCGGACACTGGCCATCATGATCAGGCCGGAGTCGATCAACGCGGATTCGCGAAGACTGCCCGGGCGGTGGCGTTTGGCCCGTCGGGCGATTCTGGCCGTGCTTGTGTCGATCGCCGCGCTGGCGGGCGGCTGCGCTCCCGGCGAGCAAGCCGCGCAAACGATATCACCGAACGTCGTCCTCGTCGTCATTGACACGCTCCGCGCCGATCGTCTGGGCTGCTACGGCTACGATCGACTCACGTCGCCGAATATCGACGCCTTCGCCGCCGAAGGCACGCTTTACACCAGGGCCATTGCTGCAGCGCCCTGGACGGTTCCGACCCACGCCTCCCTTTTCACCGGTAAGTACCCCTTCGAGCACGGGGCCCACACTGTGAAAGTGAGCCGGCCCGTCAACAACATCAACGCGCTCGATGAAGCGCACGTCACGCTGGCGGAGTTCCTGGCCGACGAGGGCTACCGGACGGGCGCGTTCGTCGCCAACGGCGCGTTTCTTGCCCGACGCTGGCAACTGAACCAGGGTTTCGAGACGTATCACGTGGAGCAGGCATATGCCGACGTGCTCAATCGATCCGTCTTTGACTGGCTTCCGAAAAGTGACGGCGAGCCCTTCTTTCTGTTTGTCAACTACATCGATGTTCACTGGCCGTACAATACGGCCAGGCGAGCGGGGTTTCTCGAGAAGGTTGCCGGGCGGACACTCAATCCGGTCGAGATCGACGCGGTGCGCAGCGGCGTCCTTGGGGAAGTGCGGCCTTTGCCGAAGAAGCAATTGCAGCAGCTCTCGGACATGTACGACCTTTCCATCGCCAACATCGACGAGCAGATCGGCGCCCTCTTCGATCGCCTCAGGAAGCTGGACCTGTACGACAACACGCTGATCGTCGTCACGTCAGACCACGGGGAGCAGTTCGGCGAACATCGTCTGTTCGGGCATTCGAAAGACGTGTTCCAGACGTCAATCTGGGTTCCGCTGATCGTGAAGCGGCCCGGTGCGCGTGGCTCGGCGGCCGCGGATACGTTGTTCTCGTCCGTCGATACGCCGCGCATGATTGCCTCCTGTCTGCCGACCGCGGCGCAGAAGCGGGCGGCGCAGCTCTTTCCATACAAACCGGGCGCTCACGTGATCATCAGCGAAAACTACTACACGCGAGTGAAGAACCTCTTTTCGCGGCCCTGGAGCGGCCGGTTCAATCGCGTCCGGACGGCCGTCTTCGACTGGCCCTACAAGCTGATCCGTTCATCCAGAGGCCGCATCGAGCTGTATCGCCTTGACTCCGATCCCGACGAGTCGAATGACCTGGCCGATGCGCATAACGACATCGCTGATCGCCTGCTTGGGCAGCTGGACCGCTTCGAAGCGAGTCGCGACCGATGGGCTGGACCGGCAGAGCCCGTGCCCCTCTCGCCGCAGCAGCGCGAGCGGCTCAAATCGCTCGGCTATATCGGAGGCAAATGACCATCACGCGCGGCTGCGCCCGTCGCGTTGACCGGCCAGGCCGGATATTCTTAGAATGGTCCGATGAAATACTTCTCTTCGCTCGCTGCTATTGCGACGATCGTCTGCTGCCTCCTCACCGGCTGCGGGAAATCCGCCAAGTCGCCGAAGATCGGTTCGGATCCCGATGCCCCCGCGGCCGGCTGCAATCTCCTGCTGATCTCGCTCGATACGACGCGCGCGGACCGGCTGGGCTGTTACGGCTGGAAGCGCGCATCCACGCCCGCGCTGGACGTGCTGGCCAGGCGCGGCACGCGGTTCGAACACGCGTATTCGCATGTGCCGATCACCTTGCCTTCGCATGCCTCGCTGCTCACCGGTACGCGTCCGCCGGAAAACGGCGTTCGCGACAACGGCCGGTTTGCACTGGGCAAGGACCTGCCGACGCTGGCCGAGATCTTCAAACAGCACGGCTACGAGACCGCTGCATTCATTGGTGCAGCCGTGCTGAATGCCCGCTACGGCCTGAATCGCGGCTTCGATACCTACGACGACGAAATGCCGCGCCGGCCGACGGGTCGTCCTTTCCTCGATCGCCATGCCGATCGCGTCTGTGAGAGCGCGCTCAAGTGGCTCGACAAGAATCACGATCGACCATTCATGTGCTGGGTCCATTTCTTCGATCCGCACGCGCCGTACGCTCCGCCAAAGTTGTTTCTCGACCGCACGGGCGATCCGTACGACGGCGAGATCGCGTTCGCGGACGCCCACATCGGACGGCTCCTTGACTGGCTCAGCAAGAACGATCTCGCCGACAGGACGTTGGTCGTCGTCGTGGCGGACCACGGGGAATCGCTGGGCGAGCATGGCTACAACTGGCACGCACTGCTCGTATACGACTCGAATCTGCACGTGCCCATGATCATCACTTTGCCGAAGTTGCTGCCCGACGGACAGGTCTGCACGCAGCTCGCCTGCCTCTCAGACGTCATGCCGACGGTGCTCGACCTGATCGGGTGGGATATCCCCGATGACGTGACCGGCCATAGTCTCAAGCCCGCGCTTCTTGGTGGCGACATGTCGCCGCGCAGCATCTACGCCGAAACGGAGTTCCCATACTACAGCTTCGGGTGGAGCACGCTTCAGGCGCTCGTGACCGATGACTGGAAGTACATTCGCGCTCCCCGGGTTGAGCTGTACGACAGGCATTCGGACGCCAGCGAAATGGAAAACCTCGCCGAAGAGCGTCCGGAGATCGTTACCCGGTTGGAAGGAGAGCTGTCGCATGCCGAAGAATCGATGGTCCTCCGCGAATCGGCCGAAGTCGATCTGGATGCGGAGGCCCGTAGCGGCCTCGAATCACTCGGATATGTGGTCAGCGCGACATCGCAGCCGGCGTCCGCTGGAAATCGCGATCCCAAGGACATGCTTCCCGTCGTATATGACTACCGTGCCGCCGAGTCACTGCTCGGCGCGGGCAAGCCCAATGAAGCCATCGCGCTACTCGAACCGCTCGTTGAAAAGTCGCCGGAGTCCTTCGTCATCTTCGACAAGCTGGGCGAGGCGTACGCCGCCGTCGGTCGTCTGGACGAGGCGCGATACATGCTGCTCGATGCCCTCGACCTCGTACCGAACTCCCCGGAAACGTATCTCAACCTGGCGCACACGCTCGCCATGCAGGGCCGATTTCCCGCGGCAATCAAGGCGTGCACCAAGGCCATCGAGATCGGCCCGCCCCCGGCGGACGCCGAGCCGCTGCTTGAAAGGCTCAAGGCGTCCCAGGCGGCGCAGCGCCGGCAGATTGACGCCGCGCAGCAGCAATGGTCAATTGATCCATCACCGGACGCGGCCTTGATGCTCGCCAATCTCCTGGATGTCGCCGGCCGCGCGAAAGACGCCGCGACGGTGTTGCACGCCGCGATCGTGCGCTATCCCGACAACGCTCCCCTCCTCAACGCCAGCGCCTGGCTCATGGCCACGTCGATGGAGTCGGCGGTACGCGACGGTTCCGAAGCGCTGAAGCTGGCCCAGGCCGCGACCAGTATCCAATCGGACGATCCCAACTATCTCGACACCATGGCCGCCGCTTACGCGGAAACGGGCGACTTCGACAGGGCGATTGCGACACTGGATGACGCGATCGCTGGCGCGAAGAAGATGGATGCGGGCGCGGATGTTCCAGCGCTCGAGTTTCACCGGCGGCTGTACGCGAACGAAAAGGTGTTCCGCACGCCTTGAATCGCCTGGCGGCCGACAGACAGGCTTGGTTCTGATGAAGTGTCTTCAATTCCTCGAGGCCGCGCTGGCGCTTTTCGTGGTGGCTTCATTCGCGGGTTGCGAGAAATCGTCGGCGTTACCGAAAGTCGGCTCCGATCCCGACGCCCCCGCGGCCGGCTGCAACCTGCTGCTGATCACCCTGGACACCACACGCGCCGATCATCTGGGCTGTTACGGCTGGCAGCGGGCCTCCACGCCGGCGCTGGACGCGCTGGCCCAGACCGGCACCCGCTTCGAACATGCCTATGCCAATGTGCCGATCACCCTCGCGTCGCACGCCTCCATGCTCACCGGCACCCGTCCCCCGGAGCACGGCGTCCGCGACAACGGGCGGTTCGCGCTCGGCAAGGAGTTGCCCACGCTTGCCGAAGTGTTCAAGAGCCATGGTTACCAGACCGCTGCCTTCATCGGCTCGTCCATGCTCGACTCGCGCTACGGCCTGAATCGTGGATTCGATACGTATGACGACCAGATGCCGCGGCCGGCATCGGGCCCGCCCTATCTCGAACGGCGCGGAGACCTCGTCTGCAGCAGCGCGGTGGCCTGGCTCGACGAGCATCACGACAAGCCGTTCATGTGCTGGGTCCACTTCTTCGATCCGCACGCGCCGTATGAGCCACCCAAAGAGTTCTTCGAACGCACGAAAGATCCCTACGACGGAGAGATTGCCTTCATGGATGCCAACGTCGGGCGGCTCCTCAAGTGGCTCGACGAAAAGCACCTCAGGGACAAAACGCTGGTGGTCGTTGTGGGTGACCACGGCGAGTCGCTGGGCGAGCATGGCTACGACTGGCACGCACTGCTGGTCTATGACTCGACCCTGCACGTGCCGCTGATCATCTCGCTGCCCGGTTTGCTTCCCAAGCAACAGGTCTGCGCGCAGCTCGCGGGCGTGTCCGATGTGATGCCCACCGTACTCGACCTGATGGGCTGGGAGACGCCCGGCGACGTAACCGGCCGAAGCCTGGAGCCGGTCCTGCGCGGTGGCCCCGTCGAGCCGATCAGCATCTACGCGGAAACGGAGTTCCCTTGCTACGCCTTCGGATGGAGCCCGCTGCAATGCCTGATTGGGGAGCAATGGACGTACATCCGTGCCCCCAAATGCGAGTTGTACGACCGCCGGGCCGATCCGAAGGAGCTGACCAACCTTGCCGAAGCGCGTCCGGACGTGGCCGCCCGGCTCGAGGCGGAGCTGACTCGCATCGAGGAATCGATGGTCATCAGGCAGCCCGCCAACGTGGAGCTTGATGCCGAAACTCAACGCGCCCTCGCAGGCCTTGGGTACGTGGGTGCGCCCGCCCCGCCGGATTCGGTTGCAGTTCGCCGCAACCCGATGGAGATGCTGGGCGTGGTGCGCGATTTCGACGAGGCCAAGGTCCTTCTGGAAGAGAAAAGAAGC
Source organism: Phycisphaerae bacterium (assembly GCA_040235375.1). Lineage (GTDB taxonomy): Bacteria > Planctomycetota > Phycisphaerae > UBA1845 > UBA1845 > JBECKQ01. The sequence continues at coordinate 3,399 of JBECKQ010000178.1, read as the reverse complement.
GAGGAGGCGATCGCCGCTCTGGAGCCGTTGGCCAAGGCCAGTCCCCAGTCATTCGTGATCTTCGATCTGCTGGGGAAAGCGTACGCAACGGCCGGACGATTCGATGAAGCGAGATACGCGCTGCTCGACGCCCTTGCTCTGGCGCCGACTTCCTCCAAAACGTATCTCAACCTCGCACACGTGCTTTCTGTTCAGGGCCGGGTGCCCGACGCAATCGACGCTTGCCGCAAGGCCATCGAGAATGCCCCGACGCCCCCCGAGGCGCAGCCGATGCTCCAGCAATTGCAGGCGTCGCGAACCGCCCAGCAGCAGCAGATTGCGGCCGCGCAGCAGAAGTGGTCGCAGTATCCCTCGCCGGAAGCGGCGCTGATCCTTTCCAGTCTGTTGGACATCGCCGATGAGGCCGACGAAGCCGTGGCGGCGCTGCGTGCGGCGATCGAGCGTTATCCGGGCAATGCCTCACTGCTCAACGCCCTGGCCTGGTTGAAGGCCACTTCCGGCACGGCAACAGTGCGCGACGGCGCAGAGGCACTGCGATTGGCCCAGGAAGCTTCGCGCCTCGAGCCGGATGATTCCAATTACCTCGACACGGTAGCCGCGGCGTATGCGGAGGCGGGCCGGTTCGAGGAGGCCGTCGCCACGATGGACCGCGCGATCGCCCTCGCCGCAGGCAATGCGCCCACCGCCGTGCCTACGCTGCGATTTCGCCGCGATCTCTATGCGAGTAAGAGGGTGTTCCGCATGCCGTGACCGGTCACCGGTGCTGCGCCAGCATCCAGGCGATGAGCTCAGCGTCGCCGTACGCGCGGTCCCATGCGTTGTGACCGACCTCCGGGTATTCCGTGTAGCGCACGTCTCCGCCCGCAGCGCGGACCGCTTCCACCATGTCCCGCGACCGGTCCACGGGAACGACTGGATCCGCCGAGCCGTGGAAGCACCAGATGGGCACGGTGCTCAGCCGCTTCGCCTGCGCCGTATCGCCTCCGCCGCAGATCGGAACGAGGCAACTGAAGCGCTCCGGTTGCTGGGCACCGATCAGCCACGTGCCGAAGCCGCCCAGCGACAGGCCGGTGAGCGCGACCCGCTTCTCGTCGATGTTGTAACGGGCCATCGCCTTCTCGAGCGTGGCCAGAGCAAGATCGACCATCTTGCCTTCCCACACCTGGTCCGGCTGGCACTGCGGCATGACAACAATGCAGCTGAATCGCTCCGGGTGCTCGCGAATGGCCTTGCCCAGTCCGACGGCGGTGTGCTTCATGCCGTCGTCGCCGCGTTCCCCGGCGCCGTTCATGAACAGGATCGCCGGCCACTTCTTCTGCGGGGTGTAATCGTAGGGGACGAATTCCGCGTACCGGTAGACCTTGCCGTCGAGCTCCACCGTCCGCGCCACGAAGCCCCTTTCCTGCCGATCCGCCATCGCCTCTTCCTTCCAGCATCGCGAGGGGTGATGGCATCCACCGATTAGCAGAAGCGCCGCCATCGAACAAAACAGGGCGTGCAATCTCACCATCCTGGCCTCCCGCTTCCATTTTTCCGCGAAACCGGCAATATAACCGAATGCTCGCAAAGACGTCGATACCCACGAAATTCGCCGTGGCCGTGCGGCGGTCCTGTCCGCTGGCCCTGACCATTCTGTTCATCAGCCTTCCGGCGAGAGCGGCCCCGCCGGCGGATCGCACCGCGCAAGCTGACACGCGATCTCGCTCGGCGTCACTCTTCTGGATCCCGCCGGCAACCGAAATGCAGGGGCTTCGCGTTGCCTTGCAGTCCGCCGCGCCCGCGGGCAACGATGGAAAGCAATCGCCTGGCGATCGGTGGGAATCGTTCACCGCCGCGTATCTCTACAGTTATCTCAGCCTGGCCGGCGCTGACGTGCGGTTCGAGCCTTCCGGGGGGGACGATGACCAGCCCGATACCGGCGCTGTGAGAGTCGTCTTTATCGACGCACCGCCGGCGTCAGCAGCCGAGCAAGGCACCGCCAACGACGACTGCCGCGTCATCACGCTCCGGCCATGCCGCGATGTCGAAAGCGTGGCCGCTGCGGCGCTGGCGGGCGTGTGCCGGCAGGATGCCCGTGATTGCTTCGATCGAATCCGCCGGTCCTGCGCCGCTCGACTTTCATCCCCCGAGTCATCGGCGGCAAAGCCCGCCGCGCGCTCACCCCTTGTCGCGCCACGGCACCAGCCGATTCAATCCGTTTTCAAGAAGCGTATCCAATCAGTGGCGCGCAGCATCCAGCCGGAAGGCGACCTGCCGCCAGAGAAGGCGGCGTGGTTCTGCGATATGCTCGGCCGCCTGGCCGTCAGCAATGCCAGTCTCGTCTACTTCGTGCCCGATGTTACCGTGGTCGACGGCACGGTGACCGTCGGCGGGGCGACGAACGCCCCGGCTATGGTCGATGGTCTCGCCTATGCACTGCACTGCGTCGGCGTGAAGTCGGTGGAGAATCGCATGCGCGTGCTCCCCGATCGGGACAAGCTTGGCGACGACCTCTTTGGCGTCTGCACGCTTACACACGCATTGACCTATCGGCACCCGATCGAGCGTTCTGTCCGGCAGACGCAGTTGCTTTTCGGCGAACCGGCCTACCTGCTCGACAAGCACGACAATTGGCTGCTGGTTCAGGCGGCCGACGGCTACTGGGGATGGGTCCCGGCCAAGGTCATCCGCCGCATGGACAGGCAAACGTTCGACCGCTATACGGCGCACTCGCTGTGCGTTCTGCTCGAGGACGTTCACCAGGACGACCTGCTGCTGCCGCGCGGCGCCCGCCTGCCGGTGATCTGCGCTGGCGAATCGACCACCGTTCTGCTTCCAGACGGCTCGACCGCGGCTGCACCGTCCTGTAGCGTTCGCGTTCTCGACGACCGGGCCGGTGCCGCCCAGCGTGTCCAGGCGGCCATCGACCTGCTGGGCATACCCTACGTGTTCGGCGGGCGAGCGCCTGACGGGCTCGATTGCAGCGGCCTGGCGACCAGCGCGTTCATCCGCGCCGGGCTGGCCCCCGCCCGGGACGCTTCTCAGCAGGCGTACGCCGGCACGCTCGTTGCCACCTGGTGGCACCAGGACCGTCTCCGGGCCGGCGACCAGGTGTTCTTTCTCGATCCCAGCGGGAAGGTCTATCATACCGGCATCGCGATCGGCGGGGGCTACATCCTGCACGCCGCGCCGCCGGTCGTTCGCGTCGGGAGTATGGATCGCGGCAGCCCGCTCTACGACGAGCGGCTGGACCGCGACTTCTTCATCGCCAAGAGGCCGTAACCATGCAACCGCTTCGCCGAATGTGCCTGCTTACTGATGGTCGCTTCGACGTGTTCACCGCCAAGACCGCGGTCGGACTCCTGCGGTACTGTCGCGACGAGGTTGTGGCGATTCTCGACCGTACGCACGCCGGGCTCG
>JBECKQ010000098.1:0-6468 GCA_040235375.1 Phycisphaerae bacterium | reverse complement strand
TGGAGAGACATTGCCCAGTTCAAGACCGCTGCTCCATAGCTTCACCCGAGGAGTAACATAGACGTCCATGTCGACTTGCGTGACGTGGGTAGGATTACCCAATGTACGGATTCAGAGGGTGGATTTGTGAAAATCCAAGCGTCTTCGGAACTGCATCTTCCCTATCTTACACGTGATCTGCCGGGCATCGGCGGTATGATCAAGGTCGTGCTTGACGATTTTCAGGTCGAAGAAGTGCCCCTCTACAATCCATCCGACGAAGGGACACACGTTTATTTCATGATTGAGAAGCGCGGTCTGGGCACGATGGAAGCGGTGCGGCGCATCGGGCGCGCCCTCGGCCGCCGGGACCGAGACTTCGGTTACGCCGGACTGAAGGACGCCCGCGGTGTGACCAGGCAGGTGCTGAGCCTCGAGCACATTGACCCGAAGAGGATCAAGGGCGTCGAAGTGCCCGGCGTTCGTGTACTGTGGATCCGCCGGCATCGCAACAAGCTTCGCATCGGCCACCTGGCAGGCAACCGGTTTGTCGTGCGGATTCGCGAGTGTGCCGCCGACGCATCGGACACCGTGCGGCCCGTGCTGGAAGTTCTTCAACGACGCGGGGTTCCGAACTACTTTGGACCGCAGCGGTTCGGCACGCGGGGAAACAATGCGGCCATCGGCGCGGCGATCCTTGCCGGGGACTTCGGCGCCGCCCTCCGGGCGCTTGTGGGAGCGCCGTGGCCGGCGGAGGATGCCGACGTTCGGCGGGCGCGCGAGCTCGCCGATCGAGGAGACTACCGGGAAGCCTCGCGCGTCTGGCCGCCGGCGTTCAACCTGGAGCGACGAGTGTGTCGTGAGCTGGCTTCTGATTCCGAGCAGCCGCAGCGGGGTTGGCGGTTGGTTTCGCCGCCGATGCGACGCCTGTACGTGTCGGCCTTGCAGAGCGATCTGTTCAACCGTGTGATGGCGGTGAGGATTCAATCGGTCGACCGCATCGAGGAGGGGGACCTGGCGTACAAGCACGCCAACGGCGCCTGCTTTCTTGTGCAGGACGCCGCTGTCGAGCAACCGCGGTGCGATGCATTCGAGATATCACCCACCGGCCCGATCTTCGGGGCGAGGATGACGGCACCGTCCGGGAAGCAGGGCGAGCGTGAAGAGCGTGTGCTTGTCGAAGCCGGCGTTCGTTTCGATCGGCGGCGCGCGCCCGATGGCACGGACATTACGGGCGCGCGGCGCCCGCTGCGGGTGCCGCTGCGCGATCTTGACGCAGGCGAAGGACGCGATGGTTCGGGCAGGTATTTGCAGCTTTCGTTTACGTTGCCGCCGGGGGCGTACGCGACGAACGTCACCCGTGAGGTGTGCAAAGCCGAAGCCGCCGACTGACCGCGCTGCCGCCGGTTGCACCGGGCTGAGGTAGCACGGTCTAATGGAGCGAGGCGCAGCCAGTCCGTCGCATCAGTTCGTTTTCCTATGGCCTCCACGGCCTGTCCCTGCGGGCCAGACCGTGCCACCCGGTTGCGATGTTCAAGGGTTGTCGAACGCCCGCATTCCTCTTCAGTCTTTCCCCCTATTGCCCCTTGCCTTCCGCTCCCTCTTTCCTTAGCTGCCGCTGCCCGTCAAGGCATCCAGGAAGATCTCGGCGACGATGGCGTTGCCCTGCGCGCTGAGATGATTGCAGTTGTAGTAGTTCTCTTCGTCGGCGTGGAAAAGGGCACCCTCGGCGCCGATGTCGACGAGCGTGGCATCGCCTGCCGCCGCCGCATCGCGGATGTGCTCGTTCAGCTTATCCACGTATGCGTTTCCATTGACCGCTTGGGCGGGTACCAGGATGTTCAAGGGCATTGCGCCGCATCGGATAAGGTGACTGGCGAGTGGGTAATACGTCGCGACATACACGTCGAGACCGGCGGCTTGCCCGCGGGCGATGTCGTCCTCGAGGTTGGCCTGAACGCCGGCGAGCATCGCATTCAGTTCCTCGCTGTAGAGATAGTCGTTGGCGTCGGGCGAAAAGAAGAGGAACGGATCGACGCTGACGACAAATTCGATCAGATCATTGCCGCCTTCCCATAGAAGCAGAACCTCGGCATTCGGGTAGATGTCCATCGACAGCAGCGAATCGAGTCGATCGATGCCCGCGTCGCTCGTCTCGCCGGGCAGTCCGTCGTTAGCGAATGTGTTCGGAGCGGCGCCCAATCGCTCCTGGAGGATCTCCGGATAGTCCGGGTTGTCGGGGCCGGCGGTTGCGGAATCGCCGAACGCGATATAGACGACGTTGGGGTCGGGGATACGCACGTCGACGCACCCGGCCGCCAGAATCATCGCCGACACGGCCAGGGCCGCAGCCGGCCGAACGCATCTGTAGAACGCCCGCTGAGTGCTCAACTCCGCCATTTCGCGCCTCCGGAAGGAATGGTCCCCGGTAGGATACGCAGGGGACGCGCTTTTTTCGAGACCGAGTGCCGCCCGGCGCGGCTGCCCGCGTATACTCCCGGAATGCCCGAGTACTCGAAACATCAGAAGAAGATCATCGAGCGATACTACGACCGTCGCGATGAGATCATGCTCACCAGGCTCCAGGAGCTGGTGACGGAGCTCTTCCTGGCCGACACGGACGCGAAATGCGACCGCCTCTGGCAACGCGTTGAGACGGCGATGGCAGGACTGAAAGTGCCGCCGAAACTGGCTGAGCACATTATGACGCGGCGCGATCCGAAGATCCTGGCATCCAACCTTCAGGATTGGCTGAAGTCCGGCATCCAGGGTCGGCAGGGCGGGTAGAGGCAGGCAAAGTCTGCAGACGCGCCGAGGCCCTCGCCGAGGTGGCCTTTGCCAGGATCAGCCCTCGAAGCGAAGATCGCTGAAGGCCTCGGGAAGGAACCGCAGCAGGTCGGTGGCGATGAGCGAGATGCGGCCCAGCTCCTCGGCCGCGGTGTCGCCCGCCAACCCGTGAACATGGACGCCCAGAACGGCGGCGTCGAATGCCTCCATCTTCTGGCCGATCAGGGCGGCGATGACGCCGGTCAGGATATCCCCCGTACCGCCGGTGGCCATGCCCGCGTTGCCCGTCTGGTTGACGTACAGCCTCCGGCCGTCGGTGACGACGGTGCCGGCGCCCTTGAGCACGACGTTCACACCCGTTTGCTGGGCGTAGCGTGCCGCGCAGTCCTCGCGCTGCTTCACGTCGAGGTTGAGCCCCCAGCCGTCGAGCAGGCGTTTCATCTCGCCGGGATGGGGCGTGAGGACGACGTTGTGGGGCCACTTGGCGGACCACTTGCCCACCGTGGCGAGCGCGTTGATCGCATCAGCGTCGATGACGAGGCCGCCGGAGAAGCTGCCGAGCAGGTTGACGATCTGCTCGCCCGTGACCGTGTCGCGAAGGCCGGGGCCGATGGCGACCACGTCGGCGCCGAACGTGACGGCGACGGCCGTCAGGTCGTCCGCGCGGCCCTCGAGGGTTCGCGTCGTGGCGCAGGGCACGAGGGCGGCGAGATGCGGCATGACAGTTCGTTGCGTGGCGATCTGCACGAGGCCGGCCCCGCTCCGAAGTGCTGCATTTGCCGTCAGGCTGGGAGCGCCGACCATGCCTTCGTCACCCAGGGAGCCGGCGACGACCAGAATTCGCCCGACGATGCCCTTGTGGGCGTCGGCCGGGCGATCGGGCAGCTTGGGAACGGAGGTAATGTGCTCGAGTTTCATGTCTGCCGCTCCCTCGCGGTGTTGCCGTGGTCAGGTTTTCCTGTGGCCGTCGACCGCCGGTTGATGAGCGCGGCGATGTAGCCGGCGGCAAAGCCGTTGTCGATGTTGACGACCGCCACGCCGGAGGCACAACTGTTCAGCATGGCGAGCAGAGCGGCGAGCCCCTTGAAGCTGGCCCCGTAGCCCACGCTGGTCGGCACCGCGATGACCGGGCAATCCACGATCCCCCCGACCACGCTGGCCAATGCCCCCTCCATTCCCGCGGCGACCACGATGACGTTGGCGGCCTGAATCGCCTCGCTATGGGCCAAAAGGCGGTGGATGCCGGCCACGCCGACATCGTAAAACACGCTCGTTTTCTGGTCCATGATCTCCAGCGTCACCCGAGCCTCTTCGGCGACGGGCAGGTCGCTCGTGCCGGCGGCCACGACGGCCACGACGCCCTCGGAGAGCCTGGCCGGCTGCTGCCGAAGCGTGATCGTACGGGAAACAGAGTCGTAGACGGCTGGGTTGTGCCGGGTCCGGACTTCGTTGGCGACCGCATCGTCGGCACGGGTTCCCAGCACATTGCAGCCGTGGGCGGCGCAGGCGTCGAAAATGGCGGCCACCTGAGCGGGCGTCTTGCCTTCACAGTATACGACTTCCGGAAAACCGCATCTTATGGCACGATGGTGGTCTACCTTGGCGAAGCCCAGGTCTTCAAACGGGAGGGAACGGAGGCGGGTCAGCGCGTCATCAATCGAGATCGAGCCGGACTGTACGTTTCCCAGCAGTTGCCGCAGCGTGTCGTCAGTCATGGCCAGGGAGTTTAGGCCGCCCGGGGGCGGCCATCAAATGAGGAGGCGAACGTGAGCACAACATCAAGCGATTGGCAGCGGTTCTTCGACGTCCACGCCCCGAAGTACCTCGACGAGCCCTACACGAAGAACACGGAGGCGGAGGTGGATTTCCTGGTCGAGGAACTCGACCTTCCATCCGGCGGTCGCGTGCTGGACGTAGGCTGCGGCGTCGGGCGGCATCTCGTCGGGTTGGCTCGACGCGGCTACGCTCTGACCGGCATCGACCTGTCGTCCGGGATGCTGGCCGAGGCGCGGCGGGCGGCGCAGGCTGCCGGTGTATCCGTTGAGCTGATCCAGGCCGATGCGGCGCACTTCGCTGTCGCGGAACCGTTTGACGCGGCGATCGGTCTTTGCGAGGGGGCGTTGTGCCTGTTGGGATCGCAGGACGATCCGATTCGCAGAGATGCCGGCGTGCTGCGCAACATTGCACGGGCGCTGAAGCCGGGCGCGGTGTTCGTCACGACCGTGCTGAGCGCATTCCGATTCGTCCGGGCCTTTTCGGAAGAAACCATCGACCGCGGCGACTTCGATCCGACGGCAATGGTGATGCACAACGAGGTAGAGACCGCGTCACCGGAGGGTGCATTGAAGTTCCGCTCCCGGGAGCGCGTGTATGTGCCGACGGAACTCGCCGGCATGCTCGAGGATGCGGGCTTTGCGGTTCAGCACGTCTGGGGCGGTACACCGGGGGCGTGGCAGAGGCAGCGTGTCCGGCTCGATGATTGGGAGATCATGGCCGTCGCGCGGCGGTCGGAGTGAGAACCGTTGCGTTCGCGCAGCGGGATCCGAGATTGCGCTAACGACTCGGCCATGGCTGGCCGCCGCGCTCGAATGACGGTGGCGAAGCTTGCCAGCGCTCGGCGAGGCGGGTGCGGTCCGTCTCGGTGATGTTGAACGTCCACACGTCGCAGCGATCGTTGAGGTGAAGGCGCGTGCGCGACGGTAATTCCCGACAGCGGGCGTAGGCCGCGGCAAACTCCTCGGCGTCGTTAGGCGTGTCCCACATGGTGAACCAGACGCCGCTGGGCCGATCGGCGGTATCTTTCTTTTCTTTCGCAGACTGCCCGCTTAGCAGGAAGAAGCGGTCTCCGCCCCAGCCCCTTGCGGCGTCGTTCGTCCAGTATCCCGGGAACATCATGGCCATCGGTGAGACGGTCCGGTCCGCGGGATCCGTCAGCACGGCGCAGAGCAGTTCGCCGAAGGTATCACGGTGCTGGACGCTGAAGCCGAGATCGCGTAGCACTTTTTCGACGGTGGCGTCGTTGATGACGACCGGCTCGTCGCGTTGGTGCGCGTCCCAGTACTTGTCCGCGTGGAGAATCTGCTCTGAAGAGCGGGGCAGGTCTGCGGCCGCCTTCAGCGGCGCCCTGCCGCCGGCGGCCGGGGCTTCGTCGCTCATCGGGGATACGCCGGCGCCGCGGATCAGGAAGCCGGAGCCCGTGGGGAACCTGGCGGAGAATGTGGTGAAGTAGGGCGGTGCCTCGAAGAATGCTTTCTGCTCGTCCATTTCCTTGGCCATCTCCTGCTGGAGCAGGGCGGGATCGTGCTTGCCGGACGAGCCTTCCTGCCGGATATAGCAGGTCTGCATGACGATGGCCGAGCCTTCGAGCAGCGCGCCCACGACGAACTCCATGTCGCTCGAGGCCTCGCCGGCCTTGTGCAGGCGGTCGAAGTCGAGGTACTGGTCGTCGATCGCGTGCGTCAGCTCGTGCAGCAGGCAGACACGCTGCATGAAAGAGCCGAGCTCGGCGCCTTCGCGCTGGAGGACGGAGACCTCCTTCGACTTCTCATCGTAGAACGCTGCGGCGCCGCTGAACATGTGCTGTGCCGTATCGCGGACGTTGCAGTCCTCGGGTACGAGGCCGACCAGCTTGACCGCGGCTTCGTTCTTTGCCATGTGGTCGGCGGCGTCCTCTTCGTTCATGCTGCGATCGAAGAAGTCCTG
>JBECKQ010000071.1:0-4630 GCA_040235375.1 Phycisphaerae bacterium | reverse complement strand
ACGTACACCCAGATCCGCCCGGTGCGTGTCTTGCCTCGCTGTGGATCGAGCACCGGCACCGGCGTGTCGTCGGTGTTGATGTACTTCGAAGCCAGCACCAATTCCCTCATCTGATTGACCAGCGGCCGGACCAGTCGGGCGCAGGCCGCCATCCATCCACAGGTCGTCGACCGCGGGACGTGGGCCCCACTGCGCGACAGGATGTGCTCCTGGCGGTACAGCGGCTGGTGAGTGGCGCGGGGGAATCTCACCCCCGCGCTCTCCCAGAACCGGACGTGAACGTCTCCGCTCATCCGGCTCCTATCATCCCGTCGCCTTACGGCACGATGCCGAGTCCCCAGTGGGCGAACAACGCCGGCCTTTCGCGGGCAACGCGACGAAGCCATTGAGTCGCTTTGCGCTGGTGCCCCCGATATCGCTTGTACTTCTTCATGGCCCACCGAACCAGTCGCCTGTTGATGCATTCGAAGGTCCGGTGAAGCGCCGTGGGGTAGTAGCGGCCGTAGTAATTCACCCAGCCGCGGATGTACCGATTGAACATTCGTGAGAAGTCGTCCAGTTCTTTCTCACTGGCCGCGTGTATGCCCCAATCACGCACGGTCCGCACAATCGCCTTCATCGCCTTGCGGCTGATGGCCGGAGCGAAGCTGACAAAATAGCGGCCGTCACGACTGTTGCGGGCCCGACGCGGCTGGAAGCCATAGCCCAGGAAGTCAAACTGGCGGTGCGGATGATCCTCAGTACGGTTGCTATCGCGGCAGTAGACGATTCGCGTCTTCTCCCGATGAGCTTCCAGCTTGCACTGACGCAGGCGTCGCTCCACCGCCCGCTGGACATATCGAGCCTCGGACTCCGTGCGACAATGGATTACGATATCGTCCGCATACCGCTCGAACGGGCAGCCGGAGAATTCCCGGACCATCCACATATCGAACACATGATGCAGAAAGATGTTCGCCAGCAATGGCGAGGCAACGCCACCCTGCGGCGTGCCTTGCTCCCGCGGCGTTCGCGTTCCATCGTCTGTCTCCGATGGTGCTTTGAGCCAGCGTTCGACGTACAACAGCACCCACTTGCATTCCGTATGCTTGCGAACGGCATGCATCATCAGCGAGTGGTCGATGTTGTCGAAGAACCCTCTGATGTCCAGATCTACCACCCAATCGTGGAGCCAGCACCTCCGCCGACATGTGCCGACGGCATCCAGCGCCGACTTTCCGGGCCGATACCCGTAACTGTCGGGGTGGAACAGCGGTTCCACTTTCGGCTCCAGGTACATCTTCACGACCATCTGGGCGACTCGATCACCCACCGTGGGTATGCCCAGCGGTCGCTCCCTCCCGTCGGACTTCGGGATCATCACCCGTTTGACCGGCGGAGGAACATAGGACCCTGACGACATCCGGTTCCAGATCCGATAGAGGTTGTTCTTCAACTTCTTCTCGAACTCGGTGACCGACACATCGTCAATCCCGGCGGCGCCCTGGTTGGCCCGAACTCGCGTCCACGCCTTCAGGACCGCCCATTTCGAAATACAAAACGGTTTGTCTTCAGCCATGGGCTCCTCCCGCCAAAGCGGTTGACCTGTTGTCCGAAGACTGGATGACACGACCCCTTCGCTCCGGGTGCATTACACACCCTTCATCACTACTACGGGTCGTTCCGCCCCTGTGCCTCGCATCGGTACTCTGGTTCTCACGGGTTGTCCGCTTGAACTTCTCCCTTGGCATCGAGGCGACAGGTTCCAAGGTTCCATGTCCGAGCCTGGTCTGCGCTCTCGCCGTCTTTGCGCCGGACGCCACATGGGCAGGATACAGGCTCCCCCGCATGCTGATCCTGGGGCAACCACCACTCCCCAGTTTCGACGTCGTCTGAATACGCTTTCGGCACGTCATCAACGGTTCACTTGCGTTCGACTTCGCAGACCTCACCTGACGCAATCTTGTTGCGCCGTTTGCACCCGACGCTTCCCACGACGGCTCTTGACCGTCGCAGTTCGGGCTGGTTTGTGGCCTGGTCCTGTCACCCGACCACGAGAGGCCTTCTCTCATCTCAGACACAGCTTTTCCTTGCACACGGTGATCCCCGTACTTGCTGGTGATCACCTGGGCGAGCAGGCCCGGGCCGGCCAGCCCCTTCTCGATCGGCTGCGTCGGCTTGTCGGCCGTCACCACCTGGCCCTGGCACTTCTTGCACGCGTAGGTCCGCCGCACGTGCTCGATCACGTACAGGACGGCGGGGATGAGTTCGAGTTGCTCGCTGACCTCTTCACCGATGCGCTCGCGCATCTCGCCGCAGCAGGGGCAACGCTTCTGGTCGTCGGTCAGGTCGTGGACCAACTGCTTGCGGGGCAGGTCCTTCGGCAGCGGGCGGCGGCCATGACCTTTGCCCGCGGCACGCCGGGGCTTGCCGTCATCGGACGGCCGCGGTTCTTCCGGCTGCGTGGCTTCTTCGATCAGGTCGGTGGCGAACAGCACGAGCTGCTGGGGATCGAGCCGATCGGCCCGGGGGCCGTAGCGGGCCTTGAGAAGCTGCTGGAGCTGATGCTCGAGCGTCTCGATCCGACGGTCCTTGCGGTGTAAGGCGTCGTGCAGTTCAAGCACCATCTGTTTGAGAGCATCGACATTGTCGGGAATGGCGATCGCAGGTGAGGTCATCGGAACGCGGCATCCGGCCGGAGCGGACAATCATCATCCATGAAGTGCCATATTATGACACTTTGCCGAGCGGACGTCAAGCATAAAATCGGGAAATCACAGAAAGGTATGTTTGTTCTGCCCGAAGGTCAGCCTGTGAATTGCTCGTCACGCCGAAGCGCGCCGCATGTAGCGGGCAGATCGCTTTACCTTGGTCGGGTCGATGCCGTCGAGCAGCATGGCCAGATCGGTGGCGCGCATCTCCGCGCCGTCCTTGATGCTGGCCGGTAGTTGGAACACACCCTTCTCCAGGCGCTTGTACCACAGCGCGTAGCCGTCGCGGTCCCAGTAGAGGACCTTGATGCGATCGCCGCGGCGATTGCGGAACACGAACAGGTGACCGGAGAAGGGATCCTGCCGCAGCAGGGTCTGCACGGCCTGAGCAAGGCCGTCAAAGCCCTTGCGCATGTCGGTCGGCTGGGTGCAGAGAAACAGACGCACCGACGGCGGGAGGGTCAGCATGACTCCACCACGGCAATCAGGCGGGCGACGTCGCTCTCGTCGAAGCCGGGTGGGACCCGCAAGGTTCGTCCGCTGGCCAAGGTGATCTCGTAAGCCGCCGCGAACGCCGACGCCGTCGGCACCGCAACTTCCACGAAGTGCGGCCGTCTCGACCGTGAGCTGCCGTTCTCCTTTGAGCCGCCGGCCGGCTCCGTCTCCAGGCGGCTCTTCCACTGGCTGAGGGTGTAATAGTTGATGCCCCGCCGGCGGCAGAACGCTGCCCGGCTCATCCCGCTGGCCCGCCACTGCCCGAGCACGCCGCGCCAGTACCGTTCGCGTTCAGACATGCGTCACCTCCGGCCGCATCATCGCCGACCGGTGACGCCAAAAACAAGATGGGGTTCGCAGGACGGTTACTGTTGTTCATGGTGAACATGCTGTTTGCTTTCGTGGCAACTAAGTGTATGCTATTGCTGTAAATACGGCATTGACGCGCACTTACGATTTCTGCCCCAATCGCCTCATAACCCGGAGGCAAGAGGCCCAGTTCTCGATGCGGTACTTCGCATTCGGCGCGGAGGCGGGAACAATATGTCCGTTTTAATCAAGGCGATCATCCTCGTCGCAGCGTCTGCACCGCTTGCCTGGCTCTCGCGGTCCCCCTTGCGCGATGCTCGCTCGCACGGCTTTTACCGCTTCTTCGCATGGGAAGCGATATTGGCTGAAATCGTCCTGAATCTCGACTATTGGTTTCATGATCCGTTCGGCATAACTCAGATTGCCTCTTGGTTTTTCCTGATCGTCTCCGGGTTCTTGGTCATTCACGGAGTTCTGTCGTTGCGCATGGGGAAGCCGAACAATACGCGGGATGACCCCTCATTGATCGGTATCGAGAGGACAACCGAACTGGTGACGGTTGGTGCTTATCGCTACATTCGGCATCCTATCTACAGCGCCGGGCTCTTTATAGCTTGGGGGGCATGCTTCAAGAATCCGTCCTTGATAACGGTATCGTTGGCTGCGATCGCGACGTTCTTTCTCACCGTAGCTGCCAAGAAAGAAGAAGCTGAGAATATGCGCTTCTTTGGCAGCGCATACCAGAGCTACATGACAAGGACCAAGATGTTCGTTCCTTTCCTGTTCTGAGAAGTTCACCGGACATCGACGCCTTCACACGGCGGCCCGCAATGATCGAAGTCCTCGTAATCATTACAGGCTCTCCGCCGAAAAAGTTGGTGACGTAACCTCTTGAAAAACAATGGACACCGGCTCTCCACAAGCTAAACAGGCGTTGTTGAACGACTCGTCTGTTTGCAAGGAGGAGCACGGTGTCCGGACTCAGTGTAGCCCATTACTTCCCTTGGCGTCGAGTGAAGATCGTGTATTCCAATGTGGTCACCGAGGCGCCGGCCGCGCTGGTACGGATCGAGCCCGACCTGCGCTTCCGGCCGGCTTGTCACGCCTGCCGGAACCCGGCCCGTACGGTGCATTCG
>JBECKQ010000479.1:0-4646 GCA_040235375.1 Phycisphaerae bacterium | reverse complement strand
GTTCGGCGGACGCATTGAGCTGAACAGCGAGCCGGGGAGAGGCAGCACGTTTCATTTCGATGCCGGATTTGAGCCGTGCGGTGATGCAGGCAAGCTGACGGTCCCCGCATCCTCGCAACTCAATGGGCGTCGGATTCTCGTCGCCGTCAGGAGCGAGAGGGCGGCGGGCGCATATCGGCGACGCCTCGACGCCTGCGGCTGCGAGGTCATCGTGAACGGCAGCCCGGAGAATCTCACTGCGGCATTGAAAAATCAGAGCGGCGAACGAACCGGCGAGACATTCGACGTGGTCGTCGCGGACATGAGCCTGCTCGCGGAGATCGAAATGCCGGGCGAACTGGAGCGGGTGCGGCGCCCGAGACTGGTGGTCCTCCACCGTCCGGGGGAACTGGCAGGGCGGCTTTCCGCGTCAGGAGCGGTGACTGCGCCCAAGCCGGTCACGAGCGGGCAGTTGCGAGCGGCGGTGCTGTCGGCGCGGGATGGCGAGCGCGGTGATGCATCGGAGGCGGGAGGGCGTATGGCCCGCAGCCGTTCTTGTCCGCCGGGAGCGGCCCTGGACGTGGAGCGAGCGCTGGTGCAGTTGGACGGGGATCGCCAGCTCCTGGACGCCGCGATCGCCTCCTTTCTCAACAGTGCGGGAGGAAGCACGGAGCTGCTCCGGGCGGCGATCGTGCGCCAGGATGCGCCAACGATCGTTCGCGTGTCCCACGGCATCAAGGGGGCGGCGGGATGCATCGGCGCCGACGCCGTCAGTCACATTGCGGACGTTCTGGAGAGCGTCGCGAGCGAAGGACGATTGGAGTTTGCGCTGGCGGCAACGGATGAGCTGGAGCGGCGTGTCCAGGAACTCCACGAAGTCTACGGGACGATGGCCGGCCAATAGAGGACAACGCGTGAGCAAACCGGCAACAATCCTGGTTGTTGACGACAACCCGACGAACGTGCTGATCCTTGCGCGGGCGATGCAGAAGCAGGGCTACACGGTCGTCGAGGCACGAAGCGGCGATTCCGCCGTGCAGATCGCGCGCGAGCGGCAGCCGAACCTGATCGTGCTCGACGTGATGATGCCGGATTGCGACGGCCTGGACGTATGCCGCGAGCTGAAGGCGACGGAGCCGACGGCGTCGATTCCGGTGATCTTCGTGACGGCGCGGACGGAGATCGACCAGGTTGTGCAGGCGTTCGAGGCCGGGGCGAGCGACTACGTTACGAAGCCGTTCCGGGCGGCCGAGATTCTCGCCAGAGTGTCGGTACATATGCGCTTGCGTGAAACTGAGAGGGAGCTGACCCGTCGAAGTCGGCAGGAAGGGGAGCTGGCGTTGCGGCTTGCGGAGGCCAACGAGCAACTGGTCAAACTGAACCGGACCGACCTGCTCACACAATTGTTGGACCGGGGGGCGTGGGAAGACTCGGCCGGCGCCGAACACCGCCGGGCGCGCCGCAACGAGTCCGCGTACGCCGTTCTGATGATCGACGTCGATTTGTTCAAACGTTTTGACGATTCGCTGGGCCACCAAGCGGGCGACGACTGTCTGCGACGCGTCGCCCGTTGCATCGCCTGCACGTGCCGGGCGACCGACATCGTCGGACGCTACGGCGGAGAAGAGTTCGTCGTGATGGCGCCGGAGACGGACCTGGCCGCAGCGATTCGGCTGGGGGAGAGGATTCGCCAGGCGGTCGTGGAAATGGATATCCACCATCCGACGAGCGACGTGGCGGATTACGTCACGGTGAGCATCGGGGCGGCGTGCAGCGGTCGAGAGTCGTGGGAATACGTGCTGAAGGAGGCAGACGTTGCCCTGTACCGGGCGAAGCAGTCCGGTCGCAACGCGACGTGCAGCGCGGCACAGGACGAGAGAACGACAGCCCCGATACGCGGCGACGCCAGCGTGGAAGACGGCGCCAACAACCGACCCGCGCGCGTGCTGGCGGTCGATTGCAAATGCGATGACGAGGCACCGCTGCAGGACCTGCTCGCCCGGCAGGGATACGAGGTTCTGGTCGCGGACGACGTAAAGAAGGCCGTCGGGCTGGCTCGCCACGATGGGCCCGATGTCATTCTGCTCGATTCGCGATTGCCGGGCATGGGCAGCTTTCATGCCGCCAGGATGCTCAAGTCCGATCCCGATACGCAGCACATTCCCATCATCATGGTATGCGCCGCGGATGAATCGAGCGAAGTTGTCGCCGGCATTCACGCGGGCGCTGACGAGTTCCTGACGCGCCCGATTCACAACACCGAGCTGGCGCTGCGCGTCTGGTCGATGCTGCGTTTTCAACGCGAGTACAACGATCGGCTGCGGAACTTCCGGCTGCGCGGCGAGCAGACTCGGCTCCTGAAGATTCTGCTCGAGTTCTGTCGAGCGCTGGGAACGACGACGACGCTTGAACAGACACTCACGCACACGGTGGCGACCGCGGCAGAGGTGTCGGCCTGCATGCGGGTGGCGGTGCTTCTGCCGGGGGCGAGCGGGGACTGCCTGCGCGTGGAGCAGTCGAGGGGTATCGCCGCGAGCGGCGCAGGGGCGACAACCTTCAGCCTCAGGCGGTCCGCAAGCGGCCAGGCTTATCGAACGCGCCAGACGGTTGTCGTGAACGATCCGAAGGACTGGAAATGGGAAGAGCGCGTCGAGGACGCTGAGCTGCTGGGCGAGGCGCCGTTCGTGGCGGCGCCGCTGAGCACGTCCGGGCGGGTGGCCGGCGTGCTGACGCTATCCGGCCGGCGGGAGCGAAAGGCGTTCGAGCCGCGAGAACTCGAGTACATTGACCTGATCGCGAGCTTTGCCGGCGCCGCGATATACAGCATTCAGAGCCTGGCGGCGGCACACAAGGCACAAGAGTCAATCGTGGTGGCGCTGGCGAAGCTGGCGGAGCACCGTGACGACGACACGGGCCGCCACGTCGATCGGGTCACCCAATACTCGCTGCTGCTGGCCAACGAGCTGCGGAGCGGGGGCAGCCAGGCCGAGGAGATCGACGACGATTTCCTTTACGAACTCGCGCGGGCCGTGCCGTTGCACGACATCGGCAAGGTCGCGATTCCGGACCGCATCATGCTTAAAGCGGGCCCCCTCACGCGTGACGAGCTGGTCGTGATGCGGTCGCACGCGCGGATCGGAGCGGACACCATCCGATCAGTGATCGAACGCGTTCCGGAGGCGGGCTTTCTGGAGATGGCGGAGCAGATCGCACGAAGCCATCACGAACGGATGGACGGCAGCGGATATCCGGACGGCCTGCGCGGAAGCGAGATACCACTGGCGGCGAGGATCGTGGCGCTGGCCGACGTCTACGACGCGTTGACCACGGAACGCGTCTACAAGGAGATGATGACCCACGAGGAAGCGGTCGAGATCATCACCAGCAGGTCGACAGGCCAGTTCGATGAACTGGTTGTTCAGGCGTTCGTCGCCCACGAGGAGACGTTCGCGCGGATGGCACAGGCCATGCGCGACGATCCGGACTATCCGCCGCGCCGGGCGAGGCTGGCGGACGGAACGGGCGGCGGAGTCCGGGAGCTTGCCCCGGAAGCCGCCGGTGAACCGGCTGGTCAAGATGCCGGCGGAGCAGGTCCGACGTTGGCGGACGAGCGTAAGTGCGCGGCCGTGATCAACTCCACGTTGTTTCCGTTGCTGGTCACCGCGATCGAGGACGCGGCGATGCGACAGGGCTGCGCTTCTGTCGCCCGCGCCGCGAGGGAGATCGCGATGCAAGCGGCGTCAACCATCGATGTCGGTGCTCTCACGAACCAGCTCGACGGTCTGGCGTCGCTCGAAATTGCGCCGCTGGTGGCGGACGCATGCGTGCGGAGAGTCGATCGCCCGGCGTAACGAGCGGATGCGGGGCCGTTGATAACGCGCAAACGCATCAATAGCCGCCGTAGACGCGCTATCGTCTTGTACGGGTGCATGCGCCTCGGGAGCCACGAGGTTTTTGGCGGATCGGAGGGACCGGTCAGATGCCACTCGAGCCAGTCTGGACCTGGCGGACGCGCGGGAGCCGGCGCTTGCGACCGGCCAGCCCGATTCGACGATTGCGTCATGCCGTCGGCTGTGACAAGCCGCATGCGCAGCAGCGGGCGGTGCCAGCCCTGCGCGCTTTGAGGAAATCCCAGTTACCGTTCCTCAGGCTCGTGACGGCCGTTCCGCCGGCGAGTAGACTCTCGATCGAAACCGGGTCCAAGCACGGTGGCACGGGAGGCGGTGGACGATGGCGTCAGGCGATGCAGTTCTGGTCAGCGTGGTGATGGGGTCGAGGTCCGATTGGGAGACGATGCGCCACGCGGTCGCGACACTGGAGAAGCTGGGTGTGCCGCATGAGGCACGCGTGTTGTCGGCTCATCGAACACCGGCTGCCCTCGTTGAGTACGTCGCCTCGACGACGAATCGCGGCTGCGAGGTGTTCATCGGGGCGGCCGGCGGAGCAGCTCACCTGGCCGGAGTGATTGCGGCAAATACAACCGTCCCCGTTCTGGGAGTGCCGATGGAGTCGAACTCACTGCACGGGCTCGACTCGTTGTTGTCCACGGTGCAGATGCCGGCGGGAGTGCCAGTGGGAACGCTGGCGATCGGCAAGGCGGGGGCGGTCAACGCCGCGCTGCTGGCCGCGGCCATTCTCGGCAATTCACGGCCGGAGATTCGCAGAAA
>JBECKQ010000339.1:0-36566 GCA_040235375.1 Phycisphaerae bacterium | reverse complement strand
TGAACATCTCGTGGTAGTTGGCCAGGTTGATGAACCGGGCGTCGTTGATGACGTCGTATTCCGTCGTGCTCATCACGATGGAGAACAGCATCGGCCCGCCTGCCAGGATGATGAATCCGACGATCCATGGCAGGGCGAACATCGGGCCGGCAATCCACTCCCGTCGGTGCAGCCGGTTGACCGGGTGGCGAATGCGATGGCGCACGTACAACAGCACTGCCGTGGCCACGATCAGCACGGCATAAGCGATGAGCAGGTATGACCACTCGACCTTTGGCCCGCGGGGCGGGGCAAAAAAGCGATCCAGCGCCCGTTGCACGCGCTCGGCGTGGTAGTTGAGCGCCTCGGCCGGTGTCGCCCCATGGTTCCAGGCCAAATCCTGGGCGTCGGCCTGGGCGTTCCAGAGCTTGTGGCCCTCGGGTGAGACCGGCCGGTGCCGGGCGTATGGGAGCATCGCGATATGCGTCTCAACGCCCTGCCTGAGACGTTCGGGCATGTCGGGTATGTCGATGTATGTCTTGAGCTGCAGCTCGGTGAGCTTGCGATTGGCCATGAGTCGCGGCACGTAGAGGCGGCCCTGGCCGCGCTCGCGCTGGGCGTCGTGCTCGTTCATGATCATGCCGCCCTCGATGCTGGAGAGGAACTTGACCATCCACCAGGCGGCCTCGAGTTTCTCTTTCGGGCAGGTCGAGGGGATGCAGTAGGCAAACCCGCCCATCCAGGTCACGTTGCGATGCCCCTCTTCGAGGCGGCGGCGCGGCACCGGCGGCGGGGACGTGCCGAAACGCATGTCACGCTTGTAGCGAGCCAGGTCGCGGAGGAACCAGTCGCCCTGGATGAACATGGCGATCTGGTTAAGGAAGAATGGGTCCTGGGCCGCAGTCTGAAAGGACTTCTTGAAAGCGTTTACGTCGGCGACGCCGCCCATGGCGTCATACACGTCGGTGGTGAACTGGAGCGCCTCGACGATGCGCGGGTCGTTCAGCGTGCACTTGCGGCCGTCCTTGCTCATGAACTCGCCGCCGTTCATCCAACCGTAGTGGAACAGCCAGCCGTTGCCGTGCTGCGGCTCGAAGCCGACGACGCGCAGCCGGCCATCCTCATCCCAGCGACTCAGCCGCAGCTCGTAGCTGTCCTGATCGAAGATCTTGATGTGCTCGCCTTCGCCATCGTCGAGGTGAAGTTCCTTGTGGCGATACGGGCTCTTGACCGTCAGCTCGTGCGGGCCGCGGACCTCGTCCACGAGCGCGCGGACGACCGTTCCGCCCTTGGAGATATGCGACAGCGTGTCGCCCGGACGGACGTGAGCAGAGACAAAGTCGGCGGCGCCGCTGCGAATCGTCCGGCTGTGGATGGCCGCGTCCTGCACGTCGACGCGTTTGGTCAGCACCTGCTCCCAGGTGTCCGGGGGGACCGGCCGGCCTTGCTTGTCCACCAGGCCCGCCTGCACGAGCAGGTCATCGCTGTAGTACAGGACGCGATCGTCCATGTAGTTCGGTACGCCGTACATTCCGCCCTTGTACTGGCACTCCTCCCAGGGCGATTCGTAGTAGTCGTCCTTGCGGACGGCGTACTTTTCCATGCGGGCGATCTTGTCGCGGAGGGGCTGGATGCGATCGGCCGGCGCGTTGGCGGCGACGAGCTGATCGAGCTGCTTGTGCGCCTCGGCGAGCTCATCGGCGTCCTTCTCGATCAACGGTGACAGGTCGAGGAACGCACCGCGCGCGGCCCACTGGGCGATGGCAAAGCGATCGTACTCGACAACTTCCGGCGGCACGCCACCGGCGATGCCGCACATGAGACGCTGCGGGTTGCCTTCGCCTTCCAGTCCGGTGCGCGTTGCGCTCGAGCCGAGGATGCCGCGGTACTTGGGAAAGCGGCGCTCGAAGGCGTCGACCACGTCGATGTGGCGGCCCTCGACGATGCCGTTGAACCAGACGGTGACTTCGGTGACGTCGGCGGCGTGCTCCGCGCCGGGCTTGGGATGCAGCCACCACAGGAGGGCGGCGATTGCAACGATCGAGAGCCAGATTCGCCAGTTCGCCATTCGATTCAGGGATGCATATTGCGGGCGTCTTCTCGCCGCTCGTCCGCCGATCGAGTGGAGGCGGCGCGGCGGGTATCTATCCCTTTCGCCCTTCGCCAAAGAGGAACAGCAGCGGCCGGTGCACACGTGCGCGCCACGCGCGTTCGTTGTGCTCTGCGCCGGTGTCTTCGTAATACATCAGGTCGACGCCGTCGTGCCAGCCGGCCGCGCGGAGCGCTTCGACGAGGCGGCGGGTGAGCGGCGCGCCATCCTGGTGTGGTCCCCCGGTGCCGTGATCGACATAGAGTCGGACCGGCTTCTTGCCCACCGATCCGATCAGGTCGAAGTAATCGTGGCCCGAACCGTCCTTGAACATGAGGGCGGGCGACAGACACGCCACCTGCGGAAAGACATCGGGATGAAGTAGCGCTGCCTGCAAGGAGATGTTCGCTCCCATGCTCGATCCCATCAGGCACGTTCGCGGCGAGTCCGCCTGCGTGCGATACCGCCGGTCGATCAGAGGTTTCAGGTCCTCGACCAGGAAGCGAATATACGTCTGTTCGACCGCGGAGTCGATTCGCGGTCCTGGGCCGTAGTCGCTCATTCGCTGCGGCGTGTTCGCTGCGGCCGCGATAATGAAAGGCTGCACGCTGCCGGCGGCAATGAGACGATCGGCCATAATGTTCATACACCAGCCGCCGTGGCCGAAGGGTTCCACCGGGTCGTCCCAGCAGTTCTGGCCGTCTTGCATGTAAAGGACGGGATAGCGCTTCTCCGAAGACTCATCGTAGCCCGGCGGCAAATAGACGTACACGTCGCGTGGGATGAGGTGGCCCGCTACGGCCTGTACGTGTTCGATGACCTCGATGCGGCCCCGTTGCCGGGAGGCCTCCACGACCGCTCCGACCGGATGCCCCGATCGGCTCGTCAGGCTCCAGGCATGAGGATCGACGAGCTCGCTCGTGCCCGCCGGGCTGGTAACCTCAAGAACATACGCCGTCCGATCGGGCAGGCTGTCGAGATCGAGGCTTACTGCGAAGACAGGCTGCTCGGGCCTGAGGCGAACCATGGGAAGGTCCGTGGGCGACACGGCGATCAGCAGGCGCAGGCGGACAGACTTCGCCTGCGGATCATCGAACACGAAGCTCACGGCGTTGTCGGAACAGAGCGGCATAGGATGGTTGCGGAACCAGTCGTCGAGCTTGGGCTGTGCGCCGGCCTTACTCGCCTGGTCCAGTTCGGCGGTGAGATCCTTGATCTCGGCGGGGCGGTGCGCGGCGACGACCGGCCTGACTGACGCCGGCTCCTGCTCCGGCTCGACGCCCAGGTAGAGCACCGAGTTTCCGTAGCCGGGCGTCTTGTGGGGGTTGGCGGGATCGGACATCCACGTGTCGCCGTTGATCACGAACTTGTACTCATGCCGGCCGGCGGGCAATGAACGCGTAATCGTATACACACCATTTGTCCCGCAGTCGTGCATCGGGTCGGCCGTCGGCGACCAGCCGTTGAACGATCCGGCCAGATGCACGCTCGACGTGCCCGGCGGAGCCTGAAACGAGAAAGTCACGCGATAGCTCTGCTCGTCGCTCTTCGCGACGTCGACGGCCGGAAGTGCCACCTGCGGGCACAGCACGAGCGGCAACAAAACGGACGCGATCGCGATACGACCTGGACCCAGGCGTCGGAGGATCATGGTGGTCTGCCGTTCAAGGCCGCATGCTGCGATACCGAACGGACCAGCGACAAGCCTTACGGGGTTGAACGTTGCGTCTCTCGCCGGAGTAGCCCCTTCCGCAAGTTGACGCGGAATCTTCAACTCCCGCTTGTATCGGGCGTTGAGAACGGCGTCAAATGCGGATCGTCCCGTAGCCATGCGCGGCTTCTAATCCGCGGCTGATTTGGCTATAATCGACCGGCTCGGGGGGTGTAATGCGGCCGAACGAGATCGAGCGGGGCAGGGCGGTGCCGCCGTCCAGCGCGATCGAGAACGAGCACGCCGGCCGGCCGCTCTTACAACGACCGTGTAGTTTCGATCCGTCCGCCCCACAACGGAGCAGCGATCCATGCTTACGACGAAGCTTCTCATCGGTCTGGTCATGAGTCTGCCGGCCGCAACTCATGACAACAACGTCGAGTGGAACGGCGTTTCGCATGTCGATTTCCAGGACCGGCGGCCCTTGTGCCCGGTCGATGGCCAGTCCTTTGAGATCCTGTTCAAGACCTATCACTTCGACATCACCTCCGCCCGCGTCCACGTCGATGACGGCACGGAGACGTGGGTCAATGCCGAATGGTCGCACCAGGACGGCGCTTACGACGTGTGGACCGCGACCATCCCCGCCACCGCGTCGAACACGCTCACGTATTACATCGAGCTGACCGACGGCACCGACACCGATTACGGCAGCCCGGGCGGCATGTCGGACGGCCCGCCTGCCTCCGTGTGGACTATCGATTACAACACACTTTCGCACGCGCCCATCGGCGAGACGTTGCTGCCGAGCGGCGGCGCCGTGTTCAAGGTGTGGGCGCCGACCGCAACGTCCGCGTATGTGGCGGGCCAGTTCAACGGCTGGTCGACGACGGCGAACCCGATGACCGCAGTCGGCGACTACTTCGTCGCCCGCGTTCCCTCCGCCAGCTATCGCCAGATGTACAAGTACGTCTTTCAGCCGGGCACGATATGGAAGTCGGACCCGCGCGGCCGGTCGCTGAATCCGAGCGACAATTACAACAACCACATTGAGAACCGCTTTCACTACGTGTGGGGCGACGATGACTTCCAAACGCCGCCGTTCGAAGAAATGGTGCTTTACGAGCTGCACGTGGGAACGTTCTCCGGACGCAACGATCCCGTGGCCTCCGGCGCGATCCCGGGAACCTACCGCGACGTGGCGGCGCACGCCGACGATCTCGCTGAGCTGGGCGTCAACGCCGTCGAGCTCATGCCGATCAACGAATTCCCGTGGGATTTCTCCGCGGGCTACAACCCGGTCTCCTACTGGGCGCCGGAGTGGAAGTACGGCACGCCCGACGATCTCAAGTACCTGATCGACGTGCTGCACCAACACGGCATCGCCGTCGTGCAGGACATCGTATGGAACCACGTCGCCTACAACGACAATTTCCTGTGGAACTACGACGGCGGGCAGATTTACTTTGACAATCCTGCCGTCGACACACCGTGGGGCTCGCAGCTCGACTTCGACAACTGGAACGTCCGCGACTATCTCGCCGACAGCGCCCTTTGCTGGCTGGAGGAGTACCACTTCGACGGTTTCCGGATGGACGCGACCGACTACATGAATCTCTACCAGGGATCGGGCTGGGGGCTCATGCAGCGGCTCAACGATGAAATGGACAACCGGCACGTCAACGCGATTTCCATCGCCGAGCAACTGCCCGACGATTCCTGGGTCACGCGGCCCACGTACCTCGGCGGCGCCGGGTTCGACTCGCAGTGGCATGATGCCTTCACCGACAACCTCCGGCAGGAGATCTGGGACGCCGCGGTCGGTGACCCGGAGATGTGGAAGATTCAGAATATCATTAACGGCAGCGGCACCTACCTGAGCAACACGCAGGTGGTCAACTACTTTGAACTGCACGACGAGTGCTGGCCGGACAGCGGCGGGCAGCGGGCGGTCAACACGATCGACACGACGTACCCCCACGACGACATCTACGCGAAGGGTCGGACGAAGCTCGCCCAGGGCGTGGTGATGTTCGCGCCGGGCATCCCCATGATTCTCCAGGGGACCGAGTGGCTCGAGGACACGAACTTCGGATCGGGCAGCCCGTCGGGTGTCGATCGCATCGACTGGTCGAAGAAGACGACGTACGCGAACATCTTCAAGTACTACAAGGACCTGATCGCTGTCCGCCGGAGCAACTGCGCGTGTCGCTCCGACGCGGGGCATTCGGTGTTTCATCTCGACGAGACGAACAACGTCATCGCCTGGCAGCGTTACGACCTGAGCGGCAATATCCTGGCGATCATCGCCAACTTCAGCAACAACAACTACACCAACTACAACATCAACTTCCCGCAGGGTGGCACGTGGTACGAGATCCTCAACAGCCAGGCGACCGACTACGACGGCAACGGCTGGGGCAACGGCGGATCGATCACGACCAGCGGCGGGGAGCCGTACACGGCGTCGATGACCATTCCGCAGATGGGCCTGCTCGTATTGCGGTACGAGAATCCGCCGGGGCGCGGCGCCGACCTCAGCGGCAACGGAACGGTTGACCTCTATGACTACTACCTTCTCCAGCAGCAGGCTGGCTCGCAGGGCTGCGGCGTGAGCGGCGACCTCGACGAGGACGGCCGGGTTGACGCCGACGACGTGCACGTCTTCACCGCGGCAATGACGGGGCCGTAAGCGCCTGCGTCGCGCAAGTCAAACGGACTAGGCCATGGGGCCGCCGATCGGCCGAGTGGCCCAGAACGCTCCGGCGAGGATCACGCCGAATCCAATCCATTCGGCCGCAGCAGCTTTCCAGCCGGTTTCCGTCGGAAAAGTGTAGTAATCCACGATCAAACCAACGCCGAAGACGGCCATGACCAGGATCCACGTCCATACGGCACGGCTGGTGGGAAGCGCGCCCGGATCAGCCTGGGAGAGAACGCATACCGCATCGACGATGAGGATCGCGATGGCGATGGCCGAGCAGAGCCAGGGGACCGTGTAGTTCGCCACGGTGCCCCACAACGCGAAGGAGCGGGTGAGCCAGGCGGCCAGCAAGAGGGCGGCCGCCACGAGGACGAGACCCAGTGCATTCGTGAACTTCATGGTCTTTCCCCGGAATCCTTCGCGAACCTACTCGGGAGCGTGGGGATGTAAAGCGACAACCGGCAGAGCGGTTGTAAAACCTCCGGCCGTGGCGGGGGCGGACTCGGGGGGCTCGGCGACACCCGGCCAGGCGCACCCGGGCAAGGCATGGCTGGCGGGCGAGCCGTCTACCGCCACCATCGGGATTGCGTTCGCGGGCGGCGCAGAGCGGCGTCGAATCTTCCCGAAACGAAGGCGTAGCGCCCAGCCGAACGTTCTTCGCAGCGTCTTGGCGAGGCCCCACATGCCCAGCACCTGCCAGATCGCGTCGGCAAAATAGAGCTTGGTCTTCGGCCGCACGAGCGACAGCATGAATCGGAGCGGGTTATAGAAGTAGGCGTAGGCGATCAGGATGTTGCCCTGCTTTCGCCACGGCCGGTGATGATGCGACGCGATGACGTGATTGCCGCCGAGCATGTGCTCTTCAACGCGCCGGCCGCCGACGCTCTCGTAGGCCATGCCGGATGTATACGTCTCCGCGAACAGCTTCGAGCCCGTGGCCGGCACCAGCATCAGGACCTGCATGCTCACCGCGCCGGCCTTGCGCAGCAGCCGCACCTGGTTGAGCAGGCCGTAAGGCTTTGGCCCTGAACTGATCAGCGGTTGCTCGTCGTGATGCATCATCATCGGCATCGGGTGGATGCCGCTGGCGCGCAGCAGGCGGAAGGCCTCGCTGGTGTTATCCACGCTCTGGCCTTTCCTCACCAGTGTTGCCGTCATGTCCTCGACGCCGAGCCACAGAGAACGAGCACCGGCCTTGCGGATCAGGGGAAGATGCTGCCGCAGCTTCAACGTGTCGTGAACGGTGACTTCCGTTCCCCAGCGGAAGCGATGGCGATGGCTGCCGTCGCGCGTTCGCATACGGGCGAGCGTCTCGACGATGTCGAGCGTGCGGCTTTCGTTGTTGAAGAAATTGTCGTCCGCGCCGAAGAAGAAGCGTACACCGAACTCATCTTGAATGCGCGTCATTTCGTCGGCGATACGCTCCCCGCTTTTGACGCGATACTGACGCTGGTTGTAGGCGGGAATCGGGCAGTACGCGCAGGCGAACTTGCAGCCGAAGGTGAGCACGAGCGAACTGAGCGAGCTGTAATTCCCCACGCGGCTCGCGGGCAGGGCGCGCGGGGACAGCGTCGCCGCCCGGCCGGGCGGCTCGAGCAGCCGGTAACCGAGCACGGGGTGCGGCAGTTCGTCGAGATCGCCGACGAGCCGCTGGATGCCGGTGTCGATCAGTTCGGTGGCGACGCCGCGCTTGCCCGTCCGGGCGTATACCAGGCCGGGAATTGCGTCGAGCGCGCCGCTGTCGCGGGCGCGATTGAACGCGGCCCGCATTGGCTCGCTCTTCGCGCGGGTGCTCAGTAGCGCTTCCATCAGGCTCAGCAGCACGTACTCTTCGCCGGTGACGGCTACGTCCGCGGTCCAGGGATCATCAGGATCGGAGCTGAACACGTCCCACGGTTCGTAGATCACCTTGGGGCCGCCGGCGATGATGAGCGGACGATGCGCCGCGTCAATGCGGCAGGCGTCGCGGATCAACTCCCGGCAGGCGGTGCTGTGGAGCTGCATGCTCGATACCATGAAGATATCGGGCATGCGCCCGTCGAGCCGCATGCGCGACGGCTGGAAGTTGCGGTTCCACTGCTGCAGGACGATACGGGTCTTTTCGAAACCTGCGTCGACCATCGCGGAGCCAATGGCGCGAACGCCGGCCGGGGCCATCCGCATATCGGCGTAAATGAACGGCAGCATCCGCGTGCGATGATCGAACGCGCAGGCGATGACGCTCGCCAAGTCGTGGTGACGGGAAATGGTTCGGAGTCGGCGGCGCAGATCCAGCATCTCGCCGGGCTTCAGAAGTTCATCACCGCGTGTGCGACGAGGCAGTTCCATAGGCTACTCACTCGCCTCGGCGTTACGGCGCAGCCTCAGCTTTGCACCGGTCTCCGTATTGCTCACGTCGAGCGTGAGGGTGGTCATCGCCTTGGCCACGACTGCATCTAATAACAGTACCTTTCTTCCTTCGCAAGTCACAGTCGTGTCATCCGGTCGAATCTGGTCCGGTCGCAGCCTCCAGCCGTTCCTTCTGCGGGTGAACCTCATGGCGACATCATCGGCGGCCTTCCTGCGGTTCAGCTTTGACAACAGACGATCGCGCGCTGCGGGCGTTACGGTTAACATGATCGGTCTCCATCTGCACCAGTTGATAGACAAAGACGGGCGCGTGGCTTCCGCAATACGCAGGGCCTGCGCCGGACAACTCTGATAGGCGATTTCCAAAGCCACTCTTTGCTCACCGGGGCTCATCTGTTTTTCGCGACAACGAGGCCAGGAAGTTAATCAAGGCTGAGCGCCGGCAGCGAAGCGCTTCCACCCGTCAGGCGCCGGGCCCTTCGCCCTCGGCATTCGCGTCCGGCGCCGCATCGGCGTCGTTTGAGTGCGTCTCCGGCTGCGGCTGCTCCCGGGCGATACGAAGTTCGCGCTTTCGCGCCGCCTTCTCGGCCTTCTTGAGTTGCCGTTGCCGCTTCTGCTGTTCATGCTGGCGTTTGTGGATTGATGGGCGTTGTTTCGCCATACGATCTCCTTGTGTCGTCGCCGACCAGCCCCGCGCCGGCGCTGCAGCGTCGCACGAGGGAAACGCTTCGGCGACAAATCGCGACTTCTGCTCATCCGACAACGCTTGCCACCTGTGCGTTGTTGGACCACGCTGGATCAGAAGGTTCGCTGATCTGCTACACGCAATGCTGCGCCGTTCGTGAGACACGAACGGCGATTCCCTCCGGCATGCTGTTTTGCGTAGGCATCTCCCCCGAAAGCACAGTCGCTGCCGGGGGAGGCCCTAACCCGTTGGGTCTACGCCAGGTGACGCCTGCAAAGACCCTGCACAGCTTGACGCGACAAGTGGTTTACCACCCGCCGCCGCGACCGCCGCGACCGCCGCGACCGCCGCCGCCACCGGCGGGGCGAGGTCTGGCTTCGTTTACCTTGATGGCACGGCCACCAAGATCCGACCCGTCCAGCGCCGCGATCGCCGCATCAGCTTCCTCGTTCGAGCTCATCTCGACAAATCCGAAGCCCTTGCTTCGCCCGGTTTCGCGCTCGCTGATCACGGTTGCGCTGTCCACCGTTCCGTGATTGGCGAACAATTGCTGAAGGTCACTGCCCGTGACGTCATACCCTAGATTTCCCACATACAACTTGCGACCCATAAAGAATCTCCAATCGGCTCGTTGACCTTATCTCCTCGCCCGCCCCGACCGCCGAGTTTGCCGTGTTCACCAAGCGTCCGCCCCGGGACGACTTCTCCCGGCGCAGTCCGAGGGAATGGGCGGCGCCAGACAGAGGTTTCGATGCCAGAGGGAGCTGTCCGGGAGGCAAACAGCGGTAATGACAGGAGGGAAAGCTGGAATCCCGAGCTCTTCAAGTAATCTGCGGCACCCGCCGCAGTCGGTTGCCCGGCGACCTGCTTAAGGGCAGGGGAGAACCCTGCGCGCCGCAGGGCGTCGGGCCATCAAATCGAGCCTCAGTGATCAGTCCGTATCAGGAGAAAGAACCCGCGACCGCAGGCAGATCCTCAGGATGGGGAAAGACCAGAGAAGATCGTTACTGGCTCAAGTCTAGCCGGGCCTGCTCTGATCCGCAACTGCAATGCGCAGATTTCCATGAGGGCCAACAAGCATGCCGGCGGACTTGCACGTGCACGTGCGAGGGCCGGAGTCGATATGGCGGAGACCAGATTGCGTCCGGCAGGATTCGAACTTGCGACTGCTGGTATGGCGACCGGAGTGGAATCCCGTAAACGCGGGCAGTGGAGTTTCCGGTGCCGCTACGTCATCCGGCGGCGAAGCCTGACTCCTGCGGCTGCGTCGCGCCGGGCACTCGCAAATGGCTCTCGGGTCCCGCGGGGGCGGGCGAGCCGGTCGGGGGCGGCAGCGCAAACTGCGTTTTCGGGGCCATGAGCCCGGACGGTGTAAAAACTGCGTTGGCGATTGCGCCAGCCGTGAGGAAAACGCCGCGGGACGGTGTGGCTGCTCGGAAACACAGGTCGGCCAGTGCGGCTGGCGCTGGCGAATACCACAGTGGGTGAAAAGCGGACGGTGCGAGAGGCGGCAGGCCGGAGACTGGAGGCGCGCGGCGGGGCGGTGGCGGCGTGTCGAAACGTTGCCGGCGATTGTCCGCGGGCTTGCGCCGCGCGGATGCAATGCGTGTGGGTCTGCCGGCGCTTGGAGGGTTGTCGGCGTTGGCCCGCTGCCTGACGGGCGCGGCTCTGATAGGCCATGAGGAACTGTGAGCGAAAGCGACACACTGCGACACATGCCGCGAATGCGCCCGGGAGGATTCGAACCTCCGACCGCCGGTTTAGGAAACCGGTGCTCTATCCTGCTGAGCTACGAGCGCGTACGTCCGCACGGCGAACTGCCGCATTCTGGCCCGACGAAGGGGCAAAATCAACTCGCCGGCAACATCACGGCAAATCCTGAAGACGCTGGTGATCGGCCGCTCGCCCAATCTCCAGTTCTGGACGTGTGATGTAATTCACGGAGCGTATGCACTCACGCTACAATTCGGTGATGGCGCGGGATGCGAAACTGTACGATGTGACCGTGATCGGTGGAGGGATCGTCGGGCTGGGGACGGCCATGGCGCTGGCTCTGCGCGGTGGGGTTACCGTTGCGGTGGTCGAAGCCGAAGACCGGTTGGCCACGCATCAGACCGGGCGGAACAGCGGGGTGATCCACTCCGGACTGTACTACAAGCCGGGGTCGTTGAAGGCCCAGCTTTGCGTCAGCGGTCGCGAGGCGCTGTACCGCTTCTGCGCTGAGCATGACGTGCCGCACGAGCGGTGCGGCAAAGTCGTCGTGGCGGTCCGGCCGGAAGAGATGCAACACCTCCAGGATCTCGAATCGCGCGGGCGGGCGAACGGGCTGACGTCGATCCGCCGGCTGAGCGGGCCGGAGATTCGCGACCTCGAGCCGCATGCCTGGGGTGTGGCCGGTCTGCACGTGCCGGACACCGGCATCGTGGATTACGTGCGCGTGGCGGAGGCCTACGCCGAAGAGGTCCGGCGGCATGGCGGCGTCATTCACACCGGGGCGCGGGTCCGCCATGTCAGCCGTTATCACGGCGAGCTGACCGTCGAGACGACATGGGACGCGGTTCGCACGCGGTACCTCGTCAACTGTGCCGGCCTGCAGGCGGACCGTGTGGCGCGGATGTGCGGGGTGCATCCCGGCTTGCGGATCGTGCCGTTCCGCGGCGAGTACTACGAGCTGACGGCCGAGAGGCGGGAACTGGTCCGCAACCTGATCTACCCCGTGCCGGACCCGCAGTTCCCGTTTCTCGGCGTGCACTTCACGCGGATGATCGACGGCGGGGTGGAGGCCGGCCCGAACGCGGTGCTCGCTTTCAAGCGGGAGGGGTACGAGCGGTGGAGTTTTTCCACACGCGATCTGCTGGAGACAATGACGTACCGGGGCTTCTGGCCGATGGCCGGCCGGTACTGGCGGATGGGCCTGGGCGAGTTCTACCGGTCGTTCAGCAAGCGGGCGTTCGTGCGGGCGCTGCAGGCGCTGGTTCCGGAGATTCGCGCGGAAGATCTCGAGCCGGCGGCCGCAGGGGTACGCGCGCAGGCGGTCGAGCCGGACGGGCGGTTGGTCGATGACTTCCGGATCCTCGAGGCCGAACGGATGGTGCACGTGTTGAACGCGCCGTCGCCCGCGGCCACGGCGTCCATCACCATCGGGCGATATATCGCCGACGTCGCGGCGAAGAGCTTCGCCCTCGGCGGCACACACGGCGCACGGTGAAAACAGGGGTGGGAATTGCCCTTTCCAGGTGGCCGGTCCTTCTCGCTGCATGGGGCGATCCGCGTCGCTGGACGCGGCGGATGTTGCGAGGTTCGGTCCGGGAGGACATAATGCGGGTTGAAGCGCCCGTAGCTCAATTGGATAGAGTGGCTGGCTTCGAACCAGTAGGTTGGAGGTTCGAGTCCTCCCGGGCGCAGTAGGGGCGCGCGAGCGCCTTGATGAGGGATGCCGGTCGGCGCGGGCCGGTGTGGGTAAGTGGGTCGGCGCGGCAGCGGCCAGGGCCACGCAATCGCAGGCAGGACCGGTTGAACGGCGACGCTCGACTGAGCGGGCGCCATTCATGGCGGCGGCGACTTGGGGCGCCGTCCACAAAGTGGAGTCGGAACGCGAATCGATGGCGAAGAAAGACGACGCGAAGGCAACGAAACCCGAGGACGAGAGCGCCGACAAGAGCGGGACGGAATCCAAGGGCACGAGTGACGCTCCTGCTCCCAAGCCCGGGCCGCGTAAAGCGCCCGGCCAGAAGGAGGTCATTCCGTTCAAGTGGAAGGTGTGCGGATATGCGGCGGACGGCGTTACGCTGACGTTGTTCAAGTCGGTCGAGCGCAACGACGCCGAAGCGCACCTGGCGCGCCTTCAGAAGGAAGGCTACTACGAAGGGCTGAACATCTACGGCGTTGACGATCCCGTTCCCGCGGCGCCGCAATCGTTGCAGAAGGCGGCCAGGCAAAAGAAGGCGGCTAAAGCCGCCGCTGCGAAGAAAGCCGCGGCCGCACGTGCCAAGGCGGCCAAGAAGGCAAAAAAAGCAAAGAAGGTCAAGCAGGTCAAGCCGGTGAAGGCATCGCCGAAGATAAAGAAGGTCGCCGCGAAAAAAACAACCAAGGCCAAGACGACCAAGAAGCGGCCGAAGATGAAGAAGTGACTGCCGGCCGGAAGCCAGGCCCAGGCCTGACAACGCTGCACGGCACGCAATCGGCGGCAGACAACTGACCCGGCGACCGGATCAGCCGGCACGCCCACCACGGTTGGGATTGTCGAACTGCGAATCAACCAGCGGGAGACGACAAGCATATGGCAAAAGAGAAGATTCCGGCTGTCGTAAGGGAGCGCGTACAACAGTGCCGGCGGCAGATGGCCAAGCAGAAACTGCCCGCGTACCTGATCACGAACCGCCACGACCATTACTACCTGATCGGGTTTTCGGGCGAGGACTCGGCAGTGCTGGTTACGAAGAAAGCCGTGCACATCATCAGCGACGGTCGCTTCGACACGTCGATCAAAAAGGAGGCGCATTGGGCGCAGGTGTCGTTGCGCAAGGGCATGCTGCTCGATGAGATCGTGTCCGTCGCCAAGTCGTATCGTGTGCGCAAGGTGGGCGTGCAGAGCGAGTACATGGCCGTCGCCGATCGCGACGAGCTTCGTCGCAAGCTCAAGGGCGTCTCGCTTGTCGATGCGCCGCCGATCGTCGGCGACATGCGACTGTACAAGTCGCGGCCGGAGCTGAGCAGGATCGGCAAGGCGATCAAGGTCGCCGAGGATGCATACCAGGCAATGCTGAAGACGATACGGATCGGCCAGTCGGAGCTTGAACTGGCCGGTCGGCTTGAATACGAAATGAAACGGCGCGGTTCGTCGACCCCGGCGTTCGATTCGATCGTGGGCGTGAACGCCAACGCGGCGCTGCCGCACGCTTTTCCGGGCAGTCGCAAAGTGACGAAGGGTTGCCTGATACTTTTCGATTGGGGCGCAACGGTCGACTTCTATCGCAGCGACTTGACCCGTACCATCTTCATCGGTAGCATCCCGCCGAAACTCGGACGGGTGTACGAGATCGTGCTCGAGGCTCAGCAGCGGGCGATCAAGGCGATTCGCCCCGGAGCGCGCATGTGCGATGTGGATGCTGTGGCGCGGCAGTACATTGCGGATGCGGGCTACGAGAAGGAGTTCAATCACGGTCTCGGCCACGGAATGGGGCTCGACGTGCACGAGGCCCCGTCGCTGTCCTGGCGGAGTTCGAAGAAGCTCGAGCCGGGAATGGTCGTGACCGTTGAGCCGGGCATTTACCTGCCGGGCGCCGGCGGGGTGCGCATCGAAGATGACGTGCTGGTGACGCCCACAGGCTATCGCGTCCTGTCCAGGCTGAAGAAGGACCTTGCCAGCGCGGTGGTGAAAGTCTGACGAGGGCGCTGCCGCCGGCCGCGGGGACAGCCGCGTAAAGCCGGCGCCGGGCACGCGGCGTCTGCGTAGATGGAGTGCCAGTCGTGGTTGATCCCGAGCAGATACGACAACTCGTGGAGATGATGACCGAGCATGAGCTGTCGGAGATCACGCTCAAAACGGGCGACGAAGAGATCGTATTGAAGCGCGGCGGAGCAGCGCAAGAAGTTTCCGGCGAGCGCGTCGTGCCGATGTGGATGCCGCCGCAGATGGGCTACGGACTGCCGGCGGCCGGAGCGGCGCCGCCCATGCCCGGGCCGCAGCCTTCCGCCGGGGCGCCGCCCGAGCAAGCGCCGGCGGCCGAGGAGGAGGAGTTCACGCCGATTCGCTCGCCGATGGTCGGCACGTTCTACGCCGCTTCGGATCCGAATGCGCCGCCTTACGTATCGGTCGGCGCGACGGTGACGGCCAGCACGGTGGTGTGCATCGTCGAGGCGATGAAGGTGTTCAACGAGATCAAGGCGGAGGTTTCGGGCACGATCGCCAAGGTCCTGGTCAAGAACGAGGAGCCGGTCGAGTTCGGCCAGACACTGTTCCTGGTCCGGCCGGATTAGACGGCCGGTTCGCACGCGACGTTCACCCTTTCCCACTGGTGGGATCGAATCACACCGCGGGTCTGAAGCATGTTTAACCGAGTGCTGGTGGCCAATCGAGGAGAGATCGCTCTCCGCATCATGCGCACCTGCCGGGAGATGGGCGTCGACACGGCGTGCGTGTTCTCGGAGGCCGATCGCGGATCGGAATACCTGCGGCTGGCGTCCCGCGCGGTGTGCATCGGGTCGGCCGCGCCGAGCGAGAGCTATCTGCGCACGGATCGCATCATTGCCGCGGCCGAGATGGTGGGGGCCGATGCAATCCACCCGGGATACGGTTTTCTCGCGGAGAACGCCCAGTTCGCCGAGATGTGCCGGGAGTCGAACATCGAATTCATCGGTCCGTCGGCCGAGTCGATCCGCCTGCTGGGCGATAAGGCGGCGGCCCGAAAGCTGGCGAAGAAGGCACGCGTGCCGACCGTGCCGGGCAGCGAAGGCGTCGTCGAATCGGACGACGAGGCGCTGAAAATCAGCAAGAAGGTCGGCTATCCGATCATGGTGAAGGCACTCGCGGGAGGCGGCGGGCGCGGGCTGCGCATCGTCCGCTCGGCGGACGAGCTGAAACAGGCTCTTCAGCTTTCCCGGGCGGAGGCGATCAAGTCATTCAACCACGGCGGCGTGTACATCGAGAAGTACATCGAGCGGCCGCGCCACGTCGAGGTGCAGATCCTCGGCGACCAGCGCGGCAACGTCGTCCATGTGTTCGAGCGCGACTGCACCGTTCAGCGCCGATACCAGAAGCTCATCGAGGAGTCACCGTCGCCCGCCATCGACGAGCGCACGCGGGCGGACATGTGCAAGTCGGCGGTCCGGCTGGCGAAGGCGGCGAAGTACTTCAACGCGGCGACGATTGAATTCGTCGTCGATCAGCGCGGCACGTATTACTTCATCGAGGCGAACACGCGTATCCAGGTCGAGCACCCGGTGACGGAGATGGTCACGGGCCTCGACCTGATCCGTTGCCAGGTGGAGATCGCCGCCGGCGAGCCCCTCGCCTTCCAGCAGCGCGACCTGAAACGCAGCGGCGCGGCCATCGAATGCCGGATCAACGCAGAAGACCCCGACAACAACTTTATGCCGTGCGCCGGCCTGATCGAGAAGTTCACGCACGTCGGCGGGCCCGGCGTCCGCCTCGACACGCACGCTTACGCAGGCATCACGATCTCGCCGCGGTACGACTCGATGATCGGCAAGTTGATCGTTCACCGTCCGACGCGGCGGGAGGCGATCGCGTGCATGCGGCGCTGCCTCGACGAGTTGCAGATCGCTCCGATCAAGACGACGATCGGGCTCTATAAGCGGATCATGAATCACGAGGCGTTCATCGCCGGGAACTTCGACACGTCCTTCGTGGAGAGCATGTTCGCGGTCTGACCGCTCCGTTGCCCGGCCGCGTCGCCTGAGCCCGCGTCGCCGGCAATGAGCAGCGCTTCCATGTCGTTCATCCGCGAATCCCAGTCGTAGCGGCCGGCGACGTGCGTGCGGGCCCGGCGTCCGATCGCGCGGCATCCGGCAGGATTCTGCAGCAGGTTGACCACACGTGCGGCCATCTGCTCGGGCGCGTCGGAGACGAAGAAATGCTGGCCGGCGGTGGCCTCGATGCCGCGCGCGGCGGCGGTCGTCGTCACGACCGGGCGGGCGGCGGCCATCGCCTCGAGCACCTTGTTCTGCACGCCGCGGGCGATTCGCAGCGGCGCAACCGACACCTGCAACCGGCGCAGATGCTGGGTGATGCTCTCGACTTCGCCGACCACGTTGATGCCCGCTTGCCGAGGCAGGCGGCGAACGCCAGCGCTGGGGCCGCGACCAATGATGTCGAAGCGCGCGTGCGGCACGTGGGCCTTGACGAAAGGCCACACTTCATGGGCGAACCAGATCACGCCGTCGTCGTTGGGGAAGTAACGCATGTCGCCGGTGAAACCGACGACGCCGGAGTCGTATCCCTCGTCGTCGTGAATGTCGGGGAGGGTGACGCCGTTGGAGACGCAACGAAGGTCGGTACCCGGCGGAGGCTGCCAGCCGTCCGCCTCGTGGTGGCTGATGAGGACGACGGCGTCGAACGCGGCGGCGATTCGGTTTTCGAGCGCGCGAACGCGCCTGGCCTCGGTTTCGAGCAGCCAGGCGGCGGGACCGCCGCGACACCTGGCCTTATCGGCCCATTTCTCGCTGTCGAGGTCGCACAGGTCGATCACCTTGCGCGCGGCGGGGATGCCGGCGGCGTACTGCGCCATCGTGGATGAAAAGGCGAGCACGGCGTCGAAGCGAACGCGTTCGGCAAGACTCTCGAGAGCACGGGCCATTTGCGAACGGCGATAGAAGCCTTCGCTGGCGGATGCGCCGAACACGAAGTCGATCGCGGCGCGGCCCATGGAAGCCCTGCGGGAGAGCGGTAGGGCGATCACCTCACGGCAGAGCTTGCGCAGCTCGGGCACGTGGTTCATGTCGGCTGGGTCATCGACGAAGCAGGCGCAGGAGACGCTATGCCGCCGGACCAGGTGGGCGAGCGTGTGGTACGAGCGGATCTTGTCGCCTTTGTTTGGCGGATAGGGGATTCGGTGAGCAATGTAGAGGATATTCATGGTGGCACTCAGCCGGGGATGTGACGTGACACCCGGCCAGCGAGCATCGTGGCGAGCGGCAGGGGCAATCTTCGCCAGAGGGCGCGGGCGGCGCTGAACGACCGGTTGGTCGGCGTCAGATCCGTGGACGTGCGGTCCGGCGGGACGTACCGCTGATAGCCGAGAGGCTCGGGGTTGAAGCCGTGGAAGCGTTTGAAATCGTAACTTCCCTTGTTGTCGATGCGCGTGCGGCCGAAGTCGAAGATGCGGCAGCCGCCCTCGACAGCGCGCTCCATCGCAGCCAGGTAGAGGAAGTTGTTTGTGCCGTAGCGGTTGAAGCGCTCGTCGCAGCCGGCGAAGTAGGGAAGGAACGTCTCGCCGAAGGTGAAGCTCACCAGGCCGGCGATCGCGCGGTTGCCGCGGCGGATCGTCTGCACGTGCGTTCTGCCGCGATTGCGTTCGCAGAGCTCCTCGAAGAAGCGGTAAGGGTAGGCGGGCGAGCCGAGCCGCCGCATGCTCCGGCAGTAGAGGCGCCAGACGGTTCGCAACTGGCCGGTGTGGAACTCGGCGCGCAGGCTGTGCCTCTCGCGGGCATTGCGGGCGGCGGCGCGGGCCTTTCGCGGAAGCCAGCCGAGGACGTCGCCGACCTGCTCGGGAAGCTCACGCTTGAAGGTGACGTAGCGGTCGATCGGCTCGAGCTGGTCGAAGCAGCGGCGCTCGGAGCGGATTTCGAGGACGTCACCCTCAGCCTCGTGAACCAGGCGCTTGGCGGCCGAGAAGAGGGAGTCAGCGACCTGCTGATTGTCTGCCAGCGGCCCGCCGGCCACCGCGTAGGGAACGCTGATGAACATTCGGCCGCCGAGCAGGCTGTTCACGCGAAAAAGCGGCAGCACGCCAACGAGTTTCGCTCCGCGGAGCGCGACCAGGTACTGCGGTTCGTGGCGGAAGGCGTCGCGGACGCTGTGCATCCAGGCGATCGTGTGAAAGATGGTCCCCTCGGCGTGGGCCCTGACGTACGTGTCCCACGCGGCCAGATGTCGGCCGGTTAGCGGGGCAATATCGAGCGGGGCGACCCGCGGCAGCGCCTCCGGGCGTGTCGCCGGCGGCCGTTCGGGCGCAGCGATTACCTCCGCGAAGGAAACCATGCCGGTATTATCGGCAACGTAGTCGCGGCGATTGACCGCGAAACAGAAAGGTCGGCGGTCGGTCAGGCCGGCCGCACAGACGGCATGGTGGGACCCGGCGCAGCGAGCCGGTGCGGCCTGAATCCGCATGATTCACCAGCCTCTGCCAGGTCGTCGGAAGTGCCGTCGTCGGCTGCGTTGCGCTCGGTCGGCCTCCTCGACGACCAATTCAAGCTCGCCTCCGGGGGGGCTCGGACGCACGCCTGGCATCCACCGGCCCCTACGCCGACTCGCGTCGAACCCGGTGAATAATGGGAGTTAAGCCAGAATCGCCCGGCAGCCCCAGCCGTGAGAGGAGATCGGTCCCGGACGTGGTCGGGCAGAGGACGTCGGGGCCTGTACGGCTGGGGCTGGGGCTGTGCGAGTCCGAACCGCTGCGTATCTGCTCAGCGTTCGGCGATCGGGCGGCTGCGGCTGACCGCCCGAGCAACGCAGTCGATGTCGTGCAAGTCGACCAGGCGCACACTTTCCACGGGCCGCATACCGACTGGCCAGCAGAACTTCGGCCCGGGGAATGCGGATGCGTCTCCCGCGCGTGTGTCATAGGACCGCGGCGCGCGGCACTCTGAAGTTCTCACCGTGAAGAAAATGTCGTGACGCACGACACAGCCGGCTTTACCACCCGGCTCTTCGCGCCAAGCCGACCCCGGTAGGCCCGGGAAACGTCGGCCGTATAGCTCCTGCACTGTTTATTGTCGCCATCGGCAAACAACTATAGATTTTCGTAGGTTTTTTTTGAGTAATTAGCGAGCCTCCCCGGAATGGGAGATACTCCCCACATCACGTGTATCTTTGGAGCCGGTGGCAGACATGGAAGATCTTGTCCCAACCGCGGATGCGTTCCGAAAGGTCTTTGGCTGTAGCCCGCAGGTCGTGGTCCGGGCGCCCGGGCGGGTGAACCTGATCGGCGAGCACACCGACTACAACGACGGACTCGTTCTGCCCTTTGCGATCGAGCAGTGCGTGAAGGTCGCGGCCTCCGCGACCGGCGACAACGTGGCCGAAGCATTCTCCGAACGTATGAGCGAAACGATTTGCTTCTCGATCGAGGACGTGACGCGCAATCCGCAGGGCGGCTGGGATAACTACCTGCGGGGAGTCATTGCCGCGCTGCGAGGCGAAGGCGTGGCCGTCCCCGGCATGCACTTGTGGATCGGCGGCGACCTGCCGGACGGCTGCGGGCTGGCCAGTTCTGCCGCACTGTGTGTCGCCGTGGCACTGGCGGCGATCGAACTGGCGGGCAGCAGGATGTCACCGCGGCGGGTGGCTCGGCTTGCCCAGCAGGCCGAGCGCGACTATGCCGGTACGGCCTGCGGCATCATGGACCAGTGGGTCACGCAGATTGCGCGTCCGCGCTGCGGCGTCATGATCGACTGTCGCGATCTGCATTATCGATACGTGCCGCTGGATCTGAACGGCAGCTCGCTTGTGCTGGTGGATAGCGGCGTGCGGCATGCACTGGCCGAAAGTCCGTATGCCGATCGCGTCGACGAGTGCCGTCGGGCTGTCGAGGCGATCCGGGCGATCGATCCGGCCGTCAGCAGCCTGCGCGACGTGTCGTATGACTGGCTTGCCGATCACGGCGCGCAACTCGACCGCGTTCTCGCCAAACGAGCGCGTCACGTCGTCTCCGAAAATCGTCGTGTGCTGCGCGTCCGAGATGCGCTGACCGCCGGCCGCGACGATGTCGTCGGGCGGATCCTGACGGAGGGGCACCGGTCGCTGAGCGAGGATTACGCGGTTTCCTGCCCGCCGATCGAGGCGCTCGTGGCGCTGCTGGCCGCCAGGCCGGGCGTGCTGGGAGCACGCATGACCGGCGGCGGATTCGGTGGGGCGGTTATTGCAGTTGTCAGAGACGAATCGGTGGAAAACTTGCAGCAGGCTGTGGCACGCGATTATGGCCGAAGATTCAGCCTGGTGACGAGCGTCCGCCGTGTCGCTCCGGCAGCCGGCACCCTCTGCGTTCGGCTTTAACCGGTCGCTTTCACGCCAATCTGTCAGGCCAACGAATCGACCAGGCGGTCTGCGACGACCCCGAGCTTCGCGGCGTCATTGAAGTCATAAACGCCGGCGCGAACGTCGGCGCGCAAGCGCGCGATCCGTTGGCCGCGTGCCGACGCGCCGGTCTCGGGCGCATGGCGCGCTGCTGCCGGCGATGCGGATATGTCAACGATGTCTTGCACGTCGGGACGATGTTGTCTTGCGGCGCGCGTCGGGGAAGATGCCGCGGAGGCGGCACTCACGTCCCGGCGATACGAGGGATTGAAGCCAGTGGCACGAATGTCCATGTGGTTCCTTTCGATCGTCGCAGTTTGTATCGGCGAGGACTTCACTCCGGGCATGCCGAGATTGTGATCCGCAACGATCGAGTCGTGGCGAAGAAAATGCCCGTCGCCATGCGTGTCTGCGAGCTTGGTCATGATCATCGTTTGGAAGCTGCTTGAATGGCGGCCGGCCTGACGTCTATGCGGCTCGCTTCGTCCCCGACTGGGATATCGACGGCAGCGAGCAAGCGGCCGAAGGTAAAAAGTAATTAAGCCTGCAGCGATTCAGGAGGGCGCGATACCGCTTACATGACTGTTACTCCGCAGCCATTCGAGCAGCCTGTGGATGCTGGCAGTCGCGACGGCGACAGCGGAGTCTGCAGCTCCGTAATAGAGGCGCAACGTGTCGCCGTCGTCCTCGATCGTGCAGCCGCATGGGAATACCACGTTGCCCACATCCCCGGTCAACTCGTAGTCCGTTTGCGGAGTGAAAATCCACTGTTTTCCACGGCGAATGCATCGTCGCGGGTCATCCCGATCAAGCAGGGCGATGCCGACGCGATACAAACTGCCCGCCACCGTCCACTTCACTCCGTGATAGGTCATCAGCCAGCCTTCGGCGGTTTCGATCAGGGGCGTGCATAGTCCGACTTTGCCGGCGTCCCACCAGGGCCCGTGCCGGGCGTTGAGCAACAGCGTATGCCCGCCCCAATGATACAGGTCCGGCGAAAGCGACATCCAGATGTGCGCCGGGCCCCCAGACCACACGGGACGATGGATGATCGCCCATTGGCCGTCCACGCGCCGAGGGACGAGCGCCGCATCCTTGTTCTCGGGCACGAAGATGTTGCCGATACGTTCGTACTTGCGGAAGTCGGTGGTGAGCGCGAGGCACACGCCGGGCCCGGCGCGGCCGTAGCATGTGTAGGTAATCGCGTACTTGCCCAGTTCGGGCACCCAGACGACGCGCGGATCCTCGATCCCCCAGCACTCTTCGGGATGGTTTACATCGTCCGGCAGCAGTGCGGGCGTCACGTCGATGGTCCAGCCAGTCAGGCCGTCGGCCGATCGCGCGGTCCCGAAGTGCGACCGGCCTTCGCGGTCCTCGACGCGGCATAGCAGCAGCGTCTCGCCGGTGGGCAGCCGGGTGGCTCCGGCGTTGAAGATGGTGTTCACGGGGTAAGGCCATTGGGAGTGGCAGAGCACCGGGTTGGCCTCATGTCGCACGA
The DNA here is from genome assembly GCA_040235375.1 of Phycisphaerae bacterium. Classification (GTDB taxonomy): domain Bacteria; phylum Planctomycetota; class Phycisphaerae; order UBA1845; family UBA1845; genus JBECKQ01. The sequence continues at coordinate 13,856 of JBECKQ010000339.1, read as the reverse complement.
GTAGATCAGGCGCGTTGACGTTCCTGGTGGACATTGCGACTCCTGCACGGCGTGCGGGCCGTGAACCTCATCCGACATCCGGCGGGTATCCGGTCTGCATCTCGTGCATGGTCAAGAGCGAGAGAAGCCAGGAGAGCACGGACTCGGCGCCCTGGTTTCTGTTGACACCATTGGCCGTGATGGCGTCGTAGCATCCCATCGTTTTGAAGTCGATGAGCGCAACGCCCATGTCGTTCCGGCCGAGGTACCACTCGAAGCAGCGACGCATCTCGTCGAGCCATCGCGAATCGCCGGAGACGCGATATGCCGCCTTGCAGGCGCCGATCAGGGCGGCGGCCTCGAGCGGTTGCTGGTCGAAGCGGGGTTTCTCAGCACCGCGCCGGTGCCACCCGTGGTTGCCGATCACGGAAAGTCGGCCGCCTTCGCCGGTCTGGATGTCCAGCAGCCAATCGAGCACCCGCAGTCCGCAATCGACCATTTCCCTGTCGTTCAGATCGAATCCGGCAATGATGAGCGCCTGCGGCAGGCGGGCGTTGTCGTAGGAAACGCGATCCTCGAACCAGTGCCAGTCATGGGACTCGTGCGCGGTGGTGATCCCGCACAATCGGCGGGCCAGGTCGGTTTCGTAGGCGATGGCTTCGGCGTCGCTCTCCTGCTCGCGCAGGTAATAGTGCAGTCCGAGGATGGAGAGCGACCAGGAGCGCGGATGCTCGAGAGTCCTGATAGCCGGCACAGCGACGTGAAACAGTTGCCGGGCAAGCTCCTGCACGGAGTCATTCGGCGCGTGCGATACGAGGTGACCGAGCGCCCAGATCACGCGGCCCTGGCAGTCATCGCTGCCATCCTGGTCGAACCACCGGCGGTCGTAGGACATGAAGTTGCGAAAGCGTCCGCCGCCGGACGGCTGGGCAAAGTGGAGGTACGAAAGATAGGTGTTGAGGTACCTGACGATCTCTTCGTCCTGGAAGAGCGCCCACTGCATCGAGCAGACGACGACGGCGCGAGCGTTGTCATCCGTCGAGTAGCCGTGGGCCCGATTCGGCAGTGAAAAGACGGCGTGCTGAAGCAGGCCGGTGTCGTCGGTCATGTTGACCAGGTGATCGAAGTGCACGTCGGGAAGCGACATGCGCAGCAGCGTCTTGCGGCGTGGAGCGAATTCCGTCGGCCGGCGGGCGAAGGCCTCCGTCGCCTTTTTGAATGTCTCCCAGTACCGTCTGGCGACCTCGGGCCAGACCATCTGCCGCGCGTAGTCGTAGGCGGACCGGCGGATCTGCTCGCGCTCGTCCGGCTTCTCGAGCAGATCGCGAAGGGCGGCGGCGAAGCCGCCGACGCTGCCGAAGTCGACAAGGACCCCGCGGTGGTTGGCGAGAAGCTCTTCCGCGTACCAGTAGGGCGTCGATATGATCGCCTTGCCCGCGGCGAGCGCGTACGCAAGCGTCCCCGACGTGATCTGCTCCTTGGCGCGATAAGGCGTCACGTAGATGTCGGCAGCCTGCAAGTACTCGCAAAGATCCCTGCTCGAGACGTAGCGGTTGTGGAAGAGGACGTTTCGCTGGATGCCGAGCTCGACCGCACGACTCTCGAGAGACAAACGGTAAGACTCGCCCGATTCGCGCTTCTCGGCCGGGTGCGTGACGCCCAGGATGATGTAAGCGAGATTGGGGAATTGCGGGATGACGTCGGCGATGGCGTCGAGCATGGTTTCGATGCCCTTGCCGGGGCCGAGCAGCCCGAACGTGAGCACGATGGGACGGCCGGCCAGGCCGTATCGACGTTTGAACGGTTCGGTGTCGCCGAACGGCATTTCGGGAACACCGTGGTGGATCTTGTGGATGCGCTCGGCCGGCGCGCCGTACACGTCGATCAGCAGCTCGCGGGCTCGATCTGCCATTACGACGACCGCGCTGCTCTTGCGGCAGATGCGTCTCAGAACGGCAAGCTGGCCGGGGCTCGGCTTGGACAGAATGGTGTGCAGCGTGGGCACGATGGGCCTGTCGAGACGGTCCAGGAGATCGAAGACGTAGTCTCCGTTCTCGCCCCCGTACAGGCCGTACTCGTGTTGGAGCGAGACAACCTTCGCGTGGCTGGCGTTGAGCACCTCGGCGGCGATGCGATAGTCCTCGCGACGATGCTCGCCGACCTGCGCGACGACCTCGTCACCATAGGTGTAGAAGTCGTCACGGTCGTTCAGTGCGACGATGCCGGCGTGGCTGTTGCCGCTGAGCGGCTGCCCGAGGCATTCGCGGGAGACGGCCGTCGCCAGATCGTGGGTGAACGTGGCGACGCCGCACTTGCGGGGGACGTAGGAGCTGATGAAGGCAACGGAATCCGTGTTCTGTTCCAGCATCGGCTTCTTATCCTCGCCCTCGGGGCGACCAGAAAGGCGTGACCCGGCCGTTGCGAAAACAGACGGGACCGGGGATTCTAGCCGCCGGCAGGAAACGTGTCATCGGCACGGCTGGCCATCGCTATAATCCTCCGACCCGGAGGATGGGGGGGATTCTTACGTTGGACGTATTCGGCGCTCGTCGCGTTCCTTTCCTGGCCCGCCGCAACTACCGGCACGAGATGCAGCACATCCTGGCGTGGGGTGTGCCGGTGGGGCTCGTCGAAGGCAACTTTGCCGCGGTCGTGGTGGCGAAAACGTTCGGCGGCGGTGACGTGCTGATCGACATCGCGGCGACGACGCCGGTCGCCATGAACTTCGCCAGCCTGTTCTGGGGCACGCTGGCGGTCGGCCGGCCCAAGCTGCGCCTGTTCACGATCGCGGCAGCAGGCCTGGTCATCCTTACCGCCGGCGTGGGAGCGATACCCGCCAACCGCACCGGCGCATGGCTGTTTGTGGCCCAGATGGCGGCGGCGCAGTTCTTCCTCAGCGGTGTGGTCACGCTGCGCAGCGGTCTGTGGAAGCACAACTACCCGGCGCGCAGTCGCGGAAGCATTACGGCGCGTGTGCAGGTGGCCCGGTACATCACGCGGATGGCCGCCGTGGCTGCGGCGGCGTCCTTGTTCGACCTGAATCCCACGACGTATCGCTGGGCGTACCCGGTCATGGCGATGATCGGCGTGTTGGGAATCGCGCTGCTTCAGCGGACGCATGTTCGCGGCGAGCGGAGCGAGCTGGCGCGCGTGCACAGAGCCGCAAACGGTACCGGCGGCATGCCGGGCCTGACGCGGCCCGTACCGTGGATGAAGGCCTTGTCGCCGGCGTTCGTCCTGTCAGGGGCGTTTCGGGTGCTGCGCGAGGACCGGCGTTTTCGAGGGTACATGGTGGCCCAGATGTTCGGCGGGTTCGCGAATCTCCTGGTTCGCTCCGTTCTCGTTGTCGTCCTGATGAAGAGCCTGCTGGTGGTGATGGATCGGGAATACTGGATATCGTCCGTGCTGCTCGAGTTGTTGCCGACGCTCGTTCTGCTGTACAGCATCGGGAAATTCGCAAAGTACTTCGACCGGGTCGGCGTCATCCGGTTTCGTGTGGTCCAGAGCGTCTGGTGGATCGCGGCGATTTCGCTGGGAACGGCCGGTACGCTGGCGACGGTATACGCAGAGCGCATCGGGCCGTACTACGTTGTCGTGGCGGTGAGCCTGTTCTCGTTGTTCTCGATCGCGCGGGGCCTGTGCGACAGCGGCGGTTCGCTGGCCTGGAACCTGGGCCATCTGCATTTCGCCCGTTCGGAGGACGCCGAGGCGTACATGGGAATACACGTGTCGCTGACGGGTCTGCGCGGATTGGTCATGCCCACCCTGGGCATACTGCTGTGGAACACGATCGGCTGGTGGGTGTGGATGGTGTCGATCGGTTTCGGCGTCCTTGCCCTGGTGTGCTTTGCGAATCTGGAACGGGAGGAACGCGTTGCAGTGCGATTCGGCGAGAGTCTCTCGGGAATCGAAGCCCAAACAGTCGCGATCGGAGCCGAGAGCGTGGAACGCGGCGCTTGCGAGCGTTAAGCTGACGGCCGGCATTTCAGCCCCTGGGGGCCGGATCACTGCTGCGTATCAGGCGGGAGGGATGCTTCGACTTTCGGATGACCGGCGGCTAGACTGGACGCCGATCCGAAGGCGAGAGGAGGAGGTCACGCGTGCAAGATCAGCAGATCATCAGAAAGGTACGGGAGGAGCACGAGCGGCTCCGCGAGATCACGGCCGGACTCAAGGATGCGATCACGCGTCCGCCGGGGCGCGATCCGGGCGAATGGCTCGATACCGTGCGGGCAAGGTTCGAGCAGTTCCGTGCGCACCTGATCAAGCGGATCGCCCTCGAGGAGATGGGCGGGTTCCTGAACATCGTGGTCGAACGGAACCCGTCGCTGGCGAAGCAGGTCGAGCACTTGCGCGAGACGCACAAGGAGCTGATCGAGATGGCCGGCGAGGCGATGAGCGAGCTTCGCGACCTGCCGGCGGATAACACTGACGCGCTGCGACAGGCCGTGCTGCTCGTGAGGATGGCGCTGTCGGAGGTCGAGTTTCAGGAGAAGGCGGAGACGCTCCTGGTGTCGTTCGTGTTCACGCAGGACACCGGAGTGTGCGATTGATCGTCGCCAATGCGTTCGCGCCGGCCCATCACCACACGAGACAAAAAAGAGGCTGGGTTTCAAGAGCACTGCGGCCCTTGGAGGGGTGGCTCTGCGCCACCGCCGGCCGGCCGGGCCGAAAGGGTGGTCAAACGGCGCGAGCGGAAGCGGCACGAATCGACGGCCGGGACAACGAGGAGTTTGTTATGACGCGGAGTGATCGTGACCGACGCGAGATCGCCCATACATGGCGGCACGTGGCAATGGCGGTCCTGTTCGGATTGGTGTGCGCGATGACGGGCGAACAGGCGATGGGCCAGCAACGCGCGGCGCGCCGCAAGGCAGCGGAGGAGACGGGCATGACAATGGCCAAGAAGCAAGTGCCCGCCCCGAAGAAAGCGGCGGCGCCGAAACCGACGTTGTACGTGACCAGCACGGCACATCTCGATACGCAATGGTTGTGGACGATTCAGGACACGATCAACAAGTACATTCCCGCGACGCTGCGCGAGAACTTTGCGCTGTTCGACGAGTTTCCCGACTACGTGTTCAGCTTCGAGGGCGCTTTTCGGTACATGCTCGCGAAGGAGTATTACCCGGAGGACTACGCGCGGCTGAAAAAGTACGTCAAGCAGGGCCGCTGGCATGTGTGTGGAAGCTCCGTCGACGCGTGCGACGTGAATATCCCCTCGCCGGAATCGCTTATCCGGCAGATACTCTACGGCAACAACTACTTCGAGCGCGAGCTTGGCGAGCGCAGCAGCGACATTTTCCTGCCGGACTGCTTCGGATTCGGGTACGCGCTTCCGTCGATCGCGGCGCACTGCGGACTGAAGGGCTTTTCCACGCAGAAGCTGACGTGGGGATCGTCGGTGGGCATTCCTTTCGACATCGGCGTGTGGGAGGGGGTTGATGGTTCGGAGGTCGTCGCGGCGTTGAATCCGGGGGCTTACGACACGACGATCCGCGAGGACCTGAGCCACAGCAAGGACTGGCTGGAGCGAATCCGCAAGCTCGGCGATGCGACGGGACTGTACGCCGGGTACATGTATTTCGGCGTCGGCGATCGCGGGGGGGCGCCGGACGCCGAGTCGGTCAAGTGGCTGGAGAAGTCGATCGAGGGTGACGGGCCGGTGCGAGTGATCAGCGCGCCGGCCGATCAGCTTTTCAAGGACATCACGCCGGAGCAGCGAGCCAAGCTGCCACGCTACAAGGGCGAGCTGTTGATGACACGGCACGGCACAGGGTGCTATACGTCACAGGCGGCGATGAAACGTTGGAATCGGCAGAACGAGCAGCTCGCCGCCGCCGCCGAACGGGCGTCGGTGATCGCGGACTGGCTGGGCGGCGCCGCGTACCCGAGAGAAAAGCTCGATCGCGCCTGGGTGCGGTTTCTGTGGCACCAGTTCCACGACGACCTGACGGGGACGAGCATTCCCCAGGCGTACCAGTTTTCGTGGAACGACGAGATCGTCTCGTTGAACGAATTCGCCGCGGTGCTGGAGAATGCCGTGGGCGCGGCGGCGCGGTCGCTGGATACGGCCGCGGAAGGCACGCCTGTCGTCGTTTTCAACCCGCTCGAGCGCCGGCGACAGGACGTGGTGACCGCGCGCGTGCAGTTTCCCGGTCAGGAACCGGGACAGGTGCGTGTGTTCGACCCCGACGGGACCGAGGTGCCTTCGCAGGTGCAGAGCATCTATCAGGACGAAGTGAGCGTGCTGTTCGTGGCCGACGTTCCCGCGGTCGGCTACGCGGTGTACGACGTCAGGCCGGCGGCGGAAGGTTGCACGCTGAAGACGGGCCTGAGCGCAGGCGATTCGGCGATCGAGAACAAGTTCTATCGCGTCATCCTGAACGAGCAGGGAGACGTAGCGAGCATTCACGACAAGCGGCTGGACAAGGAGCTGCTGTCGGCGCCGATGCGTCTCGAGCTGTTGCGCGACAAGTCGGACCACTGGCCGGAATGGGAAATCATGTACGAGGACATCACGGCCGAGCCGTACGCGTACGTGGGCGGCCCGGCGAAGGTGAAGGTGCTGGAGAAGGGACCGGCTCGGGCGACGATCGAGGTGACTCGCGAGGCGCAGGGATCGACGTTCGTGCAGCGCATCCGCCTGGCGGCCGGCGACGCGGGCGATCGGGTGGACTTCGATACGGTAATCGAATGGCGAACGCCGGCGACGCTGCTCAAGGCGGAGTTTCCAACGGCATCGAGCAACCCGAAGGCAACTTACGACCTGGGCTTCGGCGTGATCGATCGACCGAACAACACCGAGGCGAAGTACGAAGTCCCGGCGCAGCAGTGGGCGGACGTTACGAACGCCGACGGATCTTTCGGCGTGACGGTGATGGACGACTGCAAGTACGGCTGGGACAAGCCTTCGGATTCCATGCTGCGTCTGACGCTGATTCACTCGCCGAACGACGTGATCAAGGACATGGGGTGGCATCGCCTGACGTACTCGGTGGCGGGGCACAACGGTGATTGGCGCGACGGGAATGCCGTTGACAGGGCGGCGCGGCTGAATCAGCCGCTGAGGCCGTTCCAGACGAGCGCTCACGCGGGCAGGCTCGGCAAGCGGTTCTCACTGTTGAGCGTGGATGATCCGTCCGTGGTCGTGCGGGCGATCAAGAAGGCGGAGAGGAGCGACGAGGTCATCGTGCGCCTGCAGGAGGCGCACGGCCGCGCCGCGAAGAATATCGCCGTCAAGTGCGCAGCCGGCGTGGAGTCCGTGCAGGAAACGAACGGCGTGGAGAGAGAGGGACGCCATCTGGACGCGAGCGGCAGCCAGATGCGCCTGGATTTCGACGCGTTTCAGCCGCGCACGCTGGCATTGAAGCTGGTTGCGCCGGAAGTGAAGCTGCACGAACCGACGGGCATTCCCGTGTCGCTGTCCTTCGACCGGGACGTCATCAGTGAAGATTCGGCCCGATCGGACGGCGACTTTGACGGTCAGGGACATTCGATCCCGGCGGAGCTGCTGCCCGAGCACCTGACCATCGACGGCGTGCAGTTCTGGATGGGCCCCAAGGAGAAAGGCCAGCCGAACGCCGTTGTGTGCGCTGGCCAGACGGTCCGCCTACCGAAGGGTGACTTCGATCACGTGTACATGATTGCGGCGGCGATGGGGGGAGCGCGCCTCGGAACGTTCTACGCGAATGGCGAGCCGATCGCCGTTCGTGTGGGCGGATTCACGGGATGGCTGGGGCAGGCCGCGGGCGTCGCAGAGGGCGCGGTGCTGCTCGGCAAGGACCAGACCGTACCGGCGTACATTCATCGTGACGAGTTGGCATGGATCGGGACGCACCGTCACAACAGCCGCGCGGATAGAAGTGTCAGCAGGGACGAAAACGAGGCGTACATTTTCTGCAACCTCTACAAGTGCGGCTTCGCGCTGCCGCCGGGCGCGGACCGCGTGACACTGCCGCGGGATCGGCGCATTCGCATCCTCGCCCTGACCGCGGCGAAGGATCCGAACGCGGAAACCAGGGCGGCGGATTGGCTCTACGACGAAACCGTGGGGGTCTTTACGGACACGGCAAGCGGTATCTTCATGGAACCGGGCGAGCTGCAGATGGCCGCCAGTGCTCCGGATACGGAGATCGTCTACACGCTGGACGGCAGCCTGCCGGACAAATCGTCAAAGCCGTACGACGGCCCGGTGCCTGTGACCGACACGATGACGGTGACGGCGCGAGGCGTGCACCGCGGCGAGCTCGAGGACTTTGCGACGCGGGTGAAGCTCACGAAAGTGAAGCCGACGCCGGGAAAGGAACTTGCGGATCAATCGCCCGGCCTGGAGTACGCGTGCTACGAGGGTGAGTGGGAGAAGCTGCCGGACTTCGACAAGCTGACGCCGGTCAAGAGGGGGGTGGACCAGTACCTCGATACAAGCCAGTGCGGGCGCGACGAGCGGTTCGCAATTCGCTGGCGAGGCTTTATCGAGATTCCCACAACGGGCGTGTACTGGTTCTGGCTCGGAAGCGACGACGGCAGCCGCCTTACTATCGACAACGTCACGACCGTCGACAACGACGGGCTGCACGGCTTCCGAGCCCGGGGCACGCAGGCGGCACTCGAGGCGGGGCTGCACCCCATCACGGTGGAGTACTTCAACAGAACGGGGGACAGCGGGTTGAAGATCCTGTGCGATGGTCCGGCGATGAGCGGCGAGAACATCTGGTCGATGAAGCTCTATCACGAGGCCGGTCAGAAATGAGATGGAGCCGACGTGTCCGGCTGATCGCCGATTGGGCACGCCCGGCGCTACGCTGTCGCCGTTTCCGTGCGCGCGGGCGACCCCATTCGGGTCACTGCAAGCATCAGAATGAAGGTGATGCTCCAGGCGAGGGCGGCGACGGTCGCGAGATGTACGACGTTTGACGGCCCCGCGCCAGTGCGGCTTTCCATGACGCGCACGGCGGTGGGCGTAACGGGCGGCGGAAGCCGGCGGTCCCGGGCGGACGCAGCGAGCTGCCGGACCTCGCTCTGCTGGCTGGCGAGAAGCTCACGACGAGCGCTATTCACTTCACGGGCGACGCGAGCCTGCAGAAAAGTGGGCAGGCCGCCGGCGTTGGCTTCGACCTGCTCCTCGACGGCGAGCAGGTCGTCGAGGCAACGATCGATACGGCTGCGGATTTCGTCGATCCGGACATCGAGGTCGGCCAGGCGCTCGCGCCGCTGGGCAAGCAGGCGTTGGCGTGCGGCGGCTTCGAGCTCGGCGTCGATGGCCATGCGCGTGGCGCGACTGCGATGCATGAGGCCGCGAGCGCTGTGCAGCGCCGCGTCGAGCAGATAGTTGTCGCGTGAAGTAAGCCGCGCGGTTGCCGATTCGAAGCGAGACTGCGCCGTTCGAAGCTGTTCATAGAGGCGGGTGGCGGACGCGGTGAGCATGTGATGCCTGGCCTGCTCGTCGGCCTGTTCGGTCAGCGCCGTGAGGCGGATGCGCAGCGAAGTCATGGCGCCGTCGGCTTCGTGGCCGTAGTCGAGGACGCGGTCCGAGATCTGTTCGTGCAGATTGAGGATGAGAGGCTCGTTGGGATCCACGTCGGCGTTCTGAAGGCTGGTGAAACCGCGGGTCCACTGCTGGGAGAAGATGGTTGCCCGCGTGTGGAATTCCGTGGCCGTCTCCGCAAGCCGCTCGAGCAGCCGGCGATAATCTGCACCGACGGATGCGGCCTGATCGGCGTCGCAAACCTGACTGAGCCGTTCGGCATTGGCCAGAACGTTGTCCAGTTCTGGCGAGGCGCTCTGCCAGACCTCGAGCATGCCGGCCCGCACCTGGGCGAGGCGCACCTGCAACTGTCGAAGGTCCTGCTGGAGAACGACGCTCCCTTCGTAGGCTTCGCGGCGAGCATCGGGGTCGATCGGCACTTCAGCGGGCGAGGGGGTCTTGGTCAGTTGCTCAGTTTCGGTCAGTGCTTCGCGAAGGGACTTGCGCAGGTCCACGTATCGCTGACGAAGTTGGGCGACCTCCTGGAGCCCGCCGACGACTTCCGTCAGCGGATCGGCATCGCCGGTGAGCTTGCCGGGAGTCCGACTGGCCTCGGTCTGCACGAGCGCCAGGGTCTCGGCGAGCGCCGACTGTCTTTCGGCGAAGAAAGCCTCATCCGTCTCGCGGCGGCTTTCCCAGTCCTGCTCCACGGCTTCGAGCCGCTGCTGGAATCGACTGTTCGCGGCGGCAAGCCAGCGGTCGAGGTCGCGCCGGGAGGATGCCACGGCGGTGAGGCGAAGGCGACGGTCCTTGTCCCCCGCATAAACGTTCCAATCGACGATGGGCGGTGCTGAGGCGTCATGGGCGGTGGCCCATGCGGCGTCGATCAGTTCGCGGCAGTATGGCTCGAGGTCGGCAGGGGCGGGCGGCGCGGCGCTGGAGGCCGAAGGAGGCGCGACGGCGATCATCGTATGGCCGGTGTAGCGCCGCTCGGCGAGTCCGATGGCGATGGCGGCGGCGGCCAGCGGCACGAAAGTCAAGGCGAAACGGCGGGAGCCCGAACGGGGGCGCCCGGCGGAGGATGAGATGGCCGGCGGGTTGAGATCCGACGGTGGTTGTGCTGTTGTCGTCGGTTTTCTGGGGACGAGCGTGTGCGGCACTCTGCCGCGTGGGCGGATCGTGTTGGGTTCTGCCTGGTCAGTTCGCACGATTCAGAGTTCCTGAAGCAGCCGGTCGATGGCGGCCAGATCGGGCTCGTCGATCGTAAAGTCGGCGGCGCCCAGGTTCTCAATGACCTGTGACGGGCGTTTGGCGCCGACGATCACACTGGTGACGCCGGCCTGCTGCAAAACCCACCTGACGGCCAGTTGAGCGGTGGTTCGGCCGTAGCTTTCGGCGATCGGCCGCAGTCGGTCAACGACAGCGAGGTTATCACGAAAGCGGCGGCCGGTGAACTGCGGATCGTTTTTTCGAATGCCGGTCATCGTGCTGGCGGCGTCGAATTTCGCGGCGAGAAGGCCCTTGGACAGCGCGCCGTACGCCAGCACGGCCAAGTCATGCTCGCGGCAGAATGGAACCAGATCTTCGAGCACTCGGCGGTTCAGCATCGACAGGGGCGGTTGGACGCTGGCGATCCGGGCGAATTCCATGGCCCGCAGGATGGGCTCACAACTCCAGTGCGTCAGGCCGATAGCGCGTATCTTCCCTTGGGCCTTGAGGTCTGCGAGGGCTCCGAAAACGTGCTTATCGGCGGCGGCCGGGTCGGACGAATGGCACTGATAGAGGTCGATGTAGTCGGTTTTGAGGCGGCGGAGACTCTGCTCGCACTCGGTCACAATGGATTCGGGGGTAAGCTGCCGGCGGCCTGTCGATGAGTCTGGGGTGTTGCTGAGCCCACATTTTGTGGCGATGAGCACATTGGCACGGCGGCCGGCGACGGCTCGGCCGACGATTCTCTCCGCGTGGCCGGCCCCGTGGACAGGGGCCGTATCAATGAGGTTGACACCGGCATCGAGCGCGGTGGCAATCGCAGAGATGGACTCGTTGTCGTCCACGTTACCCCAGAGCTCCGGTTCAGCGCCTAGGGCGCAGGTTCCCACGGCGAGAACGGATATGTGGAAGCCGGTGGAGCCTAGTCTTCGCTGTTCCATGGGGGAAACGCTCGCGTGAGTCTCGTTGGAAGGTCGTGCGGGCGGCATTGTAGCGGGGGGACCGGACGGGAACAATCGTCTTACGACCATGGGGGGGCGGTGGATGGGCCTGGCGGCGGGCGAGGTCTGTCCGCCCGGTCTTGATTCCTGGGCAAGTGCGCGGTTACACCGCATTTGCCTGACCATTGCCGACGATGCCAGGTCTTTTTCGGCACGTTCCGCGTTCTCCCGGGGTGACAGCGAGGGGCGCTGCTTCTCGCGAAGCGTTGTCCATAGCCGTACCTGTTGCGGGCCGAATGCTGGCAACTTCGCCGAACATCGCTAATCTGGGTGGTTCAGAAGTGCGTTAGGGGCAGACATCGTTCGTAAGGCCGTCGTAGCGGGCCGTTCCACAGGGCCATGCCGCAGTGATGGTCAGGGCGGTGAGAAGCGGCCGAGAGCCCTCGCGACACATGCGCTCGGCCCGCGAATACAATCACGAAACGAGCCACGAGGCGCCAGAGCGGCACAAGCCAATCGACGGCTCAGTCGGCTAAGATGGCGTGGCCTACGGCCGTGACGGGTCGGCAGGCGATGAACCGACCCAGCCACGCGGAATATTCTTCGAGCCGGCGCGAAGCTTGATGAAGACGACAGACGGGGAAACCGAATGGGTCAGAAACTTGCGGTGGGAATCGACCTGGGCGGCACGAACTGCTCAGTAGCATTGGTCACGGAGAACGGCGAGATCGTACGCAAACTGGCACGGCGGACTGAAGCCGCACGCGGGCCAGAGCCGGTCATATCCGACATGGCCGACATGGTCGACGAGCTCGTCACAACGGAGCACGTGAGTCGGGACGACATCGTCGGGCTCGGCATCGGCGCTCCCGGGCCCTTGAGCCACCGCGATGGAATCATCTTCCGTGCGGGCAACCTGCCCGGCTGGGAGAACGTGCGCTTGCGGCGGGCGCTTCTGGAACGCACCGGACTGCCGACCGTGCTCGACAACGACGCCAACGCCGCGGCGCTCGCGGAGTACTGGGTCGGCGCGGGTAAGGGCGTTCGCCAGCTCGTGGCGCTCACGCTGGGAACAGGCATCGGCGCCGGCGTCGTCAGTGACGGGGTCGTGTTCCGGGGCCATTTTGAAAACGCTGCCGAACTCGGACACATGATCGTGGTGGCGCGCGGCCGGCCTTGCCCGTGCGGGCAGTCCGGTTGTCTCGAACAGTACGCCGCGCCGGGTGCTATTACGCGTCACTGCAAGGAGCGGCTGGAAAACGGCGAAAAGAGCACTCTTTCGGAGGCCCTTGGCAACGGTGAGCATTTCGGCAGCAGGGCGATCGCGGATGCGGCGCAGGCGGGCGATCGACTGGCAATGGAATTATGGGACGAAGCGTGCTTCTTCCTCGCGGTGGGGTGCGTGAACGTGCAGCATGCCTTCAACCCGCAGACGCTCGTTCTGGCTGGGGGGATGTCGCAGGCGGGAGACTTCCTGCTGTCACGCGTAAAGGAGCACTTCAGCAAGATTAGCTGGTCGCTGCACAACGACGCACCGGAGATCACGATTTCGGTGCTGGGCAACAGTGCGGGCGTGATCGGAGCGGCCGGCCTGGCCTGGGCAGCGCGCGAGGGCGTCTAGCCCGCATCCTTCTCCGCTGCCCGAGCGCGAAGCTCCTGCGCACGCTCGAGCAGGGCATCGCGGTTGGGGGGCGCGGCCGGCTGGAGAGTGAAGTGCATGCTTCGCTCGTCGTGAATGTGCACGGGGTAGAGGACCTCCGCGAAGAAGTCGATCCCGGGCAGCTCATACCACGGCGGCATCAGCTCGTGGTGAGTCGTGAGCGTTTCGTAGCCGTCAAGTCGAAGAATCACGTCGTAATCACCGTACCACAGGAAATCGACGCTCACCGGTGTGCGGCCGATCTCCTCGTCGTTGAGCCAGACATCCGCGCCTTGCGGGTCTGTCGTGATCGTCACGGTCCGGCGGACGCAGCCGCCCGTGCAGGCCAACACGGCAGCCGAGAGACAGACTACGACAGCTTTCACGCGACCCATGCGACTCCTCGCTGGCTTTGATACCTGGTGCGCCGGCCGTCCGACTCTTCGAACGCTCGACCGCGCAGCGGGCTCGAAGGTCATTCCGCCAACTGGAGAATGTCCACTGTGCGTGTCGCGGTGTCAAGGACGCCTACGGTGGCGGTGCCCGTGACCCACCCGCAGCACTCGCCGGGATTGACGAGGAGTCGGCCGCCGCGCCGCTCGATCGCCACCTCGTGCGTGTG
>JBECKQ010000323.1:0-7536 GCA_040235375.1 Phycisphaerae bacterium | reverse complement strand
GGGGGTGGGAGGCCAGAAGTCGGAAGTCACAGGTCAGCAGTCAGTCGGCGTGGACGGTTGGCCGAGGGACACCGTTCGATAGTCGCGATACTTCGGCCATGTGGGGGAATGGGTGGTGTGACGGCCGTGGAACTCGGTCCTATAATTACGCTTCGGTCAGCGCCGTCAGACGCACGGCATGAGGGGCCGGAGAGACGATGTGCGGCGACAGTGGAGACTTGTGGTGGGCCGGCAACGCGAACTTCATAGTCGAACCGGCCGAGTTCCTGGGCGTTAGCGACGGGATCGCGCCCAAAGTGGCGATAATGCAGTTGAGAGCGCGCTGAAATCGCGGCGGGAACCTTGTGGAAATCCCGAATCCGGCGCGCCGGTATTCCGGCAGCATCGCGATGATTTCGCGGCTGGCGCTAACGTCGCGACGATAGCGCAATAACTCAGAGGGAGCAACATCAGACGCATCGAGGCGGAGTCATCCATGATGCAGAACATCAAACGCTTCACGGTCGTGCCGTCGATTCCGGAGCCGATCGCACCACTGCTGGAGCTGGCGTACAACCTTTGGTGGACGTGGAACTACGAAGCCGTGACGCTCTTTCAGCGTCTGGACCGGCGGCTCTGGGACCAGGCCCGGCACAACCCGGTCAAGTTGCTGGCGGACGTGCCGCAGCAGCGGCTCGAGGAAGTGGCGAACGATCCGGCGTACCTGGCGCACATGGACCGTGTGCTGGACCAGCTTGGCGAGTATATGGAGGCCGACACCTGGTTCGAAAAGAAGTATCCCGACCTGAAGGAACGGTTGATCGCGTACTTCTCGATGGAGTTCGGCCTGCACGAGTGCCTGCCGATGTACTCTGGCGGCCTGGGGTGCCTGGCCGGCGATCACCTCAAATCGGCGAGCGACCTGGGCGTGCCGCTGGTCGGGATCGGCCTGCTCTATCACCAAGGCTATTTCCAGCAGTTTCTGTCGAATGACGGCTGGCAATTCGAAGACTACCCCCAGCTTGACATCCACCACATGCCCATGAAACGCGTCGATGACGCCGACGGCAAGCCGCTGCTGGTGCGCTTTCCTGTGGGGTCTCGCGAGGTGGCAGCGCAGGTCTATATCGTGCAGGTCGCGCGGACGAAGCTGTACCTGCTCGACACGGCGATCCCGGAGAATCATCCCGACGATCGCAACATCACCGTGCGACTGTACGGCGGCGACCAGGACATGCGCATCCGTCAGGAGATCGTGCTGGGCTTCGGCGGCACGAAGGCGCTGCGGGCGCTCGGACACGATCCCGACCTGTTCCACATGAACGAGGGGCATTCGGCGTTTCTGGTGCTCGAGCGGATCGCCCACCTGGTCGAGACGGAGAAGCTGTCGTTCGCCGAGGCACGCGAGGCGGTGGCCGGCTCGACGATCTTCACGACGCACACGCCGGTGCCGGCGGGGATTGACACGTTCCCGCATTCGCTGGTGTACAACTACCTGTCACCGTACGCCAAGCGGATGAAGTGCACGGTGGAGGAGCTGATCTCGCTCGGTCAGACGTACTCGCACAACCCGGACGAGCCGTTTTCGATGGCGACGCTCGCCCTGCGGCTGACGCGTAAGAGCAACGGTGTCAGCAAGATTCACGGGCGGATCGCCCGGGAGATGTGGCGGAGCAACTGGCCTAGCGTTCCGGTGGAGGAAGTGCCGATCACGTCGGTGACGAACGGGATCCACGTGCGATCGTGGGTCTCGTCGGATATATCGCAATTGTTCGAGCGCTACCTGGGGCCGGAATGGGTGGCGAACCCGGACGATTCGGAGATCTGGAACCGCGTGGACGACATCCCGGATGCCGAGCTCTGGCGGGCGCACGAGCGGCGGCGGGAGAGGCTGGTCGTCGAAACGCGGCGGCACCTCAAAGAGCAGTTCATCAAGCGCGGGGCGCCCCCGTCACAGATCGCGGAGGCGGACGAGCTGCTGAACCCGGAGGCGCTGACCATCGGGTTCGCGCGGCGGTTCGCGCCGTACAAGCGGGCGACGCTGCTGCTTCGGGACGAGGAACGACTCCTGAAGCTGCTGACGAATACGGACCGGCCGGTGCAGATCGTCTTCGCGGGCAAGGCGCATCCGCGCGACAACATGGGCAAGGAGCTGATCAAGCGGATCGTGCAGTTCGCCCGGCGCAGCGAAATCCGCAACCGCATCGCGTTCGTCGAGAACTATCACATCGGCATCGCCCGGTTCCTCGTACAGGGCGTGGACGTGTGGCTAAACACGCCGACGAAGCCGCTGGAAGCGAGCGGAACGAGCGGAATGAAGGTGACCTCCAACGGGGGGCTGAACTTCTCGATTCTCGATGGGTGGTGGGCGGAAGGCTACAAGGGCACCAACGGCTGGATGATCGGCGACGACCGCATCTACGACAACCAGGATTACCAGGATTTCGTCGAGAGCGAGTCGATCTACGACACGCTCGAAGGCGAGATTATCCCCATGTTCTACGACCGCGGCTCGGACGGTCTGCCGCGCAAGTGGATCGCGACGATGAAGGCGTCGATGCGGACACTGACGGCCCGGTTCAGCTCGTTCCGCATGGTGCGCGAGTACGCGGACAAGCTCTACATTCCAACGATGCGGAACGGGATTCACCTTCGTGCGGAGGGGTTCAACGCGGCCAGGTCGCTGGCCAAGTGGCGGCGGGGCATCAGCCAGCGCTGGGCCGGCGTCGAGATCAAGGACTTCAACACGTCCGCCGCGCGGGAGCAGAAGGTCGGTTCGACGATCGCGGTCACCGCGAGGGTCAAGCTGGGCGAGGTCTCGCCGGATGACGTTGTTGTACAGTTGTATCACGGACCGACTCCGACCAACGGAATGATCGAGGCGGGACGGGCGTCGGCAATGGAATGCCAACAGCGTTCGGCGGACGGTGTGTTCGAATACACCGGGATCATTCCCTGCTCGACGAGCGGGCAGCACGCGTTCACGGTTCGCGTCCTGCCGCGTCACCCGGACATCAGCGGCGAGCACGATTTTTCGCTGATCAAATGGGCGTGACGGATCGGTCGCGCCGCGTGTATCAAGCTCACACCTGATGGAACGGGCCCCGGCGTTAGTCTGCGCGCGGGGCGAGGTCCTGGATTGCCCGGAATATCCTCGCCGTGGCGGTCGTGACGTCCTCGCGCGAGCGGTTCTGCAGATCGCTCAGATCCACGGGGTTGCCGAAACGCAGCCGCGTCCTGTGGCGGGCGAGGAAGCCGCGGGCGACGCCCCGCCTCCATTTGTTTCCGCTGATATGAACGGGAATGACGGGGGCGCCGGTGCGCAGGGCGAGTACGGCCACACCGTCTTTGGGCTCAGCCTGCTGACCGGGGTCGGGAATGCGACCTTCAATGAAGATGCCGAGGACGGCCCCACTGCGGAGACGGCGGATGGCCGTCTTTGTCGCGGCGGTGTCACGACCTTCGCGGTTGACGGGAATGCACTCGATGAGGCGAACAAACCACCGGCCGACGGGGTAGTTCGAGTATTCCTCGGCGATGAAGAAGGAGATTTTGCGGTAACGGCAGGCAGCGGAAATCATGAGCGGGTCGGCGGAGCAGGTGTGGTTGGCGGTCACGATCGCGGGGCCGACTGGGGGCACCGTGCAGCGGTTGTCGCAGTGCAGGCGATACCAGACGCGGCAGACCGCGGCGTTGAGGGCCTGAAAAAAGCGAAGGATGGCGGGGCGTTCGGCGGCTGGCATCGCTTTGGCCTTGCGTACGGAACGTCGAGACGCCTGCGGCACTTCGTCGGTCGTGGCCGGCGCGCGGGCGGCGGCTGTTGCACTATGGCTGGCAGACCGATAGCATCCCGCGATCCTACAGGCAAGTGGCGGCGCCGAAAGTCATCCGGCGGGCCACGTCCGATCGAAGCAATCATTAAAGAGGTGTTGCGATGAAGAGTGCGTTTTTTGCCGTGTTTGCGGCTGCGGTGGCGGTCGCCTTGGCCGCCGGTCAGGCGCTGGCACAGGAGGAAACCGCAGGCCAGGAGAAGGAGCAGATGGTGAAACCGTCACAGGACGCGAATCCCCGGGTGAAGCTGACCACGACCAAGGGAGACATCATCGTGGAGCTGAACCGCGAAAAGGCTCCGATCACGGTGGAGAACTTCTTGACGTATGTCCGGGAGGGCTATTACGACGGATTGGTTTTCCATCGCGTCATTCCGAACTTCATGATCCAGGCCGGCGGGTTTGACATCGACCTCAATCGCCGGAAGAAGGGTGTGCACGAGCCGATCAAGCTCGAGTCGAAGAACGGCCTGAGCAACGAGCGGGGGACGATCGCCATGGCGCGGACGGCGGATCCGAACTCGGCCACGACGGAGTTCTTTATCAACGTCGTGGACAATCCCAACCTGGACTACCCGAGCCGTGACGGACACGGGTACGCGGTGTTCGGCAAGGTTGTCGAGGGGATGGACGTTGTGGACGCGATCCGCAACAGCAAGCTGGTGACGAGCCCGAACGACCCCGGACGTGGTCGGGAAGGGGCGGTGAACCCGGACCCGCCGGTGGTCATCGAGAAGGCGACGATCGTCGATGCCCAGGGTAAACCGATCGAGCAGAAGGAACAGCCGGAGAAGAGGGCAGAGCCCAAGTCGGAAGATACCGGCGGAGACGAGTGAGCCTGCGTTCGGATGCAGCAGTGCGTGCTATCCGCTGAGCGTCACGAGCAGTGTGGCGAGGGCGACGATCACCGCGGCAATCGCGAGGGCGACTCGCCATTTCTGAAGATGAACCTGGCGTTCGGCCGCGGCGGCGGAGCGTTCGGACGGCGAGGGGCTGTTGTGCGCTGCCGATGAGGGGGCCGTGGTGGCGGTTGCTACGGCCGCGGCAGCTTGAGCCTCTTTCTTGGCGACCTTGGCCTGTGCCTTGGTGGCTTTCTTGTCAGCCTTTCTTTGTTGCTTGTCGTCCATCGGATCACTCCGGTTCGGACTGAGCGTCTCGGCAGTAGACCACGGCCTGACAACGTCAGACCGTGCCACCCGTCGAGCGCAAGCGCCTGCCAGGCGGCATCCGTTTTGGCGGCGGGGCACGATCTGGCCCGAAGGACAGGCCGTAGAACGAGGGACCACGACCTCGCCTGCGGCGAGACCGTGCCATTCGTCGAGCGAGACAATGCGCCGCCCGGCGCAGGATAGCCAACGGCGCGGAATGGTACAACGGCTGTCGTGATCACCGCGGGCGATGGCCATTTAAACGGCAGAACGACGCTGCGGAATCCCCTTATCGGGCGATCGGACTTCGCAACGGCGGTATCTCGACGAATTCCGACCGGGCCGGGTTGCGTCCTGCCGCGGGCGGATTACGCTGGCATGCCGAGCCCAGGCGCGGGGGTCGGATTCAATCGATCAACCAGGCGCGGCGCCGGGCAATCCAAGGGCACGCAACCAGAATCATGGGGAGATGACGCGATGACACGTTGGGACTGCGTAGGGATCGTCTTTGTTCTGTGCCTCGGGCTGGCATTGGCTCCAGCCGTCCGTGGTCAGGAGGGTGAGCAGGCGCCGCCGGCCGAGCAGACGGCCCCGCAGGGGACGACGAACGTGCTATCGGTGATACCGACGGACGCATGGGCGGTCGTTGTGGTGCGCAATCTGAACGAGCTGGATCGGAAGCTGATGGCGCTGAGCCAGCATTTGAACGTGCAGCCGATCAGCGCGTTGCAGATGGCAAAGATGGCGATGGGCCTGAGCGCGGGGATCAACGACGACGGCGGGGTGGCCGGCGTTTTGCTGCCGGTGCCGAACGTGGTGGGCAACTACCTGGGCGGGCTGGTGATTCTCGTGCCCGTGACGGACTACAACGCCCTGGCCACATCGCTGCAGGCGCAGGAGCCGGTTGAAGGCGTTTCGAAGGCCATGCTGATGCAGCAGGAGTCGTACGTGGCGAAGGTTGGCGATTTCGCCGTACTGGCCCAGAGCCCGGAGCCGATCAAGCTGCTGATCAAGGGGCAGGAGACGGCGGGGCTTCAAAACCGCTGGTCGCCAACTCAGCTCGATCACTTTAAGACGGACGATGTCGCCGTGTGGATCAACGCGGAGTCGATTCTGTCCGACCCGCAGATTCAGCCGATGCTCATGATCTTGGCCGGCGCGAGCGGTGGCAGCACGACGATGGAGCAGATCCAGGCGCTCCGCGACCTGATGGTGTCGCTGAAGATCGAAAAGGGCGGCGTGCAGGCAGGGCTGTACGTCGGGCTGAAGGAAGGGACCGAGCCCGCCAAGGCAATGGTTTCCGGAGGTGCCACCACGGAACCGCTGCTCGTGGGACTGCCGGGCGAGGAGTACATCTTCGCGCTGGGCATGCATTCGAGCGCAGAAGCGGCCAAGTACAACGCGGACATGATTCTCGCGGGTCTTTCCAATCCGGCGTTGAAGGCGAAGGTCGATGCGGAGAAGCTCGAGCAGCTCAAGCAGATTCTTCAGAACACGCTGTTGAGCGTGCGCCACGTGGCATTTGACGCGTCGGCGCTTCCCGCGGGTCCGGACGGCATTGTGGGCCTGGCAAAGGTCGTCGAGGTGAGCGGCGATGCCAAAGTGCTGGCACGCAAGTTTTCGGAGGTCGTCAACCTGCTCGCCAGCGGGCTCATCGCCGATCCCGAGGTGCAGAAAGCGATGACGATGGTCCGGTACGTCGAGGACGCCGAAACGGTTGCGGACGTGCCGGTGGATCACCTGATCGTGGACATGAGCCAGATCGAGGAGATCAAGCCTGAAGACCTGGCGACGGTCAAGAAGATCATCGGGCAGGAGGGGCTGCTGTTCCGCATCGCCATCGTCGACGACAAGCACATTGCGGTGACGTTGGGCGGCAGCAGCAAGCGGATGGAGGCGGTGATCGCGACGACCAAGGCGAACAAAGCCCCGCTCGACGACGCCCCGGGCGTGAAGGCGGCGGCGGGGGAACTGCCCGATAAGCGGGCGATCGAGGCGTACCTGTCGGTAAGCCGGTTGATGTCGACGACCGCGGAGATCAGCAAACTGACGGATGAGCAGCCGCCGCCGGCGATGCCGAAGGTGGCCACGCCGCTGGCGCTGGTGGCCGGTCCGGTGGGGGCCGCGGGCTACCAGGTGGACCTGCTGGTGCCGATGGAGTTGATCGTTGCGCTCAAGGACATGGGCCTGATGGGCGGACCGGCGCCGGCGCCGCCGGCCGCCTCGCCGCAGCCAACGCCGAACGGCCCGTAATGCGGCGGATGTCTAACTGGGTGGCGCGGTCCGGCCCGAAGGAACAGGCCGTGAATCGAGAGACCAGGGCCTCGCCTGCGGCGAAACCGTGCCACCCTCCTGCTGGCGCGACTGCGCCCCCGCGTGCCACTGCTCTCGAGACTCTCGAGCAGTGCAACGCAAGCGCGACTGAACTACGCAAATAGAAAATGGCGCCGGCGCCAAACCGGCGCCGGCCTGTTGCAGCGGAGGATCATGCGATGGCATTGATACCGTTTGGAAGAGGGCGGCAACTTTCCGTGGCCGACCTCCAGGACGAGATCAATCGGATGTTCGACCGGATGTGG
>JBECKQ010000275.1:0-7853 GCA_040235375.1 Phycisphaerae bacterium | reverse complement strand
ATCAACCTTTCGCCGGACAAGCCGCAGGTATGGCGGGAGATCGCCCGCGTGCTGAAGCCCGGCGGGCGCGTGGCGGTTTCCGACCTGGCATTGCTCCAGCCGCTGCCGGAAGCCGTGCGCACCAGTGTTGAGGCGCTGGTCGGATGCGTCGCCGGCGCGGAGCTCGTCGAGAATACGAGGCATTTTGCGGAAGACGCCGGCCTGATTCACATCGTGCTCGAGCAGAAGCCGCGGTACATCGAATCGATGACGTCGATCGAGGATCCTCTCTATCAGAAGATCGTCGCCGCGCTGCCGGAGGGGACGCGTCCGGCGGATTTCGTTACGAGCCTGAACGTCACCGCCCGCAAGCCGGAATAATCGCATGCAGTCCGCAGAGCCAAAGCGACTCTCATTTCTCAACCGCTATCTGACGCTGTGGATCTTCCTGGCGATGGCCGCCGGGGTGGCCCTCGGTCACTTCGTGCCGGCCGTCGAGCGCGGGCTCGACCGGTTTTCCGTCGGCACGACGAACATCCCGATTGCCATCGGGCTGATCCTCATGATGTATCCGCCGCTGGCGAAGGTGCGGTACGAGGAGCTTGGCGACGTATTCGGCAACGTGAAGCTGCTCGCTCTGTCGCTGGTGCAGAACTGGATCATCGGGCCGGCGCTCATGTTCGCGCTGGCGATTCTTTTCCTGCGCGATCACCCGGAGTACATGATCGGTCTCATACTGATCGGGCTGGCGCGATGCATCGCCATGGTGATCGTGTGGAATGATCTGGCCCGGGGCGATCGCGAATACGCGGCGGGGCTGGTGGCGTTCAACTCGATCTTCCAGATCCTGTTCTTTTCGGTCTACGCCTGGCTGTTCATCACCGTGCTGCCGCCGCTGTTCGGCTTGAAGGGCATGGCCGTAAACGTGACGATCGGGCAGATCGCGGAGAGTGTCCTGATCTACCTGGGCATCCCGTTCTTCGGCGGGATGCTGACGCGGTTCATTCTGGTCGGGCGGTTCGGCCGGGACTGGTACGACAAGCGCTTTGCACCGAAGATTTCGCCGATCACGCTCGTTGCCCTGCTCTTCACGATCGTCGTGATGTTCAGCTTCAAGGGCGAGAAGATCGTGGAGCTTCCGTTTGACGTGCTGCGCATCGCTGTTCCGTTGTGCATTTACTTTGTCGTCATGTTCCTGGTCTCGTTCTGGATGGGCCACGGCCTCGGCTCCGATTACCCCAAGACCGCCACGATCGCGTTCACGGCGGCGAGCAACAACTTCGAGCTGGCGATTGCCGTGGCCATCGCGGTATTCGGTATTGCTTCCGGCCAGGCGTTCGCCGCAGTGATCGGCCCGCTGGTCGAAGTGCCGGTGTTGATCGGGCTGGTGAACGTGGCGCTGTACTTCAATCGTCGCTATTTCCGGGCGGGCGCCGATGTTGCTCGGACAAGTGTGCCGGGATGATGATTCCGCCTTGGCGTTCGAGGCGCTCGACCGACTCGCGTTCGTGACGCTCGCGGCGGGCGCGCTCCTCGTCGGAGATGGGTGCGGGCGCGGCGAGCACGAGCAGATCGCTATCCGCAAAGACCTGCCGGAAGATCACTTCCGCCCGGCGGGCGTGAAAGTCTGACGTGACGACAACGATGCGGCCGGCGGCCAGGTCGTCTGTGCGCGCGAGTATGGTCCGGGCGAGCAGTGCGTCTTCGACGGTATTCGTGCTGAGGGCGTAGTCAAGGATGTCGTCCGGGGCCACGCCGCGGGATTCGAGATACTCGGCGACGTAATGAGCGTGCGGCCGGTCGGTCCGGTTGAAGCGCTCGCCGAATCCGCCGGTCGGCAGGATTTTGCAGGCGGCACTGTGGCGGTAGTGTTCGAGAGCGAGGTCGGCACGGGATCGGGCGATAGGCGAAAGCGTTCCGTCATCGGCGTTCGGGGACCCGAGCACGATGACCACCTCGTTAGTGTGCATTCTCTCGGAGTCCGATTGCGGTTCGCGTTCCGCGCTATCGCCCGTTCCATCCTGTCATGCGGGCCATGTTCGGCGCGTGGCCGGACTACTCGGCGCGCGTGTACTTGAGCTCCATGGCCTTGTATTCATCCTGGCCGAAGGGCTTGTCGTACATTTCGATGACGGCGGTGTCCTTGTCGATCTCGCGGGCCACCATGCGGGAGAGCTTGTCCTGCTCGCCGGTCATTGGGTCGTCGGACATTCCGTAGTAGGTTACCGACTTGCCTCCGGCATCCGGGGTGCCGTAGGTCACCCAGATGCCGTTGCTCATGCTGTCCATCCAGACCGACACGTACTTCTTCTTGATGCGATCGTACCCCTCGAAGCTGCGGCCCTCGAACGGCATGCCCATCATCGGGCACTTGTAGTGCTGCTCGATGAACCGCCCGCCGAACACGAGATTGCACTCCGCCGTGCCCTGCGAAACCGTGGGCGGCGCATTCGGGTTCATCCACATTTTCGACTCGACGTTCCACTTGCCGACCATCTTCTTGAGGCGATCATGCTCCGGACCGATGGCGTTGGCCTTCGCCCACTCGGCCATCATGGTCGCCATGGCGTCGCCGCCTTGCTGCGGCTCCTTGGCCGGGGGCTCATCCTGCGAGATCACGGTGGCGGCCACCAGCAACACCGTGGCCATGACCGTGACACCGCCGAGCATGACTTTCATTCGAGATGACATTTCATGCCTCCTTCAGTGAGTTGCCGCCCGACAGCGCGCGACCTGTGCCGCGCGGCATGGTCGATCTGATTCGGGCGGATTGGGTCGATCCGTGAGCGGCCGACAGTGTCTACGCTAACCTGGTTTCTCGCAAGCGTGGGGCCGGGGGAAACTGGAAACTGAACCGCCGCCGGTTGGATCGCGCGGTGATGCGGGTAGAATAGCGCCGCCGGCGAACGTTCGGTTGGATCGTATCGGAGGAGGCAAAAGTGCAATACACGCAATTGGGGCAGCGCGGGCCGGTCGTGTCCACCATCGGATTCGGTGCGTGGGCCATCGGCGGGCGGAACTGGGGACCGACGGACGATGACGTATCGATGCGCGCCTTGCACGCGGCGCTGGATGCCGGCGTGACTTTCATCGACACGGCGGACGTTTACGGATTCGGACACTCGGAAAAACTGATCGCGAAGGTCCTGGCGGAGCGGGGCGCGGACAACGTTGTCGTCGCGACGAAAGCGGGCAACGACTTCTACAACGCCGCCGCCGCCGACGATCAGGGCTACGGCGCGATCCGGCAGAACTACGACAAGGCCTACATTGTCACCGCCGCGGAGCGGAGCCTCGAGCGGCTCGGCATTGATGCGCTCGACATCCTGCAACTGCACAGCGGCGACCTCGAGCAGCTCGAACGCGACGACCCGTGGGACGCGCTGGCCCAGCTCAAGCGGGACGGCAAGATCAAGCACGTCGGCTGGAGCGTGCAGTCGTTCGAGGATGCCGCCCAGGCGCATCTGCTCGACCGCCATCACGACCTGCTCGACTGCATCCAGGTACGCTACAACCTGCTCGAACGCGAGGCGGAAACAGCGATCTTCCCGAAGGCGCAGCAGTACGGCGTCGGCGTGATCGTGAGAATCCCGATCCTGTTCGGCCTGCTGACCGGCAAGTTCAGCCGCGACTCACGATTCGGCGAAGACGATCACCGGCGGATGAACCTCTCGCCGGAAAAGCTCGATCAGCATCTCACGCGGCTCGAGAAAATGCAGCCGCTGTTTCATCGCTTTGCCGGTCAGACGATGACGCAGGTGGCGCTGCGCTTCTGCACAACGCATTCGGCCTGCCATACGGCCATACCCGGCGCAAAGACGCCGGAGCAGGTCGTGGAGAACTGCGCCGCCGCGGATCTCGGTCCGCTGCCGGCGGACGCCCTCGCCGAACTCGATCGACTCGAAGACTGATTGCTCCGGCGGTTCGCGCGGTGGACCGGCGGGTGACACACTCAATCTGGGGGAAATGCCCACATGAAGAAATCAGGCATCATTGGTGCGACCATCCTGATCGCGATCGCTGCTGTCGCCACGCAGGCGGAAGCGCCGGCGGTCAAGCCGGGCGTCGACGTGCTGATCGAGCAGGACTTCAAGCCGCTGGCCGGCCGGCGGGTCGGGCTGATCACCAATCCGACCGGCGTGACGGGCGATCTGCGGTCCACGATCGACGTGCTGTACAATGCCAAAGGCGTGCAACTGGTCGCGCTGTTCGGTCCCGAGCACGGCGTCCGCGGGGCGGCGCCGGCCGGCGAGCGCGTCGCCGACGCCAAGGACGAGCTGACCGGCGTGCAGGTCTATTCGCTCTACGGCAAGAACCGCGCGCCCACCGCGGAGATGCTGAAGGACGTGGACGCGCTCGTCTTCGACATCCAGGACATCGGCTCGCGGTCGTACACGTACATCAGCACGATGGCCGCGTGCATGGAATCGGCGGCCAAGCACGATGTCGACTTCGTTGTGCTCGATCGGCCCAACCCGCTCACCGGAACGCGCGTGGAAGGCCGCGTGCTCGATTTGCAGTACAAGTCGTTCGTCGGCTACCTGCCGATCCCCTACGTGCACGGGATGACGGTCGGCGAGCTGGCCCAGATGATCAACGGCGAAGGCTGGCTGCCGGACGGGGCGAAGTGCCGGCTGCACGTCGTGCCGATGTCCGGGTGGAAGCGGTCGATGTGGTTCGATGACACGGGGCTGCCGTGGGTGTTGACCTCACCGCACGTGCCGCACGCGGAAACCGCGCTGTTCTACGCCGCGACGGGCATCATGGGCGAGCTGCACGTGGTTGACGAAGGCGTGGGCTATACGCTTCCGTTCGAGCTGGCCGGCGCCCCGTGGATTGAGCCGGACAAGGTGGCCGGCGAACTTAACAAGCGCGGGATTGCGGGCGTTTATTTTCGCCCGATGTACTACCAGCCATACTACAGCAAGTACAAGGACCAGATGTGCGGCGGTGTGCAGATCTACCTGTTGGATCGCGATAAGGCGATGCTCACGGGCATCCAGTTCCAGGTGATGGACGCCGTGCAGCGGCGGTACCCGGATCATCCGCTCTTCGGCAACAAGCGTGACGCGATGTTCGACAAAGTCTGCGGGACGGAGCGCATCCGCGAGATGTTCCAGGAGCACAAACCCATCGACGAGATCATCGCGACGTGGAACGAGGGGCTGGATGCGTTCCGCGCCAGCCGCGAGAAGTACCTGCTCTACAAGTGACGCGGCGTCAGCCGGCCGAGCAATACGTGAACTCGATGTCCGCGTGCGGCAGCGCGTGCCACCAGGCGTGAAAGTGCGGCCGGGGCTTCACCGGTCCGGTCAGGATCCGCGCCCGCAGGTGCACGACCAGCGGATCGACGTCGAACGGGTAGGGGTCGATCCTGATGCGCCTGCCTGCCTGCGGAACCAGCTCGAGGTCCACGCGGTCGTTCCAGTCTCGGCGGGGGATTCCGGGCATGCGCAGCGCCTTGTCGCCGCCGAAGCTCAGCGCCAGCGACAGGCCGTCGAACAACTGGATGAGCCGGATGTTCGGCGAAAGGGCGGCGGGGTCGATTCTCTCCGGGCCGTCGGGCTCGGTGCGGAGGCGGTCGAACAGGTCGGCCTGCACGGCGTGCAGCTCGCGGAGGAACCGGCGAGCGCGCTCGAGATCCATGCCTTCGAGCGACGGGCCGCCGCCCGGCTTGAACAGCGGATGGTGGAAGGCCGGATCGAGCCCGTCTTCGCAGTTGAACGCGTAAAGCCAGTACGCGTGGAAGCTGATGAGCAGGGCAGCGTACGGCCGCGCTTCGGCCAGCCGCGGAACGCCCAGTCGCCAGCGGTCGAAGCCGCGCTCCGGGCCGGCGTGCGTAAGATCGTTCAGATGCAGCGGCAGACCGTCGGCCGGATCGAGATCCGGGTCGGCCTCCCATTCCCACCAGCCGTTGTCGTGCTCGGCGGCGGCCAGCACGACCTCGGCGCGGACCGCTTCGGCGCCAGCCAAGTCACCGAAGTAGCCCGGCGGCGTGAACCCCGAGTTAGGATTTCCCCAGTAGGCGGCGAGGTACCCGGAGACCGCGGCGTGGTCGGGCTGGCTGATCAGCCACAGTTCATTGCCAACTCGCGTTTTGAGCATGGCCTTCCCCGAGCGGTCCGGCAGCGAGGAAACCACCGGAACCGAATCGCCCCGAAGGGGCGCGGGAATGTTACCACGGGCGGAGTCGCGGCGCTGCAGGGATGGAACCCGTGGTGGGCATCCCCCATCATCCTCCCACCCCGAAGGGGTGGTGGAAGCGTACGATGATCATTCTTCGCCATGGTTCGGGTGCACCACGTCGTATCGACACCGCACGTTTCCTCCACCCCTGCCGGGGTGGGAATTCCCTACCCGGATTTTCCACGGGTTCCGTCCGGTCTGGCGACCGGACTCCACCCGTGGCAACATTCCTTGGCTCCTTCGGAGCCATTGTTGAGATCGCCGAGTGCGCACTCGCACGCGATCGATCAGCCCAGAAACGCCGCGGGCTGGTCGAGCTTGCCGGTGAAGACGAACTCGCCCAGCTTGTTGCGCGTGCGCGGGGACGTGTCGCGCTTGCGGTATTCCTCGGGCAGCGTGTCCGCCTGCGCACGATAGCCGATGGCCAGCGCGGTCATGGGCTCGATGCCTTGCGGCAGGCTGTATGTCTCGCGGACGCGCTCGGGCACAATGCCGGCCATCTGGTGAACGTACAGGCCACGGGCCGTCGCTTCGAGCGACAGCGTCGCCGAGGCCAGGCCGAGGTCGTGGACGGCCACCCGGTTGGGCTTGCCGTTCAGCTTGAAGAACAGGCTGACCAGCCCGAGCCCGAGCACCGGCGCGTTCTTCGCCCACGCCTGGTTCTGATCCGTGAGGCAGGACAGGACGCAATCGTATTCGCCGCCGTCCTGCTTCCGCGCCACGAGGTAGCGCCAGGGCTGCTCGTTGTACGACGACGCCGCCCAGCGCGCCGCCTCGAAAATCGAACGCAGATCCTCGTCGGAAACCGGGCGGCTGTCGAAGCCGTACGGACTCCAGCGCCTGGCAATCAGTTCATTAATGGGATGATCGGTCTTCGCCTCTTTGCCCATGGTATCCGGCCCTTTCCTTCATAGCGCGTCTGACGCGAACGCAGCACCTATTGCCGATTGCCTCTTGCCTTTTCTACAGCCCGACGGTGATCGTGAGGTCGAACGGGACCTCCAGCGGCTTCAGATCGGTCCAATAGGTCATCTCGATCGTGGCGGTGTCCACCATCTTGCCGAGCTTGTAGGAGCGGTTCACGGTCACTTCGTCGCCAAAGGTCATGCTGCTGCTCCCGGAGTCGGAGGCTTCGATCTCGTTGCCCTCGGCGTCAAGGAACCGCACCGACGCGAGACTGTCGAGATTCTTGTTTGCCTCCAGCGTAATTTCGAGCGGTTCGTCGCCCCACTCCGGCTTGCCGGCTTCCTTGACCGTCATTGGGATCGGGCCGGCCTCGAATTTGGTCCCCGGCTTCAGGGCGACGTTATCCTGCTTGTAGGTTTTTTTGTCGCTGGCGGAACTGAAGACCAGCGTGCCCTTGAGGCGGATGGCATTTGAGCCGGCCGCCGGCGTGTTCCCGGCATCGATCTCGACGAGTGCGGCCTTGCCATCTTCACCGATCTTGGGCCAGGCGGAGAAGCCCGAGCGGCCGGAGCCTTCCTTCGACAGCAGGCTGTTGCCCTTGTCGTCGGTCATCTCGTCGAGCTTGCTGGCGTCGGCGTCGAAGCCGATGAGGCCGCCTTGCGGTTGAACGACGAGAAGCGAGACGCATGTGCCCGGCGACCAGTTGAAGGCGCGCATCTCGTCGTTGTCTTCGTAGGCCGGGGCGACGACGCGCAGGCCGGCCACGTTGACTTTCGTGTTCG
>JBECKQ010000262.1:0-4148 GCA_040235375.1 Phycisphaerae bacterium | reverse complement strand
TGAAAGCGTGCGCCGTCGATACGCGGTTGTCGGATTCCGCGGTGACGAGCAGCGTCGCGGGGTAGTTCGTGCCTTCGTGCACGTTCTGGTACGGCGAGTAGGCGCGCAGCCATTCGAACTCAGTGGCGTCCTCGGGGTTGCCGTACTCGTGGACCCACTGGGCGCCCATGCCGAAACGGTGGAAGCGCAGCATGTCCATGAGCGGCACCTGGGCCAGCGCCGCCTGGAACAGATCCGGCCGCTGCGTGATTGCCGCGCCGATCAGCAAGCCGCCGTTGCTGCCGCCCTTGCAGGCGAGCTTGTCCGGCCGCGTGTAGCCCAGCTCGATGAGCTTTTCGGCCGCGGCGTAGAAGTCGTTGAACGCGTTCTGCTTGTGCTCGCGCCGGCCGCCCTCATGCCAGGCGGTGCCGAACTCGCCGCCGCCGCGGATGTTGGCGATCGCCCACACGCCGCCGCGCTCCAGAAACGGAATGATCCGCGGGCGGTACTGCGGAAAGAAGCTGACGTTGAAGCCGCCGTAACCGTACAGAAGCGTTGGATTGCTGCCGTCGAGCGAGATGTCGCGCCGGGCAACGACGAAGAAGGGCACGCGTGTGCCGTCGGCGGACTCGCACCAGAGCTGCCGCGTCTCGTACTTGTTGAGGTTCACCGGGCACGCGGTCTGGTGCAGCGTTTCGAGCTTCTTCGAGTCGAGGTTGTAGTGGTACGACACCGTCGGCACCACCCAGGAAGAGTACGTGAAGAACAGGTCGGGCTTGTCGAGCGAGCCGTCAAACGCGGACACCGTGCCGAACCCCGAGCGGTCTTCCGCGGACGAGCCGGCCGCGGGCAGCGGCACTTCGTCCAGAAGCTTGCCGTCGAAACCGTAAACGAGCAGCCGCGAGTGAACGTTCTCGACGAGGTGGACGACGATCTTGCGGCCGACGATCTTGAACGCGTCGATGACGCCCTTCTGCTGGCCGATCAGCTCTTTCCAGTGCTCCGGCGTCGGCTCGTCGACGCTCGCGGTGCAGATGCGGAAGCGCGGGGCCTCGTAGTTGGTGAGCAGGATCAGTTGCCCGTCAACAACGTCGCCGGTGGTGATGGCGTCGAGTCCGTCGGCGACGGGGCGGAACGGCAGCGACGGGTCCATCGGCTTGAAGTACAGGTCGTTGCGGGCGGGATCGCGGAAGAAGTTGAGCAGGACATACTTCGAATCGCTGGACGCGTAGGGATTGGGTTCTTCGTCCATCGGCCGGCCCTCGCCCCAGAAGTAGCGATCGCGCTCGTACGGGTCGCCGAGGCGGTGGTAGTAGACCCGCATATGGAAGTTCTCTTCGCCTTCGGGCACCGTGGCCGGGTCGGGCGAGCGGTTGTAGTAGAAGCCGGTTCCCTCGGCGTTCCAGGCGATGCTGCAGTACTGGGTAAAGGGGATGGAGTCGGCGAGGTCGAGGCCGGTGACGATGTCGCGAATGAAGAGCGTGCTCTTTTCCGATCCGCTGGCGGATTTGCCGTACGCCACGAGCGTGCCGGAGGGCGACGGGTACCACCAGTCCATGGCCACGGTCCCGTCGGTGCTGAACGTGTTCGGGTCGATGGCCACGCGCGGCTCGGCGAACCAGTCGCCCTCGCGGACCATGAGGCGCCGGTGGTTCTGGAGGCCGACGCGCTCGAGGTAGAAGTAGCGGTCGCCGAACGGCTCGAAGTTGGAGATTTCGTCCACGCTGTAGAGGGCTTCGAGCTCGGAGGCGATGGTCGATTGCAGCTTGCCGAACTGCGCGAGCGTGTTGTGCGTGAGCGTGTTCTCCTCGTCGATCCACTTCTGCGTGGCGGGGCTTTGCTCGTCCTCGAGCCAGCGATAGGGGTCGGCGATCTTGACGCCGTGAATGGTCTCGACGGTGTTGCCGCGCTTCGCAGGCGGATAGTGCCATCGGCTCATTTCTGGTCCGTGCGAACAGGAGACAGCCGCGAACGGCAGCGCGATCGCGAGGCAGAGGAAGGCCCGAGCCTTTCGAGTTTCAGCGGTCGGCGATTTCATGTAGGTTGCTCCTTGGTTCGTTGCCGGCGGGGATGTCCGCTTGCCGGCGGCGTCATGTTACCACAAGCGTGCGTTGCGTGGCCAAGCAGCGCAGTGCCTGCGGCAGAGGCAAGCCGTATGACGATGACTTCGATGAAAAGACAGGCGACGTTGGCTCTTGTCTGTGGAATGCTGGGCGCGATGAGCGGCATCGGGTGCGCGACGACGGCCCGGCCGGTTCGCGTGCTGCACCCGCCGGCACTGCGGGCCGGGGATACCATCGCGTTCGTCGCCCCCGCGGGAAAGCTGGACCGCGAGCGGATGGAGCGCGCCCGCGAGAAGCTCGAAGCGATGGGCTTTGTCGTAAAGGTCCCGGACAATCTGTACCGCAGCCGCGGCTACCTCGCCGGCGAGGACCGCGAGCGGGCGGACGAGCTGATGGCCGCGTTTCGCGATCCACGGGTGAAAGCGATCTTCCCCGGAACCGGCAACTACGGCTCGACCCGCATCCTGGATTGGCTGGACTACGACGCGATCCGCCGCCATCCCAAGATCTTCATCGGCTTCAGCGACATCACCGCGCTGCATCTGGCGATCCAGAAGAAGACGGGCCTGATCACGTTCCACAGCCCGAACCCGATGTTTGGGCTGGGCAGCCCGGACGGATTGCATCCCTTCACTGCGGCGTACTTCTGGCGCGCGCTTCTGCGCGAGGCGTACCTGGACGACAAGGGCAAGCCTCTGCCCGGCGGCTATGCGATTGAGATTCCGGACGACGTGCCCCAGTTGCGGACGATCCGGCCGGGCGTGGCCCGCGGCCGGCTGACCGGCGGCAACCTGTCGCTTGTCATCGCCCTGATGGGCACGCCATACGAGATCGAAACGCGCGGGCGAATCCTGTTTCTCGAGGATGTGGGCGAGCGGCCGTACCGGATCGATCGGTATCTCTCGCAGTTGCGCCTGGCGGGCAAGCTCGACGGCGTGGCGGGCGTCATCCTCGGTCAGTTTCGCGATTGCGAGCCGAAGGAGGGCGAGGAAAGCCTCTCGCTCGATGACGTGTTCGCGGACTACTTCGGTGGGCTGAACGTACCGGTGATTGCGAACTTTCCCGTGGGGCATTCGCGGTACAACGTCACGCTGCCGCTGGGGGCAATGGTGGAGATCGACGCGGATACAAAGCGTGTGACGATCCTCGAACGGCCGGTGAGTCTGGATAGGTGACGTAACTGCTGCGGGCGCAACGGACTACGGGTGCATGGTTAATCCTGACGTGGCGTCGGGATCGAAGGTATTAAGGGAATGCACTATATGTGTTTTCCACATTCTCCTAGACGAATTCGGGAGCCCGGCCCGATTTTGTCGCGGAAGCGGAGTGGGTAATCTCCGAGCCCCAGTGGTGGTCATCCCCAGGTCGGGGCCATAAATGGTGCCCCACTGCCGCTCGCAACGCAGCGGGCTAAGCTCGCGAACGGCCCCGACCTCTTTCTCCCTCTGGTTCGCCTTGTTTCCCCGCGGCGCAGCTACTTCAAGCTCGTCCCCACTTCGACAGGTACGCGATCGCGAGGTGTGGCAGGCAAGTAGCTCGGTGGAGTCGGAGATATCGAACGGGGTATCGGAGGGGGCAGGTTCTGCCTGATCGAGAAGTCGTAGACGGTACCGTGCTCGTCGGGGTATGCGCCGTTGTTGAACGGTGTGCCGAAGAGCACTTCGTCCACGCCGTCGCCGTTGTGGTCTACCGTGCCGAGCGAAAAGCCGATGCGGTCGTTCGCCGCGCCGAGGATGCGAACGTCCGTATCGACGTTGGCGGTGAACGTGGACTGGCCGACGAAGTCGCGGCCATACAGCACTTCGACCACGCCGTTGTACGCCGGACCGCCGAAACGTTCGGCGGCGGCAATGTCGTCGATGCCGTCGCCATTGAAGTCGCCGGCGGCGGTCGTATCGCCGAGGTTTTCCTCAAATTCACCGACAATCAGGAAATCGGGCGTTGCCGTGGCGTAGTCGATGAGGTGCGTGCCCGTCTGATAGGCGGCGGAACCGAGCAGGCCATAGATGAAGCCGTCGCCGCGCTGATTCGTGAAAGCGCCGGCATCCGCGCCGGGCGCCGCGGAGGCAAGGTCCATGACGCCGTCGCCGTTGAAGTCACCGACGG
>JBECKQ010000237.1:0-16693 GCA_040235375.1 Phycisphaerae bacterium | reverse complement strand
GTGCCCTGGATGTCGTCGTTGAAGCTGAGAATCTGCTTGCGATAACGGTCCAGGATGCGGAATGCCTGCCTGTTGTGGAAGTCCTCCCACTGCACCAGCGCCCGCGGAAACACTTTGAGGACTGCCTGGACGAAAGCTTCGATGAAGTCGTCGTACGCCTGGCCGCGGAGCCGCCGCTTGCGGTAGCCCAGGTACAGCGGGTCCTCCAGCAGGCGGGGGTTGTCGGTCCCCACGTCGAGGCTGATGGGCAGGCACTTGGACGGGTGAATGCCCGCACCGGCCACGTAGAGCGCCAGCTTGCCGATCGGGATGCCCATCCCGCCGCAGCCCTGGTCCCCGACCCCGAGGATACGCTCGTTGTCCGTCACCACGATGAGCCGCACGTCCGGCAGCGGCCACTTGCGCAGCATTTCGGGTATCCGGTCGGCGTGATCGGGGGTCAGCCACAGACCGCGACCCGTCCGGAAGATGTGGCTGAACTGCTGGCACGCCAGGCCGACGGTCGGCGTGTACACGATCGGCATGAACTCGGTCAGGTTCTCGACGAGCACGCGGTAGAACAGCACTTCGTTGCGGTCCTGAAGGCTGGCCATTCCGATGTACTTCTCGAGGTCGGTGTTCTTGGCGTGCAGGTGCTCGATCTCCAACTCGACCTGCTCTTCGATCGTGCTGACGCGGTGGGGCAGCATGCAGCCCAGATCAAGTTGCTCGCGCTCCTCGAACGGGAACGCCAACCCTTTGTTCGTGCTTGGGTTCTTGAGGAGCCAGATCCCTTTTTTGCGTGTGGTGATGACTTCCGGGCCGACGAGATCATCAATCGCGGCATCCAACACGATGAAAACTCCTGGATGAAGTCATGGTCTGTGGCGGAGAATGAACGTTGTGGATACGTTAAGGATCCACCGGCCGGTACCCCCACGAGGCCGGCGCTCGATCGCTCCGCACGCGCAGCGTCACGCTGCGGCGCCCGCGACAGGCGCGGCGTCCGCGGGCAATCTCTCCATTATAGCGCAACCGCTGTTTTGCTTGGCCCGTCCCGACGGCAAAACAAACGCCGCGCGCCGCCGGCGACCGTTGGCTTGCGTGTTCCGCCCGAGTCCTGCAACAGGTTGCCCCGAGCGGCGCGCCCCGAATCATTGGGTGCGACACTCCGCGGGCGATCCGAGGCGTCCGGCCCACGCCTGCGGCGGCCAGTCGATCCACGGAACGAACCGGGCGGACTTACGTCGTCGATTACTTACGGCCGGCGACCGCCCGCAGCTCCTGCTCGGCGCGTAACCAGTCGCTGATGTCCGCCCCAGGGGAGGCGCCGCGCTCGAGATAAAGTTCGTACGCCCGCCGTCTGATCTGTTCTTCGGTCGGTCCGCTATTGGCTGCGCGCGTGCTGGTCCGTCCACGCCGGGGCTGGGTCGTGGTACTGGTCGCGGATTTGACTGGTTTGGGCATGATCTGTCCTCCGTGTATAGCGCTACCCATCCAGGGGCGTAATGGTAGCTCGACGGTCGTGGCGGCGTCAACAGGGGATTGCCTCGGTTTCGATGCTTGAGCCGGCCGGCGGCGGCGGTTAATGTCAACTAGGCGCACCACGTTGTGTTGGCGGATTATCCGATCGAGGTCTTGATGGGGAGCGGCACCATGCGACACGTACGCGAGGGCCTGGTCGTGTGCATCATGACGGCTGTCTTCGGTTTCGCCACCGCGACCGCGGTCGCCCAGTTGCACCCGGACGAGCAGACGGTGACGGCAGTGGGGCGGGCAGTCGGGACGGACCTGAAGGCGACGGACGAGGCTCGTCAGGACGCCAAGCGCAACGCCGTTGCTCAAGCCTGTGGCGAGATCATCAACGCCCAGAGCACCGCCGAGGACTTCACGCTCAAGAAGGACCGCATTCTCGCCAATGCGGTAGGCTACATCACCAGCTTCAAAGTTCTGCGGGAATGGGCAGAGGCCGGCATCTCCAACTGCGAGATAAGGGCGACCGTTTCGCTTGGCCGGTTCGACGACGACTGGTCCGCGATGTTCGCGCACATCCGTGAGGACATGGCCAATCCGCGCTGCGTCATCGTCATCACCGAGGACAACGACGTTGACGATCTCCAGCAGCCGAAGGTCAACGGCGTTTGCCAGTCCGCCATCGAGAACCACTTCCTCGAGCACGGCGTGCAACTGATGGACAAGTCCGTGGTGGACCGCG
Source organism: Phycisphaerae bacterium (assembly GCA_040235375.1). GTDB lineage: Bacteria > Planctomycetota > Phycisphaerae > UBA1845 > UBA1845 > JBECKQ01. Next base: position 14,499 of record JBECKQ010000237.1, on the reverse strand, counting down.
TCCGGGATCGCGATATGGACCTGGCGGCGCTGAACGGCGACGTGAACCTGCTGGCCGCCAAGGCCGCTTCGTTCAATGCTGATGTCCTGGTCTTTGGGAGGGCGGAGGCCCGCAAAGGCGGGCCGATCGAAGTTGGCGGGCATATGGTACACCGTTGGGACGTGACGCTGAACGTCCGCGCCGTCCAGGCCGACTCCGGCCAGATCCTGGTGTCCAACACCTATCGCCCGACCACGCCGTACCGCTCGACGTCCGCCGCCTGCGGGGATGATGCGTTCACCAGCCTCGCGAAAGACGTTGCAGAGCAGCTTCTTCGCGACGTGGCCGAGGCCTGGCGGCGCGGTCTCACGTCACACCAGATCTTCCGAATTACCTGGGAGAACTGCTCGCGGAAGGACTTTCGCGAGACGATCGCCCCCGCGCTTCTGAAAGTTCGAGGCGTCCAACAAGGCGAGGAAGGCGTCAAGCTCCGCGAGGCGGTCAACAACACCATCGCCTCCGACGTGTACTGGTCGTTCGATCTCAACGCCCTCGCAGATGCCATCGACGATCTCAAGGCCGAAGGCCTGCAGTTTGAGGTCGTCGAACAGAGCGCCAACCGAATCCGCGTCAAGGTGATCGGATCGCAATAGCCGCTCGCCGGCCGTCTGTTCCGTCCCCGCTCGTTCTAGGGTGTCGTCTCGACGTCCGTCTCCATCATGGGCGTGGCTGCGGCCTGCGGGCGTTCCACTTTTCGATGCAGCAAAGCTCGCGGAACCGGGATGAGCATCGGCGTTCGCTGGCGGTACGCCTCGTAAGGCCGGCCGAGTATCCGGACGAGGTCGCCCTCTTCAAATCGGATGCCCACGAGCGCATACCCGGTCACCAGTCCGGCAAACAGCAGATGACCGGCCGTCATGTCCGGCGTTGCCCAGAACGCGATGATGAAGCCGAGCATGAGCGGGTGCCGGACGTGACGGTATACGGAGCGCTCCGCGAACGGCCTATGCGTGTATTCTCCACCGCGAAAGGACAACCAAACCTGGCGCAAGCCGAACAGGTCGAAGTGATCGATCACGAACGTGCTGTACAGAGCGAGGCCCCAGCCGAAGAGCCCGACAGCGGTCAGGAGCGCGCGCGCGATGGGCGCCTCCACATGCCAGACAGACGCACCGATCGGCCGCCACTGCCACATGAGCAGGACGAGAATCAGACTGGCGAACACGACAAACGTCGATCGCTCCACGGGGCGCGGTACGAATCGCGTCCACCACCGCTTGAATCCCGGCCTGGCCATGATCGTGTGCTGCACCGCGAACAGGCCGGCGAGGGCGGCATTGATAGCAATGGCGAGCGGCAGGGGGGAGGGCGGGCCAGTGTCAATCGTCTTGGGCACAACGAGCCCACTGACGAACCCGATGGCATACAGAAACGTGCCGAGGAATAAGAGATACGCAAGTCCGCCATAAGTCAGTGCTGCATATCGCATCGACGTTCTCCTGAGTCGTCCGGCCTGATTGGCGGCCGCAACTATCGTGTTTACCGGGCGCCTCACGTTCGCCCATCCACTCAACGGGCGACAAACCGCTGCGCGCGTTCACGCGGATTTTCCAGGCCGGGTATTGGAAGGCGTTCCCGTGCCGGTGAGGCGGCGAGGGAAGTGAATCGGCTGCGGACCTAACCCGAGTGAAGCTGGTAGCGCAGGCCCAGGTTGACGATGCGATGAAGGAGTTGCACATACGAGACGCCGACGGTCTCGGCGGACTCGGCGAAGTCCTCTCCGTACGCCAGTTCCGGGTTGGGGTTCGGCTCGATAAGGTATACCTCGCCCTCGGGGGTGAGGCGCAGATCCATCCGCGCATAGCCGCTTTGCTCGAGCACGTGGTAGACGCGCTTGCACGTGCGTGAAATACGAGCTGCCGTTTCCGGCGGAATGTCGCAGGCGGCGTGCGTGATGATGCCTGCCCGTTTCTGGTACGTGGGATCGCGTTTTGCCTTCGCGGTGGCGATTCGCGGCGCGCCCTCTGCGACGTTGCGGAAAAGCATTTCCCAGACCGGGAATGTCTGCAGCCGGCGGTTGCCGAGGACGCCGACATACAGCTCGCGGCCGTGGATGTACCGCTCGGCGATGGCGTCGGTGCCCAACTGGTCGTGGATGAACGAGACACGCTCGTAGAGCTTCTCATCGTCGTGGACGACGGAGGATTGCGAGATCCCAACCGAACCGTGAACCGTCGTCGACTTGACGATAAGGGGAAAGCTCAATCGCGCTGGCCGCCGGGCCCGCCGGTTGCGGGGGAACACGGCGAAATCGGGGACGCGGATGCGATGGTACCGCAGGATCTTCTTCGTCAGGGCCTTGCTGTGCGTCAGCACCAGGGCCCGCGGGTTGCACCCCGTGTAGGGAATTCGCAACAGCTCCAGGTAGCCGAGCACGTGCGGCACGTGGATTTCCAGCCCGTGAAACTCCTCGAGCAGGTTGAAGACAATGTGCGGGCGATACTCGTGCAGAGCGGCGCGGACGGCGCCGAGCTCGGTCGCGACGCCCAGCGGGATTGCCTCGTGCCCCAGTTCCTCGAGCCCGGCGAGCACGTCGTACTCGGTCTTCCACGCAGCGATCTCCTTGTCCGTGAATCCGGACAGACTCTCCGGAGGAACGCAGTCTTCGTGCATGAGGACAAGGATGCGGAGCTTTCTCATATCGCCAGGCGGTGATAACCGCTGTGCAGGTAGTTCATCGTCTGAACCGTCAAGAGAATGGCGGCTTCCATCTTCGCCCGCGTTTTCGGCCGATTCACGCGCAGCTTCAGCTCGCGGCAGCGCGTGATCATGTCGTCGAGCACCTGCTCGATCGTGTATTGGTGTTCGCCTGTCCAGTGCGCCACCAGCTCGCGGATTTCCGGGCCGATGCGGCGGAGGAAGACGGAAGCTTTCTCGCTGCTGGCGCTACGGCCGGTGTCGGTGAACAGCCGTCTGAGATCGCGGTCGTAAAAGTCCGGGTGCTCGATGCCGTAGTGGGATCTGCGAGCGGTGTAATGCTCGCGCAGCGTCGTCTTCAACGTGCGCAGCGGTTCCTCCTGCCGTCGAGTCCGAACGGGCGGGACGGCGTCCGCAATCTCGCCCATCAACTCGTTCACGTACTCCAGCTTCTTGAGCGCCGGCCAGCCTTGGTAGCGCTTCTTCCATAACGACCGCGAGCTGAGCCAAACGGCGAAAGTTTCCGCGAAATCCTCGGATGGGTGACTCTGGGCGTACCAGTAATCAAGGTGAATGACGAAACGCCTGCTGAATGGGCGCGGCTGGTAGTAGTCCGGGTATGGTTCGGTTGCCTTACCGAACACCTCCCGCCAACGTCGCCGGCGGTGCAGGCGATACGCGTTATTGATTGCGTGACCGACCTCGTGTCGAAGAAGGCGCATGCACCAGTCCCGTGTGCCGCCTTCCACTTCAAGCATCTGTCTATGCTCGAGCTTCATCAGGCGGGGATGAGCCAGGTAGAACGGGATGGCCACCCCGGGGACGCCGTCAGGGCAGAACCACTCGTACGACAGCCAGAAATGCGGCCGAAACCGAAGGCCCCGGCGGGCCATCTCTTCGTACAACTGCTCGATTCGCTCTTCAAGAACGGTCTTGTGAATCGACAGTCCGAGGTCGCAGAAACGCAGGTCGAGCAGCCTTTCGTCGGGCCAGTTGGCCCACAAGAAGCGGCGTCTCCGCCGAGGCGGTGGGGTCTTGCTTGTCTCGTGTGCCTGCCTTCGTTGTCCGTGCACTGTCCGAGCGTCCTGCCGCAATACCTTATCTCATTGCCTAACAGGTCTTGCGGATTCTTATCGCATCGGCCGGCCGCTGACAAGCAGGGGGCCGGTTTTGCGCCTTATTGCCGCTCGATGCCGTTTACTCAATGCGGAAGGCCGCGCCGTGGCACAAGTCAATCGCGGGAACGTCGAATCTCGTTCAACCGATGCCGCACATTGTCACTAACGCCCACTAAACCCGCGGATGGCATCGGGATGTGCCACCTGTTCGAGATCGTGAACGTGAAGCTACACCCCCTCGGTAGAGGTCGTTAGGGCAGTGTGCGGGCCCACGCTTGGATGGGGAGGCAGCCCGACGCATCGGCATCGCGCCGGCAACATGGAGGAAACGCAATATCGTGGTTTGCCCGACGATCGTGCCTCGAACTGGGGGACTACATCCCCGACTAATCGCGGGCGATCCGACGACAGGCCTGACGTGCTGGCGCTGGCACGGTGAATCGACAAGCCCCGCGACGCTACGAGACACGCGTCGCGGGCCTTCATTCAGTCTGGACTCCCCGGTCCGTCCCTCACTTCCAGGTCAGGTACGCCTCGGCGGCGATATCGTCGGCGGTGATGCGAAAGACACGGCCGCTGGTTTCACCGACGACCACGAGGTCATTGCCGTCAAAGCAGCAGCCTTCAATGCGGTTGCCCGATTCGTAGTTCACGACCTTTACTGCACCGACATCCACGAAGCTGTCGCTGTCGGTGAGGGGGAACACCCAGGTGCCCGGGTAGCTGCCGATGGCCAGCAACTTGCCGTTCGGCGACACGTCCGCCGCCGTCGCTAGGGCCACGGGGAGCGTGGCCACACGTTTCAAAGTGGACGTTTCGCCTTCACTCGCATCGACACGATACAGGGCGGCGCCGGGCAGCCGCGTCTTGGCGAGAATATAGAGTTGGCCCTGATAGACGAAGAGGCTCTCCGCGTCGAATCGATGGTTGCCGGGATAGCCGAAGGCGTAGCGGTGGACCCAGCGCACCGGCTCCGTCGGCGATTCGAACGGGTCGGGCTCTTTTATCTTGTAAACGTACCGCACCCAGTAGCCGCCGCCGTCGCCGATGTCTCCGATGTAGAGGAACCCGTCGTCGTCGGCGCAGATGTCCTCCCAGTCGATGTTGGGTGCGTCGGCGATCGCGACCTCGGCGAGAGTTTCTCCGTCGGCGTTGAACGCGTAGATCGTCGATCCTCCGCCCGAGTCGCCGTGCACCCAGAAGACGCCGGGGTGCTTCCGGCTCGCTGCGATGCCGGAAGGTTCCTTCACCAGGCGCGAATCGAGACGGCAGATGGCGGCACGCGTACGGCGTGGGTGTTCCGGCTTCTCGGTGTCGGCGTTCTCGCCTCGGCAGGCGCAGGTGATCGCCAGCAGCGCGCCAATCAGAACCATCCTCTTGAACGCCTCCATGTTCCCGCTCCGGTGTGTCACGTGAGCTCGCACACGTCGCCCGGTTGGGGGATGCGGACCTCGGTGAACCCCTGCTCGCGCATGTGGCCGGCAAGGGTCTCCTGTTGATCAGGCTCGCCGTGAACGAGAAACGCTCGCCGGACGGAGGGCGCGAGGGGCTTGTACAGATCCGCGAGATCGCTCGCGTCGGCGTGGGCGCTGAAACCGTTGAGCACCTCGACGCGGGCCCGGACGTCGTAGGTCTCACCGAAGATCTTCACCTTCTTCTGCTTTTCGACCAGCCGCCGGCCGAGCGTGTGCGCCGCCTGGTAGCCGACGATGACGATCGTACTGTGCGGGTCCTCGATGTTGTTCTTCAGATGGTGCAGGATGCGCCCGACTTCGCACATGCCGCTGGCAGAGACGATGATCATCGGCTCCTTGCGCTTGTGCAGCGCCTTGCTGTCCTCGACGCTCTCCGTGAAGTCGCACCACTTGCCGCGAAATAGCCCGCCCGCCTCGCGGCGGAAGACGGTCGCTTCTTCGTCGTAGTCTTCCGGGTGCCGGCGGAACACGTCGGTGGCTTTCGACGCCAGCGGGCTGTCGACGATCAGCGGGACGGCCTTCTTGATCAGACCGTCGTGCAGGGCGCTGTTGTAGTAGTAGGCGACAACTTGCGTCCGACCGACCGCGAACGCCGGAACGATGACCTTGCCGCCGCGCTCGACCGTTCGGTTGACGATCGCCGCGAACTTCTCCCGCGTTCCCTGGGCGTCGGGCGTTTGCCGGCCGCCGTACGTGCTTTCACCGATCAGGTAGTCGCAGTCCGGCAGGGGGGCGGGGTCTCGAAGGATGGCCAGGTTCGGACGGCCAACGTCGCCCGTGTACACGAGGCGGACGGGCCGACCCTGGCCACCGTCGAGCGCGAGCGTCATTCCTGCCGAGCCGAGCATGTGGCCGGCGTCGTGCATAGTCGCCCGCACGCCGTCAGCGACGTGAAACTCGGTGCCGAGCGGAATCGGCCGCAGCAGATCCACCGTGGGATCAACGTCATCGGCCGTGTAGAGCGGCTCGATCGGCGCGTCTCCGCGACGGACGCGCTTCTTGTTCCAGTACTCGGCATCCTCCTCCTGAATGTGAGCAGAATCGGCCAGCAGAATCGCGGTAAGATCGCAGGTCGACGGCGTGGCGTAGATTGGACCCGAGAATCCTGCTCGCACCAGGCGCGGCAGTTTGCCGCAGTGATCGATGTGGGCGTGTGAAAGTACGACCGCGGAAATGTCCGCCGACGATCGCGGCAGCGAGCGGTTCTTCGCGTTCGCTTCCGCACGCCGTCCCTGAAACAGTCCGCAGTCCAGCAGCACGATCGAGCCGTTGCACTCGACCAGATGCAGCGATCCGGTCACCTCGCGGGCGGCTCCGTGGAAGTGCAATCGCACACTCATTCATCTGCGCCTTCGTCGGGACCGGCGAGGGCAATCACTCCGGCTCCTCGAATTCCGCGATCTTGATCTGGATGCGGTTGATCGCATCGGCCGGCAGCACGAACACGGCCGACGAGCCTTCGAGCATCGCGTATCGGCCGCCTCCCGGCGCCTCCTGTGACGACACGAGCAGGCCGGGGAGCGTCTTGTCCTTCACTTCGACTGTGAGGCTGTACTGCGGCGCGTCCAGACCGTAATGCGCCAAATCGGCGCCCTCGTTCACAACGTATCGCGTCGCGGCAAGGTTGTCGACCTGCAAAAGGTAGTTCGTGACTTTCTTCGCGTCGATTGGCAGGTCCGGCTCGCGTGAATACTCCCAACCCTTGTCCGTCTTCTTGAAGCCGTGCTCGACGCCGTCCTCGACCAGCGTGAAGCCGGTCACCTTCGGCGCCTCAAACGTGAAGAGGTCGGTATCGCGGAATTCAGCGGTCACGTCGTCATACACACCGCTGCCGAGCACGTAGACGATGTTGGGCTGCTCGGATTTGATGACATACGTCTTGCCGTCCTTGCGGGCCATGTCGAGCGTGTACGACTCGGCCGGCGGCTGGTATGGCTTCGGCACCATCTTGACGGGTTGCGACGACGGTTGCGTGGCTGGCTGCGTTGTCGCCTCCGCCGGCTCTATCCGGTAGGCCGTCGGCGGCAGGAACGTATACGTCAGCTCGACATCCGGGTGATCGAGCCCGTACTGGGACAGATCGCCGCCGGCGTCGATCGCCTTCTGCGCGACCAGATCGCTCAGCGACTTCGTCAGCTTGTCGACCTGCTTTTCGTCGGCTAGGGCCATGACCGGTTCGGTCAAGTGCCACGCGTCGTTCTCGTTCACCAGCGTCAGCTTCTGCTGCGTTCCCTCTTCGCCCACGCCCGGGGGGCCGGGACGCCGGATCTTGAGCTGCTGGAGACGATCCGCCGGCACATTGACGACGGTTCGGTCGCGGAAGTCCGATGGCTTGAGCAGGAGCTTCTTGACCTCTTCCACGCGTATCTTGGCGACGGTGTCCTGCTCGTCCGTGCGGGCGTACACGAGTCGCTTGGTGACCGAGTCGGTGTAGCCGCCGATGGCGATGGGCACCTTTGTGCCGTCGTCGTAAGTCAGGACGATCGTACCCTGCGGGTTGTCGAGACCGAACTTGGCCGGATTGCTCTCGACGCCGCTGTCGAACCCCACGGCCTCGACCGACTTGATCGTTTGCAGAAGCAGATCGACCGACTTGCGATCGGCGGGCCGCCCGTCCGCGAAGTTCCAGTCCAGGCCGCTGCGCTCGAGCGTAACGCTTTGCCCGTCAGTGGTCACCTCGACTTCGCGTGCCGTCGTCGGGTCCTTCTCCACGATCGCGTTGTTGCGCCACTCCTTCAGGTTGGGTTGGAACTTGTCCGCAATCGTATTCAGGACGGTGCCGACGAGCTGATCATCGTCGCGCCGAACGTAGACCTTACCGTCATCGCCGAGCGGGTGCGTGGCCGAGAAGTGCACGGTGAGTTCGCGCATGACCGGGGCCGGCGTCTCTTCCTTCTTCTGATCGCCCTTGTCGCCCTCCTCGGTCATCTTCGGCACTTCCTTGGGAGTCTCCTCCGCGGTTACCGTGACGGTCAGGGCGGCCGGTTGGAGCCCGAAGACTTCCAGATCCTTCGCGTCCTGCGTCTCCCAGGAGGCGGCGCGCAGCGTGCTGAACGCGCTGCACAGGTCGCGGATCTTGTCCCCGATGGCCTTCGCCTGCGACGGCTGGTCGAACTGCCACTGGCCGGCGTCCTTTACCAGTTCGTACGTCGCAGCCTCGCCGTTTTCCGGCTGGCTTGTGATTTGCATGCGAACGATGTCGGTCGGCTTGACGTCGAACAACTGCAGGTCGAGGTAATCGAGCGCCTTGTTGCGCAGCAGGTCCTTCAGGGATGGCTTGACCTGGTAGATCTCGGGTGATTCGCCGACGCTGACCAGCGTTTCGCCCTGGCCTTCGTTTCGGCCGATCTGCACCGTCACGCTCTTGCCTTCCTCGTTGGTCAACGTGACCGTGGCGCGCGGCGGTTCGAGCCCGGCCTGGGCGGCGGTCATGCCCGACTCGTCCGGCTTGTACTTGACCGTGTAGGTTGCGTCGGTCAGCCGCCGGCCGATGCGATCCACCTGCCAGCGCTGCGCCTGGCCCTCGAACGGCTCGACGATTTGCCAGCCGGCCGACGGCTCGTTCTCTTTCTTCTCCGCCCGCACGAACCGCCACTTCGGCTGTTCGGGCACCTGCACCACGATCTCCTTTGCCTCGCCGAACTTCTCGTCGATCAGCTTCTGCGTGGCGGCAGGCGTCGGCGCCGGAAACATATCCACGGTCGGCTTTGGCGGCGGCGCGGTTTCGTGGAGGACGTAGATCGTCACGCCCACAGCGACCACCAGCACCAAGAGGATCACCGTCGTCCTGAAGTTCATCTTCGAGCTACCTCCGCCGTACCCACCACATCGCCAGCCCGCCACAGAGCGCGAGTCCGGGCCAGATGGCCACGACGAGCGCCTGTACGAACGTCATCTGTGCAGAGTCCTTGTTAATGTTGAGTGTCGCCACGTCGACCGGCGTACCGAGGTTCATCAGGTCGGTATTGTCGTTGAGCCAGTGCAGCGAGTTGATGAACATCGCCACGTTCCCGGGGTTGCGCTGCCGCAGCATGAGACCCTGGCCGGTGAGGACCATCTCGGGCTCCAGGGCGACCTCGTCCGTGGCGAATCCCGTCGAGCTGATCACCACGATCTTGGCCTTGCCCTTGTCCTTCTCCGCGGTCATGGCGATCGTGAAGTCGCCGGTGTAGTCGTTTTCCGCCTTGACAATGAAGTCGTTGGTCCGCTGCCGCGCGTAAAAATTCAAATCGCCGACGCTCCAGACGCTGTCGCTTTCCGGCACCCAGGCGAGCTTGTCGCGCGTCAGTCCGTCGATCGTCACGTCCGCCTTGCCGAGCGGCGCCACGAGTGGGAACCGGCACTGGGTCTGGCCCAGTTGCTTGACGATCGGCTGGTTGGAGAAGGTCGCGTTGTCGACGACGAGCGGGCCGGCCAGGAACCGGAACTTGCCCAGCGACACCTCCTCCACGCGGAGGAGAACCCGCCGGCATTCGGCGTCGATTCCCCAGTTCGTCCGGAGATAGTCGGCGTATTCGTACGGCGTCGCCCCCATCATGCCGGGCACGAAGCCGGTAAGGAACAGCGCGTGCGGGTCGTCGCCGAGGGCCTTCTTGAGGGCTTCGAGCTTCTCCGGCGTCACTGTCGCGGGGGGTCGCCCCATTCGGGACGGCTGTGTTTCAGGCCTCAGGACGACGTAGATGGTCCGCAGCGCCGGAGGATTCGGCTTGGGCGGATCGTCCTCCACCGACAAGTCCCACTCGATCGTGTCGAAGTTGGCGTCCTCGAGCTGCTCGCGCATCTGCCGGTAGGGCCCCGCCTGGCGCTGGCCGCCCATCGGATTGGCGGCGAAGAGCGGCGGACCGCCGAATCTAGTGAAGACGACGAGAGGCTTTCGCTCCGTTGTAAGATCGAGGATCGTAGACGTCAGCTTCTGCTCGCCGAGGAACCGCCTTTCGGCGAAGCCAGGATTCGGCTTGCTCGGATCGATCGGCGGCCAGATCGATTGGAAGTCCACCACCTTCGCGTCGTCCGCCGTTCGTACCAGTATGGCGTTGCCGGTCTCGTCGCGCAGGCCGCGCACCAGGTTGTCGAAGTCGAGCGGCCGAAGCTCCTGGATCTTGGCGAGTTGTTCTTCGATGGCCTTCAGAATGTCGGCATAGCGGCTCTGGGCGCTGACAAAGAACGACTCCGCGGGGGCCGAGAACTGGCCCGGGACGCTCGACACCTGCGTGCCCACTTCGGCCACGCTGTTCAGCAGGTTTTGAACGCCGGTGTAGGTCTGCTGGATGGTGCCCTTCGCCGCGCTGTAGGCCGGTGTCTCGGACGAAACGGCGTCCTCCACCGCCAGGACCGACCTCTCGATCTCGTCGCGGATTCGCGAGTAGTAGAGCTTAACCTGCCCGACGAGCTGCGATTCGCGCTCGCCGGTGGGCGTGATAGCGTCGAGCTGCGCGCTCTCGGAGGTAAGCAAATCGTTGATGCGCGTGGCCATCTCGTTGCGGAACGTGTCGACCACTTCGCGGTGACTGGCCGCCTCTTCCTTGAACTTCTTCATGTCGCCGAGGGTCTGGAAGAGCTTCTTCTCGGCCTCGTGGTCTTGAAGGGGGTTGACATACTGGACCGTGATCTCACCCCGGTTTGTCGCCCGGTAGAGCTCGAGCAGGTCCTCGACCGTCGAGCGGTATCTCTTCTGGTCCTCGGTCTCCAGGTCCGTCTTGTAGTACAGACTGGTGAGCGTGACCGGCTTGTTGAGGCTCTCGACGGCCTTCACCGTCGGCTCGGTCAGGCTGTTGATCCCGGTACCGGTCAGGTCGAACCGCGTCGCGGTGGAGCTGTACGCGTACGCGATCCACTGCACGCCGGCGACGAGCGCGACCGCCAGGACGATCATCAGCACGACGTTCAGCCCGATCACAAACGAGGAGCCGCTTGACTTTCTTTTGCCGCTTACCGCCATCGTCTCGACTCCAGCACTTTAGCCGCGAAGAACAGAAACAGGCCGCTCGTGGTGATGAAGAAGATCAGCGGGTCGATGTCGATCAGCCCACGAGAGAACACGGAGAAATGCTCGCTGATCGACAGGTGGTGCAGCAGCAGCTTCAGTACGCCTTCGCACCGCGTGGCCAGCCAGTCGGCAAGGAACGTGAAGATCACCAGCACCGCGACGGCGGCGACGGCCGCAAGGATCTGGTTCTTCGTGCACACGCTGAAGAACAGCCCGACGGCCAAGTACAGGCCCCCCAGCAGAACAAGACCGAGGTACTGGGCAACGAGCAGGCCGACATCGACGTTGCCGAAGATCGCCATCAGGGCCACGTACAGAAGCGTGCCCCCCAGCATCGCCAGGTAGAACACGAACGCCCCGACGTATTTGCCCAGGATGATCTCGCCTTCGCTGATCGGCGCCGTCATGAGTGTCTCGATCGTGCCGCTGCGGTATTCCTCGCTCAACAGCCGCATGGTCACGATCGGCAGGAACACCACGAGGATGATCGGCATCAGCCGCTGCAATTCGCGGATCGACGCCTCACCGCCGGGCGTGAACGACGTTGCCAGGAAGAAAATGCCGCACACGAGGAGAAAGATCGTCAGCACCCCGTAGGCGATCGGTGAGTAGAAGTAGCCATTCAGCTCTCTCTCCGTCACCGGAATCACATTTCGCATGCCATGCGCTCCTTACAGAAGCCCCTGGTTCGCCGCTGACGCTAACGCGTGCGGGCCTCCGCATCCGTCTGCTGCGCCACAACCTTCACGAAGTAATCCTCCAGTGAGCCGACTTCCCGCCGCAGCTCACGCAGACCCCATCCTCTTTCGCCCGCCAGCCTGGCCAGCGCCTCCCGGACGTCTCTGCCGCCGACGCGCGAGATCGACAGCCTGTGCCAGCCGTCCACCGGCACCATGTCCACCTGCCCCACGCCCTCGACCTGTTGCACCGCGTGGCGCAACTGGTCCGCGGGCCCGCGCAGCTCGGCGATGAGCCGCGACTCGGCGCTCACCTGCTCGCGCAGTTCGGCGGGCGTCCCCTGGGCGATCAGCTTGCCGGCGGCAATGATGATGATCTTGGTGCACGTCTGCTCCACTTCCGACAGGATGTGCGAGCTGAGCAGGATCGTGTGCCGCTTGCCCAGCTCCCGAATGAGGTTTCGCGTCTCGCGAATCTGCGCCGGGTCGAGGCCGATTGTGGGCTCGTCCAGCACGAGCACTTTGGGGTCGCACAGCAGGGCGTCGGCCAGGCCCACGCGCTGCCGCATGCCCTTGGACAGATGGCCGATCGGCCGGTCGATGAACTCCGCCAGCCAGCAGCGCTTGACGACCCGCTCGATGGCGGCGTCGCGCTCGCCCCGGTCCAGGCCATGAAGCTTGCCGCGGAACTTCAGGTACTCGCGGACACGCATCTCCGGGTAGAGCGGCGCGGACTCCGGTAGGTAGCCGATCAGTCGCCGAACTTCCATGGACTGCGTGAACACGTCATAGCCGCCGACGGCGGCCATGCCCGACGTTGCCGGGTGATAGCAGGTTAGAATGCGGATCGTGCTGGTCTTACCGGCCCCGTTCGGGCCCAGGAACCCCACGATCTCCCCCTCGTCCACATTGAATGAGATGCCGTCAACGGCCAGAACCGGACCATACCGCTTGGTGAGATCCTTCACCTCGATCATCATCTTTGCCTCTTGAACTGTGCCCGCCGCCTGGAAAGGGATGGCCGCCAGCATTCGCAACAGTCCGCAGCCCGTGCGGAACGCGGACTTCTATACTCGTGCCCGCGGGCCTGTCAAGGGTGCGACACATCGTAACCCCCGTGATACGGCTAAACCCTGTCGATGGTCGTCACACTTGCGTATCATCCGGCGTTCGATACACTCCGGTTTACGTGCACACTGCCGGGGCGCAGGCGGTGTGATTGCGGCGGCTGCCGGCGGGCCCGGTGTCATGATCCGCCGCATGCATGTGCACTCTGATGGGGCATCGGGCATCCGGCACGTGCGCGGAGCCGGACCATGCGAATGCGGAGAGAGGCAGCCCTGCGCCGTTTCGACTCTCTACCAAACCGGTGAGGACTCCATGAAAGTTGCGGTGCCAGCAGAAATCCGCCCCGCGGAAAAACGCGTGGCGCTGATCCCCGACACGTGCAAGAAGCTCGTCGGTGCCGGCTGGCAGGTCGCGATTCAGAGCGGCGCAGGCGCTGCGGCCGGCTATCCCGACGACGCGTACCAGGCCGCCGGCGCCACGCTCGAGCCGGACGCCCGGACACTGCTGGCCGAGGCCGACGTCGTCCTGAAAGTCCAGGCTCCGACACAGAATGAAGCCGCCGGCGCTCACGAGGTGGACCTGATCAGGCCCGGCGCCTGCCTCATCGCCTTTCTCGATCCGCTGATCGACCACGTCATGGTGCGTAAGCTGGCCGAACGGCCGCTGACAGGTGTCAGCATGGAGCTGATCCCCCGGATCACCCGTGCGCAAAGCATGGACGCCCTGTCCTCGATGGCGAACATTGCCGGCTACAAGGCCGTCCTCGTTGCCGCCGCCATGCTGCCCAAGATGTTCCCCATGATGATGACCGCCGCAGGCACGATTTCGCCCGCCAGGGTGTTCGTGATCGGCGCGGGAGTGGCCGGCCTGCAAGCCATCGCCACGGCCAAGCGCCTCGGGGCGGTCGTCAGCGGGTACGACGTGCGTCCGGTTGTCAAGGAGCAGGTCGAGAGCCTCGGCGCCAAGTTCGTTGAAATACCGCTTCCGAAGGAGAAGGCCGAGGACAAGGGCGGTTACGCCAGGCAGATGTCGGAGGAGTTCCTCAAGAAGCAGCGGGAGCTTATGGCCCGCGTCGTCGCGGAAAGTGACGCCGTGATCACGACGGCCGCCATTCCCGGAAAGAAGTCGCCGCTGCTGGTCACTGCGGACATGGTGCGCGGGATGCGGCCGGGCTCCGTGATCGTCGATCTGGCCGCCGAGCGCGGCGGTAACTGCGAGCTGAGCCGCGCGGATGAAACCGTGGTCGACAGCGCCGTCACCATCGTCGGGCCGACCGACCTGCCCTCCACGCTGGCGTTTCACGCCAGCCAGATGTACTCGCGGAATATCTCCACGTTGCTGCTCCATCTGAGCAAGGACGGGCAGCTTGCGATCGACATGAACGACGAGATCACCGCCGGCTGCGTTGTCACGCGCGAGGGCAAGGTCGTGAATCCGCGCGTTCGCGGACTGATGGGCATGCCCGAGGAGAAGCCGCCCGCTGCGGAAGCGGAACCGTC
>JBECKQ010000179.1:0-28109 GCA_040235375.1 Phycisphaerae bacterium | reverse complement strand
TAGATGGGTACGAGGAACATCGCGGCAAACCAGCAGGTGAACCAGATGTGGACGGCGGTCCACTGGAGCACGTACATGCCCCACAAAAAGGCGATGCCGGCCATGCCCATGTACGTCGGGTCCACGGCGAACGCCACGAGCGTCAAACCGGTCTGCTTCCAGGTGAACGTCCGGCCGCCGGTGAGGAACTCTTCGGTGCCGTGGCGGGCGTAGCGTCTGGCCAGGATGGCGCCGGCGATGAAAACGAGCAGGAAATAACCGGCAACGATCGCGGAATCGAGCGAGAGCAGCACGTCGGTCTCCGGGTTATTGCAGGTCCAGACGGAGGATGGCGAAGTTCCGCGTGGGCGTCAGGCCGTAACGGCTGTAGAAGCGGGCGGCGTCCTCGTCGGCCCAATTGAACCAGACCGTGCGGCCGTCGGCGGCGCGGATGCGGCGGACCGATTCAACGAAGATCTTGGCGCCGATGCGACCGCTGCGGGCGGAGGCGGTGACGCCGAAGGGGCCGAAGTGCTCGCCTTCCCACTGGCAGTAGCCGAGGATGGTGTCGCCGCGGCGGGCGATGAGGACCTCGTCCAGTTGGCCGGCGCGGATTTTGTGCCGGGCGGCGATGTTCCAGTCGCCGGGGAAGGATTCGGCCATGAAGCTGAGGAAGTCCTGCACGCGCGCCGGCGGCAGCGGCTCGACGACGAGGTCCTGGCCCTTGGACCAGGCGTCGGCGTAGTGCCTGTCGAGGTCGAAGTCCACGATGGGGCCGCACATGCCTACGGGCTCGTGATCGACCTGGAAACCGGCGGACTTGAAGAGATGGAGAGCGGGAGCGTAGGCGTCCTTGTCGACGCCGGGGAAGACGTATCCGGGAGCGGAGCCGGTGTTGCCGCAGACCCAGACGTGGCTGCGGTGAGCCTCGCGGAGGTAGTCGATGACGCGGACCAGCAGCGCCCGGCCAATGCCCTGACGCTGGTGGTCGGGATCGATGGCCAGGACCGGTATCCAGCCGCAATCGGGCTCGAGGCCGACGCGGTCGTTGGGCCAGCGGCGAATGATGGCACGGCAGAACCCGACGACGCGGCCTTGACGTTCAGCGACGAACACGCCCGACTCCGGGCCGGGCCAGTAATCGGGATCGCCGAAGAGCCAGGAGACGAAGCGGCCTTGGTTGATCGGGTCGCGGCGCAGGGCGCGGTTCCAGATGTTGACGACGCCATCGACGTCCGAACCCAGAAAGTGACGCAATGTGACATCTGGCATGCTTTTTCCTCCGCACTGGCTGGCGGCATTCTATAGCTGGTTTTGCTGGGCGGCTACGGCGGTGCCACATCGTGTTGATGAAGCGTCCGCGGCCGTGGCGGAAACGTCACCGGCGAGGTACAACCGGGCTCTGTTGCCCTTGTGATTCGCGGCTTGGCCGAATGGAGCGGTGGTTGTCATGCGAGTGCTGTTGACCAACGACGACGGAATATTCGCGCCGGGGCTCGAGGCGATGTGTCGCGAGCTTGCCGAGGTCGGTGAGGTGGCCGTGGCGGCGCCGGCGTCGCCGCAGACGGGCGTGGGGCACGGCATCTCCGTGCTGACGCCGATGGCGGTTCAGCGCGTACCCGTGGAGGGTGCCTCTGAGGGGTGGTCGGTGGACGGCAGGCCGGCGGACTGCGTGAAGCTGGCCATGATCGAGCTGCTCGGCTGGCGGCCCGACTTCGTGGTCAGCGGTATCAACGCGGGGTTGAACACCGGGATGTACATGCTGTACAGCGGGACGGTGGCCGCCGCGGCGGAGGCGGCGGTCTTCTTTCGAGTGCCGTCGATGGCGGTGTCATTGCAGGTCTCCCCGTCGCCCGAGTACGCGCGGGCGGCCAGAGTGGCCCGGCGGATCCTGGAGTGCTACGTCGCGGCCGCGCCGAAACCGGGAAGCTGCCTGAACGTCAACATCCCGTCGCTGGGCGGCGGCCTGCCGAAGGGCGTACACGTGTGCCCGCAGACGCTGGTGACGACCGACACCGTCTATCGCAAGGAAACGAACGCCGCGGGTTTGACGGCGTATCGGTTCGACGGGGGCGATCCGGAGCTGACGGCCCATCCGAACACGGACACCGCGGCCGTTCGGGAGGGATACGTCGCGGTTACGCCGCTGACCTTTGCGATGACGGATCAAGCGATGCTGGCCGACATGGCAGCTTGGGTGTGGCCGGCCAGGCTCGATTGAGGCCGGTTGCCGGTCGAGGCGGGCGGATGATCGGCCGGTCTGGTCGCTGGTGATTGGGGAAGGGGGCGGGCAGGATTCGTGAAGGTGGCCGGGAACAGCCGGAGGCGGCGGCCGTATTTTCGCGATTCAAGCGGCGTTGACAACCTAAATAAAATGCTTATCGTTACTCGGCTCCGGCGAATTGGCTGTCCCGCTGAGGGTGGCATTGCGCCGTTTGGGTTGGATTAAGGCGAACCGGCAGTGGCGGCAACCGAGAAGATCAGGATTCGGATGGAGGCGTACGATCACCGTACGCTGGATTCATCGGCGAAGGAGATCGTGGATCATGCCCGCCGGACCGCGGGTAGCGTCCGGGGGCCGATTCCACTGCCCACCCGTATCGAGCGCTACACGGTTCTGCGTGGTCCGCATATCGACAAGAAATCGCGCGAGCAGTTCGAGATGCGGACGCATAAGCGCTTGATCGAAATCAACGAGCCGACGGCTCGGACAGTTGAAGCTCTCAACCGTCTGGTAGTGCCGGCCGGCGTGTTCATCAAGATCAAGACCTGACCGCCGGTAGCTGCCGGCGGCGGCGAGTTCGCGGTGCACGAACCGCGATTTCCGCAACATCGAACTTGGACGCACCTGATGGGAGCGGCTTGAACCGGCGGCGACGCCGGGCGAGTGAGTGGTAGAGTTGCCATGATACCCGCATTGCTCGGAAGAAAGATCGGTATGACCCGCGTCATCGACGAGTCGGGCGACGTGCGCCCCGTGACCGTCGTGCAGGCGGGACCGTGCACGGTGCTCCAGGTGAAGACCAGCGACGCGGACGGCTACAACGCGGTCCAGCTCGGATTCGAGGACGTGAAGCCTCACCGCTCGACCCGCGCCCTGATCGGTCACGCCGGCAAGGCGGGCACCGGCCCGAAGCGGAACTGCCGCGAAGTGCGACTGGCGGACGCCCCGGACGTGGAGCTGGGCGACGTGGTGACGGTGCAGAATTTCACTGACGACGAAGTGCGATTCGTCGACGTGACCGGCACGACGAAGGGCAAGGGCTTCACCGGCGTGATGCGGCGTTGGGGCTTCGGTGGCCAGCCGGCGTCGCACGGCACGGAAAGAAAGCACCGCAGTCCGGGCGGCATCGGTGGCAACGCGAACCTCGGCACCGGGCGGAATATCAAGAAGGGCAAGAAAATGTCCGGTCGCGACGGCCGGTTGCGCGTGACCAAGCGTAATCTCGAGCTCGTAGCGGTCGACAAGGATCAGAACCTGCTGCTCGTGGAAGGCAGCGTTCCGGGGCCCAATGGCGGGCTCCTTTTTGTGCGCCGTGCCAAGACGAAGGGTTGATTGGACCAAAAGGCCATGTTTGACGTTCCGGTCTACAAGATGGACGGCCAGCAGACGGGCACCGTGCAGATCGACCCGGCAGTGCTCGGCGGAGAGGTCCGGCCGAAGGTTCTGAAGCAGGCGGTCGTCATGTACCTGGCCAATCGCCGACAGAACACCTCGGCGACGCGAAGTCGCGGCATGGTCGAGGGCTCGACGCGCAAGCTGTACCGGCAGAAAGGTACGGGCAATGCCCGAATGGGCACGATCCGGACGAACATCCGCCGCGGCGGCGGCGTGGCCTTTGCCAAGGGCCGGCAGAACTTCTCGCAGAAGCTGCCCAAGAAAATCCGGCGGTTGGCACGCAACAACGCGATCCTGGCGAAGCTGGATGCCGGCGATGTCATGATCGTCGAGGACCTGGCGTTCGAGCAGCCGCGGACCAAGGCTTTCGCTTCGATGCTCAGGGCGCTGAACGCGGAACGGGGGTGCGTGGTGGCGCTGCGCGATGCGGATCGCAACGCGTACCTGGCGGGGCGCAACATTCCCAAGACCGAAGTGCGACCGCTGCGCGAGCTGAACGCGTACGAAGTGCTCCGGCGGCGGAAGCTGATCCTGAGCAGGGACGCGTTCGACGTGTTGAAGAAGGACCCCGTGCTGCTGCGGGCGGAGACCGATTAGCGTTTGTCCGCTCGGCGGATCTGATAGAGAGGCGTGAGTAGAGCACGATGGACATCTACCACATAGTCAAACGCCCGGTCGTGACGGAAAAAGGCACGCACCAGAGCACGCAGCAGTTCGACCGGACGAAGTGGAAACGGGCTCGCGGCGGATCCTACACGTTCGAGGTTCACGCCCGGGCGTCGAAGCCGGAGATTCGCCAGGCGATCGAGAAGATTTACAACGTCAAGGTGCTGTCCGTGCGGACCTCGAACCGCATGGGGAAGCAGCGCCGGGTGCGTTACAAGTTCGGAAAGACGGCCGACTGGAAGAAGGCGGTCGTGGTGTTGGACGCGAACTCGCACATTGACCTGTTCTGACCCGCATCGGGGTGAAGAAACAGGCCGCGATCGGAAGCAGACGGACTGAGGCAAATGGGCGTCAAGGTATACAACCCGACCTCTCCCGGACGGCGGAATTCGTCGGTCAACGACTATGCAGAGGTGACTGACTCGAAGAGGCGGCCGCAAAAGGCCCTGACCGAGCGCCTGCGCAAGCACGCCGGACGCAATCATCATGGCCGCATCACGAGCAGGCATCGCGGCGGCGGCGCGAGAAAGCTCTATCGCGTAATCGACTTCAAGCGCCGCAAAGACGGCGTACCCGCCACGGTATCCGCGATCGAGTACGATCCCAACCGCACCTGCCACATCGCACTTCTGCAATACGCTGACGGAGAAAAACGTTACATCCTGGCCCCGGTCGGCCTCCGCGTCGGTGAGAAGCTGGAAAGCGGTCCTGCGGTCGAGCCGAAGACCGGCAACTGCCTGCCGCTGAAGAACATTCCGGTGGGGATGGACGTTCACAACATCGAGCTCAACATCGGCCAGGGTGGCAAGTTCGCCCGCAGCGCCGGCGCGTCGTGTCGGCTGCTCGCCCGCGAGGGCGATTGGGCGACGCTCGTGCTGCCCTCCGGTGAAATGCGCCAGGTTCGCGTGGAGTGCCGCGCGACAATCGGACAGATAGGCAACGTCGATCATTTGAACCTGCGAGCAGGCAAGGCCGGCCGGACGCGACACAAGGGACGCCGCCCATACGTACGTGGGACGGCGCAAAACCCGGTGTCCCATCCGCTGGGCGGTGGCGAGGGTCGCAGCGGCGGCGGGCGGCATCCGTGCAGCCCGACCGGCAAGCTGGCCAAGGGCGGCCGCACGAGGAGCCCCCGGAAGATATCGAATCGGCGAATTCTGCGGCGACGCAAGAGCCGCCGGTACGGACGGGTGGCGCTGGCCTCATAGGCTGATCAGGAAGGGAAATCCGGGCATCGTTGGGCTGTGTGCGACGCGAGCGTCGAACTGCAGTCCGCAAGCCGGCACGCGAGAACGCCATTACAGGGCGAGGAGTGGCCATGGCACGCTCACAAAAGAAGGGCCCGTTTGTGGATGAGAAGCTCTTTCGCAAGGCGATGGCAGCGAAGGAGCGAGGCGGCAGTATGCCGATCCGCACCTGGGCCAGACGCTGCACGATCGTGCCCGAGTTCATCGGGCAGCGCTTCGACGTGCACAACGGCAAGAACTTTGTGACCGTGATGGTCACGGAAGAGATGGTCGGGCACAAGCTCGGCGAGTTCAGCCCGACGCGCAGCTTCCGAGGACATGCCGGACACAAGAAGGGATAGACGTTTATGCGCGGGCGCGCCTGAGCGCCAGGCAGGTGAGTCATGGCTGACGCTGGAACGATCGAGAAGGAAGAGTGGGTGGCGAAGCACCGCTTCGCCCGCATCAGTCCGCGAAAGGCCCGGCTCGTCGCGCAGTTGATCCAGGGCCAGGACTGCGACGCGGCGATGGACCTCCTGCGGTTCAGCCATCAGCGGGCGGCGTCATTGATCTCCGACGTCCTCAAGTCCGCCATGGCCAACGCGGACGAGCAGGAGGCGGACATGGCCAGCCTGTACGTGGCCGAGGCGCGGATCGACGGCGGTCCGTACTTCCGCCGCTACCGGCCGAAGGACCGCGGGCGGGCGCATCCGATCGCCAAGCGGACCAGCCACATTATCGTGAAGGTGGCAGAGCGTTAGGAGGTTCCGCACCGCCGAGCGGACGGGACCAAGGAACGGAGCACAGCGTGGGACAGAAAGTTCATCCAACCGGGTTTCGCATCGGAGTGACCGAGGACTGGCGCTCGCGGTGGTACGCCCCGAAGGCAGCCTATGGCGAGTTCCTGCGCGAGGACCAGGCCATCCGCGATTTCATCGATCGGCGGCTCAACCGGCAGCCGCCCTACGCGGCGATCGCCAACATCGAGATCGAGCGGACGCGGAACGAGGTGAAGATCGTGCTCCACACCGCTCGTCCGGGCCTGGTGATCGGTCCGAAGGGGGCGGAGGTCGACAAACTGAAAGACGCCATCGAGGAGCTGATCGACCGCAAGGTGACGATCAACATCATCGAGGTGAAGGCCCCGGACCTGAACGCGCAGTTGATCGCCGACGGCATCGCCGAGCAGTTGAAGAAGCGGGCGAGCTTCCGGCGGACGCTGAAGCAGCGCGCGGAAGCGGCGATGGCGGCGGGGGCGTTGGGCGTGAAGATCATGGTTGCCGGCCGGCTCGGCGGCGCCGAGATGGCCCGGCGCGAGAAGCTGATCCGCGGATCGATTCCCCTGCACACGCTGCAGGCGCACGTGGATTACGGCTTTGCGACGAGTGTCACGACCTATGGCACGATCGGCGTGAAGGTCTGGCTCTACCTGGGCAAGTACGGTGAAGAGGTGTCGGCGCAGGTGGTCGAGGGGCGGCCCGGCCGGCGTGACTACGCGAGAGGCAAGCGAGGCTAGCCGAGGCGGCGCCTTGCGACGTTGATAACAGGATGGAGGCTCAGCCATGGCGCTGATGCCCAAACGCATCAAGTTTCGAAAATCCCAGCGTGGCAAGGTCCGCGGCGTGGCTTCGCGCGGCAACACCGTGGCGTTCGGTGATTACGGCCTGCAAGTGCTCGAAGCGGGCTGGATCAGCGCCCGGCAGATCGAGGCGGGCCGCGTGTCGGCCACGCACTTTCTGCGGCGCGAAGGCAAGATTCACATTCGCATCTTCCCGCACAAGCCAGTCTCGGCGAAACCGCTCGAAACCCGTATGGGCAAGGGCAAGGGCGAGACGGACCGCTGGGTCGCCTGCGTCCGGCCGGGCAACATCCTGTTCGAGCTCGGCGGCGTGGAAGAGGACGTGGCCCGGCAGGCGATGGCGCGAATCGCGGCCAAGATGCCGTATCGCTGCCGCATGGTGATGCGCCGGCACGGGATTTGAGGGGCTCGATTTTGAAGCGCAGGCGGTCGACGAAGGCCGAGCAACGGGAATCGCCATGAAGATCAACGAGGTCAGAGAGCTGAAGATCGAGGAGCTGCACTCCGAGTTGGATCGGCTGCGGCGGCACCTGTTCGACCTGCGCGCTCAGGCGGTGACGGAGAAGCTCGAGAACCCGAACCGGATCACGGACGCCAAGCGCGACATCGCGCGGATACTGACGGTGCTGGTCGAGCGCGGCGAGCAGGACATCGAAGAGAAGCAGCACCACATGGAAGCGGTAAGCCGGCGGACGACGGGCCGCGGGTAAGGCGGCGACGTTCACAGGGCGGAGATCGTTATGGCAGAGCAGGCTGCTGGACAAAAACGCAAACAGCGAAAGCGGCGTGAAGGTGTCGTCGTCAGCGACTCGAGCGACAAGACGATCAAGGTCATGCACAGCTTTCTGCAAAAGAGCGCGAAGTACGGGAAGTACATTCGCCGTCGGGCGACGCTGCACGTTCATGACGAGAACAACGAGGCCCAGGTCGGCGATCGCGTCGAGGTGATGGCCTGCCGCCCGATTTCCAAGCAGAAGTCGTGGCGGCTGATGCGCGTCATCGCGAAGGCGCCGAAAGGCCGTTAGAGGGGAGCCGATCTGCCGTGATACAGATGCAGACCATGGTGGACGTGGCCGACAACACGGGCGCAAAGCGCGCCATGGTGTTCAACGTTCGCGGCCGGAGCACGTCGCGGCCCGGCAAGCCGACGCTGCGGACTGCGGGCGTCGGGGACATCGTCTACGTGACGGTGAAGAAGGCCCTGCCCAACAGCGAGTTCAGCGGCGGCAACGATCGGAAAGAGCGGTCGAACCGGCGGCGGGCGAAGGCGGTGGTCGTGCGGACCACGCACCCGACGCGGCGGCGCGACGGAAGCTACGTGCGCTTTGATACGAACGCGGTGGTGCTGGTGAACGACAACAACGAACCGCGCGGCACGCGCATTTTCGGCGCCGTGGCGCGGGAGCTTCGCGAGAAGGGCTTCATGAAGATCATCTCGCTGGCGGACGAGGTCGTCTGACCGGCCCCCACCGGGCGAGCGGACCGTTTGCAAGAGGTTGCAGCGATGGCGTGTCACATCCGCAAGAATGAAATCGTGGAGGTCATCTCCGGCGACCACAAGGGCGCCCGGGGTAAGGTGCTCCGCGTGAACAAGCGCCGGGGACAGGTGGTCGTCGAAGGCGTGAATCTGGTTTTCCGGCACGTGCGGCCTTCGCGCAGGAACCCGCAGGGTGGCCGGTTGGAGAAGGAAGCCCCGATCCATCTGTCCAACGTCCTGCCGTTGGACTCGAAGACGGGACGGGGTTCGCGGGTGCACCTGGAGGTGGAGGGCGGGCCTGACGGCAAGGCACTCGCCAAGAAACGGGTGGCCACGTCGGGAGCGGTGCTCGGCACGGTGACGAAGTCGAAGAAAGGCGCGTGATCGCGCGGCTGTAAGACGCGGCCGCAGCGCGGCCGAAGGGAGTGAGCGGCGATGGCCCGGTTGCTCGAAAGGTACAAGAAGGAGTTGGCCCCCTCGATTCGCGAGGAGCTGCACATCTCCAATCCGATGGCGGTGCCGCGACTCGAGAAGGTCGTGATTTCCATGGGCGTCGGGGCCGCGGTGCAGGACAAGAAGCGGCTGCCCGCGGCGATGGAAGATCTCGCGACGATCACCGGGCAGAAGGCCGTTATTTGCCGGGCCC
This sequence comes from Phycisphaerae bacterium, assembly GCA_040235375.1. GTDB lineage: Bacteria > Planctomycetota > Phycisphaerae > UBA1845 > UBA1845 > JBECKQ01. Next base: position 18,917 of record JBECKQ010000179.1, on the reverse strand, counting down.
GGATGAGCGTGTCGAACTTCAAGCTCCGCAAGGGGTATGAAATCGGGGCGAAGGTGACGCTGCGCGGCCGGCGGATGTACGAGTTCATCGACCGGCTGATCAACGTGGCCGTCCCGCGAATGCGCGACTTTCGTGGCTTGAGCACGGCGTCGTTCGATGGGCGGGGCAACTACTCGGTGGGTGTCGCCGATCAGACGATCTTCCCCGAGATCAACATGGACAAGCTGGAATACCGGCAGGGCATGAACATCACGTTCGTGACCACGGCGCGTAACGACGACGAGGCGATGGTCCTCCTGCGAGCGCTGGGAGTGCCCTTCCGCCGGACACAGGAAGGCTCGTGACGATGGCAACGAAGGCGTGGATGCATAAAGCCAATCAGCGGCCCAAGTACTCGACCCGGCTCGTTCGCCGGTGCGTGTTGTGCGGCCGGTCGCGCGGCGTGTATCAGAAGTTCAAGATTTGCAGGATTTGCTTCCGCGAGCTCGCGTCGGAGGGAATGATCCCCGGCGTACGGAAGGCGAGCTGGTAGGGCGGCTGGGGCCGCGGGATGGCGGCCGGCAGGGAACGCCCGGGCCGCCGGTCCTGGTCTCGGCGGCGTACGATGTCTTGATCACCAGGTACGGAAGGTGTCGGCAAATGTGGAGTGACCCGATCGCGGACATGCTGACGCGGATTCGCAATGGCGTCCGAGTGCGAAGGGAAAAGGTGCAGATCCCCGCTTCGAAAGTGAAGAAGGGAATCGCCCAGGTTCTGCTCAACGAGGGCTACATTCGCGGTTTCGACGTGATCGAGGATACGAAGCAGGGCATCCTGCGGATCGAGCTGAAGTACGGGCCGCAGGGTGAAGACCTGATCCACTTCATCCGGCGCGAATCGAAACCGGGCCGGCGGATCTACGCGAGTTGCGACCGGCTGCCGCGCGTCTGCGACGGGCTGGGAATCGCCATCGTCTCGACGAGCCAGGGTGTCATGAGCGATCGACAGTGCCGCGAGCGTAAGATCGGCGGCGAACTGCTGTGCAGCGTGTACTAGCCAGTCGGCCCGTCGCCGGCTGTCCAAGGTAACGACCGATGTCAAGAATAGGCAAGAAACCTGTGGCCGTGCCCGCCGGCGTGACGCCGACAATGTCGGCTCGCTCCGTCAAGGTGAAGGGGCCGAAGGGCGAGCTGACGTTTCAGTTGCCCGCACCCATTCAGGCCGCCTTCGACGAGGGTAGTCGTTTCATCAATGTCACTCGAAAGGGCGACGATCGCCAATCGCGAGCCTTGCACGGTATGGCCCGGGCGACCATTGCCAATATGATCAAGGGGGTGAGCGAAGGGTTCGAGCGGCACCTTCAGATCTACGGGACAGGTTACGGTTGCTCGGTGGCCGGGCGGCAGTTGCAGCTTAACTGCGGTTTCATGGGTCGCGGCGGAAAGAACAAGCCACAGTTTGTTCTGAACGTTCCGGACGGCGTCGAGGTCGAGGTGCAGGTCGCCGCCGCCCGTGGAGACAGCGAGCCGGCCCGGCTCGTGGTTCGCGGCTGCGATCGGCAGCGGGTCGGGCAGTTCGCGGCGGAGATAAGGCGTATCCGGCCGCCTGAGCCGTACAAGGGCAAGGGCATCCGGTACGCGGGCGAGCAGGTGCGCCGCAAGGCCGGCAAGGCCCTGACCGGTACCGGCTAGTGCGAGCCTAGGGGCTCGATGAGGGTGTGGCCCTCGGGATGATGTGTGATGCCGAACATCAAGTTGAAACGCAAGCAGTTGGAGCGTCGCCGGCAGCGCGTTCGCAAACGCCTGTTTGGGACGTCCGAACATCCGCGCCTGACTGTGCGAAGAAGTCTTAAGCACATCTACGCCCAGATCATCGATGACGATCGGGGCGTGACGGTGTGCAGCGCCTCGACGATGGAGAAGGGGCTGCGGCCGGAAGTCGCCGCCAGCGGCAATCGTGCCGCTGCCGCGAAGATCGGGCAGCTCATCGCCGAGCGGGCCAAGGCCAAGGGGCTCGATCGGGTGAAGTTCGATCGCAACGGCCGCAGCTACCACGGCCGGATCAAGGCCTTGGCCGACGCGGCCCGCGAGGCGGGCCTCAAGTTCTGAACGGGCGTCGGGCGAACCGGCTCAGCCGCGGCCGACAGGAAAATGCGGCGGATGACAAGGGATACGACCAGAAGCCGGCGGGTGTGCCGGCAGCGGTGAGTGGAACATGAGCCAATTCAGGAATCGCCAGCCGGCGGAAGACCAGGGCGTTGAAGACAACGTCGTGAAGATTTACCGGTGCGCCAAGGTCGTGCGTGGCGGCCGGCGCTTCAGCTTCTCTGCGCTGGTCGTGGTGGGAGACCGGCACGGCCAGGTCGGAGTGGGGTACGGAAAGGCTCGCGAGGTTCCCCTCGCCGTCGAGAAGGGCAAGAAGATCGCGATGCGGAGCATGAAGAAGGTCCGGCTTGTCCACGGGACCATCACGCATCGCATCGTGGGCCGGCACGGAGCCAGCAAGGTGATGCTCGTGCCGGCGAGCACCGGGACCGGCGTCATCGCGGGCGCGAGCGTCCGCGCGGTGCTTGAGCTTGCGGGTGTAAAGGACGTGTTGACAAAGAGTTACGGCTCGAACAGCCCCAAGAACCTGGTGCTGGCGACGTTCAACGCTTTGAATGAAATGCTGAATCGGGACGAGGTATCGCGGCTTCGCGGCGTATCGCTGGCCCGCGCGTGACTGGTACGGTGCTATCATGGAACTATCGGAAATCCTGAAACAGGCCGGTACGCACAAGAAGCGAAAACGCGTCGGCCGCGGACCCGGCAGCGGTTGGGGCAAGACGAGCGGCCGGGGACACAAGGGCGCCGGTTCGCGTGCGGGGGCGAGGAAGCGGGACATGACCGAGGGCGGGCAGATGCCGCTCTTCCGGCGGTTGCCGAAGCGCGGCTTCAGCAACTTCGTCTTCCGCACCAACTACAGCATCGTCAACGTCGGCGATCTGGAGAAGCGCTTTGAAGGGGGCGCACACGTCACTCCCGAGGCCCTGCTGGAAGCCGGGCTGGTTCGTAATCTCCGCGACCGGGTGAAAATCCTGGGTAACGGCGAATTGACCAAGAAACTCAAGGTCGAGGCAGCCAGGTTCAGCAGACAGGCGGCGGAAAAGATCAAGGCTGCCGGCGGCGAAGTTATCGAGAGCTAGGAACTGCTTTTCATGTTTTCGACGTTCGTAAACATCTGGCGAGTCCGAGAGCTGCGGAACAAGATCCTGTTCACGCTGGCTCTCCTGGGAATCTACCGCATCGGCTTCTACGTGCCGATGCCGGGTGTGAACCAGGAGGCGATGCTCGGCAAGAATCCGCTGGGAGACCTTGCCGACATGTTCGCCCTCTTTACCGGGGGCAACCTGCATCAGAGCACGATCTTCGGCCTCGGCATCATGCCGTACATTTCCGCCTCCATTATCTTCCAGCTTCTGGTGACGGTCATCCCGGCGCTGGAGAAGCTCCAGAAGGAGGGGGAGTCGGGCCGCAAGAAGATCCAGGAGTACACCCGCTACGCCACGGTGGGCCTGTGCCTGATCCAGGCCTCCATGTGGATGCGCTACCTCTACAGCAACAACCTCGTCTATGCCGACTTCCGCACGGCGTGGTACTTCCTGCTGGCGATAACCACGCTCACCACGGGCACCATATTCCTGATGTGGCTGGGTGAACAGATCGACGAGTACGGGATCGGCAACGGCATCTCCCTGATCATCATGGCCGGCATCGTGGCCCGCATGCCCGACGCCGTGCTGTACGTCGTGAAGTACGCCGACCTGCGGCTGAGCTCGAACGAACCGAACGCAATGGGCCCGGGCAAGATCATGTTCCTGCTCGTGGCGTTCGTGGGCGTGGTCGCGGGGTCGATTCTGATCACGGAAGGGCAGCGCCGGATACCGATTCAGCAGGCGAAGCAGACGCGCGGGCGCCGCGTATATGGCGGGCAGCGCAATTACCTGCCGCTGCGGGTGAACCACGGCGGCGTCATGCCCATCATCTTCGCCAGCACGCTCATGATGTTCCCGCGGATGATCTTCGACTGGCTCCAGGCCGCCTGGCCGAACGCGGTCTTTGCCTTCTTCGGCGGTGCTTTCGCTCCGGGAAGCTACTTGTACGCCCTGGCCTACGTGGCCATGGTTTACTTCTTCGCGTACTTCTGGACGACCGTGCAGTTCCAGCCGAAGGAAATGGCCAACAATCTGCGCGACTACGGGAGCTTCATACCAGGCTTGCGACCCGGCAAGCGCACCGCCGACTACCTCGAGCGGGTCATGGGGCGGATCACCTACGTCGGGGCGGCGTTCCTCGCGGTGATTGCGCTGATCCCGACGCTGGTGGCGGTCTGGCTGAAGATTCCGTTCATGGTGTCGGCGTTTCTCGGCGGAACGGGACTGCTCATCGTGGTCAGCGTAGCGCTTGATCTGGTGCAGCGGATCGAGGCCAACCTGATCATGCGGAATTACAAGGGCTTCCTTGGAAGTACCAGCAGCTAGTGCCGGTGCCAGGGGGGCCGGCCCGGCGGGCGTCATCCGGAGACGGGACGGCGGCGAGCGGGTCAAAGCGAAGGATTATGGTGAACGCTGATCGCCGAACTCGCGCCGGCATCGTGTTGAAGAGCAAGCGCGAGATCGAGTTGATGCGTGAGGCGGGGCGGCTGGTCGCGGCCGTCCTCGATCGCGTATGCGGGATGGTCGCCCCCGGCGTGACGACGGGGGACTTGAACCGCGAGGCGGAACGCCTGATCGCCCAGGCCGGCGCCGAGCCGCTGTTCAAGGGCGTGGTGAATCCAGCCGCCAAGTACCCGTTTCCCGCGGCGCTGTGCACCAGCGTGAACGAGGAGGTGGTGCACGGGGTCCCGGGCAACCGTGCCCTCCAAGCCGGCGACGTGGTGAGCGTCGACTGCGGCGTGCGGCTGCACGGCTACTGCGGAGACTCGGCCAGGACGGTGGCGGTGGACAGCATCGACGCCGAGGCCCAGCGGCTGCTGGACGTGACACTGGAAGCGCTGAACCTGGCCATCCGGGAAGTCGCACCCGGCCGGATGTGGAGCGACGTGGCCAGGCAGATGCAGCGGCTGGTCGAATCCGCGGGGATGTCGGTCGTGCGAGAGTTCGTCGGCCACGGAATTGGCCGCGAGATGCATGAAGAGCCGAAGGTGCCGAACTACTACGACCGGTCCCAGCGGCGAAGCGACTTCAGATTAGAGCCTGGGTTGACTTTAGCGATTGAGCCGATGGTCACGCTCGGGCGTGCGGACGTTAAATACGCCGACAGTGACGCCTGGGCCATCATTACCCGGGATGGGCGTTACGCCGCACATTTCGAGCACACGATTGCCGTCACCGACGAAGGGGCGGACGTGCTCACCGTGGGAGCGGCTTGAGTCGCGGCCGCGTATCGGCTGCGGCGTTTGCCGGCTGTTAGGCAGGTGGTATGATGAAGGTTCGAGCGTCTGTCAAGAGAATCTGTGAGAACTGCCGGATTATCAAGCGCAAGGGCGTGGTGCGGGTGATCTGCACCAACCCCAAGCACAAGCAGCGGCAGGGCTAAGGAGGATAAACGTGCCTCGTATCGTGGGTGTGGATGTCCCGAACGAAAAGCGGATCGACATCGCCTTGACGTACATTTTCGGCATCGGCCGGCCGACGGCGGGCCAGGTGCTGAAGGAGGCGGAGATCGAGCCGCACGTGAAGGCCAAGGATCTGACGGAAGACCAGGTGTCGCGGATCGCCGGCGTGATCGATCGGAACTACCAGGTCGAGGGACCGCTTCGTCGCGTGGTGCAAAGCAATATCGCCCGCCTGAGGGATATCGGCTGCTACCGCGGCCTGCGGCACCGTCGCGGGCTGCCGGTTCGTGGTCAGCGGACCCGTACGAATGCGCGGACGCGCAAGGGGCCGCGCAAGACGGTGGCTGGCAAGAAGGGCATCAAGGAGATGCATCGTGGCTAAGCGAGCGGGCAAGAAGAAGGTGCGTCGCAGCGTGGTCCGCGGCATCGCCCACATCAAGGCGACCTTCAACAACACGTTGATCACGATTACGGACACGAACGGCGAGGTGCTGTGCTGGGCCTCCGCGGGAACCGTGGGTTTCAAGGGCACCCGCAAAAGCACCCCCTTCGCCGCGCAGAGAGCGGCCGAGCGGTGCGCTCATGCGGCGAGGAAGTTCGGCATGGTCGAGGTGGAGGTTCGCGTGAAGGGGCCGGGCAGCGGACGGGAGTCGGCGGTGACCGCGCTGCAGTCGGCGGGCATGCGGATCAGTTCGATCGAGGACGCTACGCCCATCCCGCACAATGGATGCCGTCCCGCCAAGAGACGGCGCGTCTGAGAAGGGAATCCCCCGCCGCGCGGGCGGCGGGTTACCGGCAACGCTGCCCACAGGTGGTTGGCCACTCGACCGACTGCCTGCTTTTGCTGTCTTGAGCCGGCCGAAGGTCGGCGACGCCAAGAGGCGCGGAATCGAAACGTCTGGGTTTTCTCGGGACGCGATCGCCGCCGTCTGAGAGACCGGACGATCTGAACCCCTCTAGGAGTAGAGAGATATGCGTATCCGATGGCGCGGTTTGGAGCTGCCAAGCCAACTGGAGCGAGATGAGTCGGTCAGCACGAACACCTACGGGCGGTTCATCATCGAGCCGTTTGAACGGGGATTCGGCACGACCGTCGGCAACTCGCTCCGGCGGATCCTGCTGTCCAGTCTCGAGGGCGCGGCCGTCTACGCCGTGAAGCTGGCCAACGCCCCGCACGAATTCAGCACGATCCCCGGCATGGTGGAAGACGTTGCTGATGTGATTCTCAATATCAAGCAGCTCGTCGTCGCCATGGAGGGGGAGGAGAACAAATCGCTTCTCGTGACGCGCAACGTGGCGGGTGACGTCGTCGCCGGTGACATCGAGGCCGAGACCGGCGTCGAAATCATGAATCCGGACCTGAAGATCGCCACGTTGACGGAGGACGTTCCCTTCGAGCTGGAGATGCGCGTGCGCAAGGGGCGCGGCTACGCCACCGCGGAGGAGAACTCCGGTCCCGAGCAGGAGATCGGCGTTATACCCATCGATTCGATCTTCTCCCCCGTGACGCGCGTGCGCTACCGGACGGAGGACACGCGCGTGGGGCAGCGGACCAACTACGACCGCCTGGTTCTGGAGGTCTGGACGCGCGGCAGCGTCCTGCCGGAGGACGCCCTGGTCGAGGCCGCCAAGATTCTGCGCAAGCACCTCAACCCCTTCGTGCAGTACTACGACATCGGCACCGATCTGGTGACCGAGCTGCCGCAGAAGCAGATTCAGCCCTCGCAGATGGACGAGAAGCTTCAGGACCTTCTCACGCGTCCCGTGGCCGATCTGCAGCTCTCGGTGCGGGCGAACAACTGCCTGGAATCGGCGCGCATCGCGACGATCGGCGAGCTCGTGCAGAAGACCGAGGCCGATCTGCTGCGTGTGCGCGCGTTCGGCAAGCTGTCGCTGCACGAGGTGCAGCGCAAGCTCGCGGAGATGGGCCTGTCGCTGGGGATGAAGTTCGGCGAGGAGACCGAAGGGCAGGCGCCGGAGCAAGAGGGCGGCGAAGGTGAAGACTCGGAGGGGCATAACGCGGATTCCTCCGAATCCATGACGGTGGATAGCTCGAATCGCTGACCGGACGGCGCATGATGACGGCAGGCGATCGTCGCGGGAATGAATCGCGGACGGAAGTGATGGACAGGCCATGAAGCATCGGATCAACAGGACAAGACTGAATCGAACGTCGTCGCATCACAAGGCGCTGCTGCGCAACCTGGCGCAGAGCCTTATACAGCATGGGCAGGTGCGCACGACGCTGCCCAAGGCGAAGGACCTGAGGCCCTTTGCCGAGCGCCTGATCACTCTGGCGCGAGAGGCGCGGGACGGCAGCGTCTCGGCGCGCCGCCGTATCCATCATCTGCTCAGCGATCGTTCATTCGTGGATGCCGAGCGACAGTCGGACTACGAGGACATGTCCCTGGCCAAGCGGGCGAAAGTGTTGCGTTCGCGCAGCGGGCGGCGACACCGCACGGGCCAGCCCAAGGGCAAGCTCGCCTTCACCGGCCGCACGATCATACACAAGCTGATCAACGACGTCGCCGGCAAGTTCGAGGACCGGCCGGGCGGGTATACGCGGATCGTGCGGCTGGCCGATCGGCGGATCGGCGACGGCAGTCCCCTCGCGGTCGTGCAACTCGTCGGCGAGGAGGAGAGTCCGGGCAGCGTGATGCGGCCGCAGGAGTCGGCGCGGAAGCGTCGGGCGGACGCGCGCTACGCTTTGGCCGTCAAGCTGGCGAAGTCCCAGCGGAGCCGCGGGCGGACCGAAGAGGACTCTTCAAAAGAGAAGGAAGAGGCCGGCGAGCAGGCGGACGCGAGCGGTAGCGTGGCTGAAGCGGACGACGACGCTTCCAGGAGCGAGTAACCTGGTTTGGTGACACGGACGTGACGCGGCGTCTGTGGATCTGCTGAAAAGGGGCAACGATGGGGGGCGCGGCTGACTGCGTGTTCTGTAAGATCATTGCGGGCGCCATCCCGTCACATCTCGTCTACGAAGACGACGCGGTGCGGGCGTTCCTGGACATCGGTCCGCTCTCGCCGGGCCACCTGCTGCTTGTCCCCATTGAGCATTACCGGACCATGGAGGAAACCCCGGAACAGACTGCGGCCTCCCTCGGGGCCGCCCTCCCCCGTCTGGTCTCGGCGGTTCGGCAGGCCACGGGGGCCGCGGGAGTGAACGTTCTCCAGAACAACGGCCGTTGCGCGGGGCAGGAGGTCGAGCACGTTCACGTCCACATTATCCCCCGCAGCAGCGGCGACGGCCTCGGATATCGTTGGCACCCGAAGTCGTACCAACCGGGTGAAGCGGAGACGATCCGCGACAGGATCAAGCAGTTTCTTCAAGGGTGAGATCGGCAGCGGTTGCCGGCGTGACGCGACGTGCGTACACTCTCGTGAGCGACGGCGGCGGACAGCGCGGGCACGCCGTTGTCTGACTTCTTGGTGGAAGGGTTTCAAAGGCCGTGAGGGTCGTTGAGGGTTTAGTCGTGGGCACCTGCGCGGTAGCGATGGTGCTCGTCTGCATCTATGGGTTGCATCGGTATTATCTCGTCTATCTTTACTACAAGCACGCACGCAACATACCCCGCGCCAGCAAGCGGTTCAAAACGCTCCCGCGCGTGACCGTGCAGTTACCCATGTACAACGAGAAGTACGTGGCCCGCCGGGTGATCGAAGCGGCCTGTGCCATCGACTATCCGCGCGACCGGCTCCAGGTGCAGGTGCTCGACGATTCCACGGACGAGACCACGAATATCGCCAACGACACGGTGGAACGCCTGCGCGCCCTGGGCCACGACGTCGTCTATCTGCATCGCGAGGATCGTACCGGCTTCAAGGCGGGCGCCCTGGAGGCCGGGCTGAAGTCGGCCACCGGCGAGTTCGTGGCCATCTTTGACGCGGATTTCGTTCCCGATCCCGATTCACTCAAGCAGACCATTCACTACTTCACCGATTCAAAGGTCGGCATGGTGCAGGCCCGGTGGGAGCATTTGAATCGCGACGAGTCTCTGCTGACCAAGGCCGAGGCGATTCTGCTCGACGGGCACTTCGTCATGGAGCATGGAGCCCGGTGCCGATCCGGCCGGTTCATGAGCTTCAACGGCACCGCCGGCGTGTGGCGCAGGTCCTGCATCGAAGACGCCGGCGGCTGGCATCACGACACGCTCACCGAGGACCTCGACCTCTCCTATCGGGCCCAGATGAAAGGATGGCGCTTCCTGTTCCTCGCCGATCTGGCCAGTCCGGCGGAGCTTCCTCCGGACGTGCAGAGCTTCAAGGATCAGCAGCACCGTTGGGCCAAAGGCGGGGCGCAGACATGCCGCAAGCTGCTGCCGACCATTCTCAAGTCGCGGCTGCCGCGCAAGATCAAGCTCGAGGCGTTCTTTCATCTGACAAGCTGCACCGTGTACTTCTACATGGTCGTGCTTGTGCTGCTTCTGTTCCCGACGCTGTGGTTTCACTTCATCCACGAAGGGCCGTACCAGTCGGCGCTGAGCTGGCTGCTCGAGGTCGCCCTGTTCATCGTCGCCACGTGCTCGGTCAGCACCTTCTACGTTTGCAGCCAGCGCGAACTGCTGCGCACCCGGCGGCAGAGCTACAAGTACCTTCCGTTCCTGATGAGCCTGGGCGTAGGCATCTCCCTGAACAACGCCCGCGCCGCGATGGAAGGGCTCTTCGGCCGGGACAGCGAGTTCGTACGCACCCCCAAGTTCGGCTCGGACGGCAGCGGCAACGGCTGGAAGAAGCGGTCGGACTACCGGGCCAAGCGCCGCATAAAGATCCAGCCTTACATCGAACTGGCGATCGGCCTTTACCTCTTGTGGTGTCTCGCACTTTGCATTACCGTCCACTGGGTGAGCATCGGCATCGTGTTCATGGCATTGTTTGCCGTCGGCTTCCTCTACGTGGGCATCAATTCCCTACTGCCGGCCGGTTTCGGACGTACCGCCGGTCGATTGTCCGTCGGGGCCGGCAGCACGCCTGCCCAACTGACGGATTGATCCCGTGAGGCCCAGGAAAACCAGCAACGGCCGGTTCGACGCGGTCTTCATCGATTTCTATGGCACGCTCGTTACCGGTGACCGTCGCGCGGTCGAGGCGACCTGCGCGCGCGTCGTTGACGAAAATGCAATGCGGCTCTCCGCCGCCGAGCTCGCCGAGGCATGGGGCCGGCGGTTTTTCCAGGCGATTGAGACCTGCAACCGCGAACGGTTCGAGACGTTGTTCGACTGCGAGTGTCGCACGCTGTGCGAGACAGTCGAGCCCCATATCGGCGTCATCGACCCGGTTCCGTACGCCAGGATGCTGAAGCACTACTGGTCCGCGCCGGAGCCGGCCGACGGCGCGCTTCAGGCCTTGCAGGTTATCGACGTGCCCGTGTGCATCGTGTCCAACGCCGATACCGAGGACATTCACAAGGCGGTCGGGCGCTGCGGGCTGGAAGTCGACTGCATCGTCACGTCTGAGGACGCCAGGAGCTACAAGCCGGATGAGGACATCTTCCGGCGCGCTCTGGAGGAGGTCGGCGTCCGCCGGGATCGCGTGATCCATGTCGGCGATTCGATTCACAGCGACGTGTGCGGGGCCCAGAAGTTGGGGATCGCCACCTGCTGGGTCTGCTACTCCGACCGGATTCTCGACGTGGGGGAGGGAACGCCCGACCACACCGTCCACTCGTTACTGGACCTGCCGGAGCTTCTCTGAGGGACGCCTCGGACGGAAACCGGGCCCTTGCCGCTCGCCGTTCAGGGGACGCCTGAAAAGCAATTTCATGCCGGCCGGACATGCCGGCCGAGTGCCCTTCTTGCCGTCTCGTGGCCGAGATAAAGCAACAGAATTAAGGCGAGCGATCGAATCCGCTTGCGTTTCTTTCGCTTCGGCGATATATTTAACATGAGTGAACTTTCTTTGGGCCCTGGGAAGGGGAGCGCTTGAGGAGACGCGCCATGATAAGCGGAAAGTTCAAACGGTCATTTGCGTTAGCGATTAGCCTTTTTGCCTTGGCGGCGTGGTCGGGGAATGTTCAGGCCCAGGGGCGGCGGAGCTCGCATTCCACGCGGGTTTCACGGAGCTTCAGTGGGCATCGCACCGCTTCGCGGGCGCGATCGAGCCGCGTTTCTGTCGGCCGTCGGTCAAGCGGTATTTCGCGGTCGATTGGACGCTCGGCAGGACGCATCGGCCCGTCGAGCGCAGGCCGCTCGGCATTCAGCCGTAGCCGGGCGGTGGGGCGACCGACCATCAGTCGCGGCTCTGGAGTGCGAGGATTCTCAGGCCGGTCGTCGAGCCGGTCGGCGATCCGTGCCGGACGGAGGCCATCCGGCATATCCAGCCGCGGTGCCAACATTGGGTACAGCGGGCGGATCACGAGTCGATCGTCCTCATCGTCAATCAACCGTGGGGAGCGGCGTTCGCCGACCATCATCACGCGTACGCCGTACAACCGCGGGTCGATCGGGCGTTCCAGCTCGGCGAACGAAGGTCGATCGGTCATCCGGAGGCCTTCGATTTACCGCGGTGAGCTGGCGGACCGGACGCCGTCGCGCTTCGGCCGTGACGCCATCGGCCGCAGAAGCGGCAGCGTGTCATCAGAGCCGCGGCGTTCGGGCAACTTGTTCGTGACACCGCGATCATCCGCGACGCAGGGGGAATCGCGCTGGTCCCGTTCGGGGATCCGGGTGCCGGCGTATGCGATCGGCTCTGATCGAGGCGGCTTCGGCGCACGGCGTGAGCCGGCAGGACAACGAAGCAGCGCTGCGGTGCGCGGCGAGCGCCGTTCGGGCGGCGCGTTCGGCTCGATCGGTCGGGGCGTGGCGGGCGCTATCGCGACGCGCGGCGGAATATCGCCGTTGAATGCGCCGGAAGGGATCCGGCGGTCGTACCAGGGCATGTATGATCGGCTCGACAACGCCCCCGATCGGCTCAACTGGCTGTCTCGAAACGGCTACGGGCCGCGGGCGTTCGGCATTCCGTACGGATACCGGATCGGGGAAGGGCGTCACGGCGGCGGCAGGCGACCCGCGCTTTTCCATGACTCCGACATCTCGGCGGGCGTTCGCGTCCGCTTCGGCTGGCGGAACTGCTTTGACCGGCTGCATGATCACGGGGCACGGTTCTTTCCGGGTCGCTTTGGCTTCCACCGCCGGTATTCGTGGTGCCAGCCGGCCTACTACCCGGTGGTTTACTCGTCCTTCTGGCCGACGTCGTTCGGCTGGTGCTGGGACACGTGGAACTACGCGGGGCTCTTCCCGGACTACTATGCCTACAACTATGGGCAGCCGTACGTTGAGAACTACGTAACGAACTACTACAACGGCCTGTCGCCCGGCGAAGCGACCAACTCGAGCGTTTTCGTAAATCCGCGCCAGGTCGTGCCGCTGCCGGAGGAGGGAATGGAGGGCGCGGCGAACGTGCCCGGCGCCGCCGAGTCGCATTATGAGCTCGGCATGCAGGCATTCGCCAACGGCGAGTATGATCTGGCCCGGCGCGAATTCGTGCGGGCCATGCTGGCGATGCCGAACGATCCGGAGCTGATGATGCTCTACGGCTACGCTCACTTCGCGACGGGCGACTACATGGTGGCGGCGCTTTCAATCCGTCAGGCGTTGACCGCGGATCCGACCCTGATCGACCAGCCGGTGGACATCTATCAGATGTACAAGAACCCGGACGATCTCAAGCAGCAGTTGGCGAAGCTCGACGAGCACCTGGCCAAGGACAAGGAAGACGCCGACGGCTGGTTCCTGGCGGGCTTCATTCGGTACGCGTCCGGCGAGCCCGAGCAGGCCAAGCAGATTTTCTCCCAGCAGGCGGAAGAGCACGGCAAAGACCTGTTGACGATGCTGATGCGCGACGCGGCGATCCGGGCGGTCACGCTCCAGCAGGCGATGCAACGAGAGAGCGCGTCCCAGCCGGTCGAGGAAGCGCCGTCGTCGGCGCCGGCTGGTGTGACGCAGCCGCCGTCCTTCTGAGCGGGAGACGAGAAGCAGCATTCACGCAAAAAGGCGCTGCGATCGGTGAGGTCGCAGCGCCTTTGTTCTTTTCCGGCTTGGATCGACGCCGGGCGCACCACGGCTTTGCTGGGTGACGCCGGACCGTGGCACTTGGTACGCGCCGCGCCAGACGGCCGCACACGCCCGCGGGCGGCTGCTTGACCGGTTCCGCCGGCATACCTACGATCGGCTTCTCGATTCTTTCCACCACCGTAAAGCGGAGGTTTGCAGTGAAGATCGGCATTCGGCGCGAAGACAAAAGCATGTGGGAACGGCGCATGCCGCTTGTACCCGGGCATATCGCCAGGCTGACGGAGACCCACCAGATCGAGTTTCACATTCAGCCGTCCCCGCAGCGGATCTACACCGATGCCGAGTGCGCCGCCGCCGGGGCGATCATGACCGAAGACCTGAGCGCCTGCCCGGTTGTTCTCGGCGTAAAGGAGATCCCCGCGCAGGTGTTCGAGAAGGGCAAGACGTATGTGTTCTTCTCGCACACGATCAAGGGCCAGGTGTACAACATGGGCATGTTGCGGCGGATGATGGAGTTCGAGTGCAACCTGATCGACTACGAGACGATCACGGACGAGATGGGCCGGCGGCTCGTGTTCTTCGGCGTGCATGCGGGCCTGGCGGGCATGATCGACTCGTTATGGGCGTTCGGGCAGCGCCTGAAGCGGGAAGGCCGCGACACGCCGCTGGCCGCGGCGCGGCCGGCGCATGCCTACGACAGCCTTGCCGCTGCGCAGGATCACCTGGGGCGGATTGCCGCGGAGGTCCGCCGCACGAACGCGCTGGCCGGCTGCGGGCCGGTGGTATGCGGCTTCGCCGGCTATGGCCACGTATCGCAAGGGGCACAGGAGATATTCGACATCTTCGAGCCGGAGTTGGTGACCCCGGAGGCGCTGGCACAGATCGACGTGCGACAGGGCGATGGACGCTTCTTCAAGGTCGTGTTCAAGGAAAAGCACATGGTGGAGCCCGTCGAGGCGTCGGCACGGTTCGAGCTTCAGCACTATTACGATCATCCGGAGAAGTACCGCGGCGTGTTCGACCGGTATCTGCCGCATCTGACGATGCTGATCAACTGCATCTACTGGACGCCGCGATACCCGCGCCTGGTGACCAGGGAGGCGGTCAAGCGGCTCTACGCCAACGGCGAGAAGCCGCGGCTGGTGGTGATCGGCGACATCTCCTGCGATCCGGAGGGGAGCATCGAGTGCACCGTCCATCCGACCGATCCGGGCAGCCCCGTGTACGTCTTCGACGTCGATCAGAACCAGACACGCGAGGGGTTTTCGGGGCGCGGGCCGGTGATCCTGGCCGTCGATATCCTGCCGGCCGAACTCCCGCGCGAGGCCTCCGAGACCTTCAGCAACGCCCTGGTCGACCTGATTCCCGGTCTGGCGGCGGCCGATCCGTCTGGCGATTTCGCGTCGTGGGCCCTGCCCGGTCCGCTGAAACGCGCGGCGATTCTGCACAAGGGCCGGCTCACCGAGAAGTACGCCTACATGCAGCAGTATCTGGCGTGACCCGGCACTGCTGAATCTCATCCGTTCCGTTGATGGTTCTTCCCTCCTGTCGCTCGTTATGGCCGTGCTGGGTTTCTATCGTTGCCAGAGAGGAAGGGCCAATCGGCGTTAGCGGACGCACGCGTTTGCAAGCGGCGCCTGCGCCGAACGTAGTGTTCCACACTCGATCGCAGCATTGACATCAACGATGCATTTGAAGGCCCTGCGGTCAGCATATCGGCGGCACGTCGTTGCCTGGGCGCATGGGGGGTCCAGGTCAGTCGTTAAAACCGGTCATCCGACGCGGCGTTGAACATCTCGATTCTGAGTGAACAGCGTCCCATCGAGGCATGAGCGATTGCGCGAGTGCGACGAAGCGGCGTCCACGCATATCGTAGACTGGGATCATGGGGCCCCTCAGCCCGAACGACCGCCGACAGCAGGAGATCCGGAAGTTGCAGCACCTGCGTGGAAATGCGATGCCCGTGGACGACAATTCGGCTGAGCAGTCGGTCTGTACACTTGATCAGACTGCTCGCTGCGGCGAAGCATGGCCTCGACCGGCGGGGATCGCGCGCCCGGTCCCTGGCGGCGAGGCGATGTCGCCGTTTCTTTCGGCGCAGGCTGGAGCAGCATCTGCGGCCGCAAGTCTGCGTTACGCGAGCTTCACTTCCCGGGCCATCGCCGCGATTATCGACTTCTTCATATTGCAGATCGCGGCCATGTTCATCGACTCGTTCTTCGCCGGAATGCTCCTGCACAGCCTGAACACCGCCACGATCGCCGCGGCCATGATCGGCCCGCTCGCGATCGGCGGCGCGCTGGCCCTCGTCTACAGTGTCTGGCTGGAGAGTTCGGTCTGGCAGGCCACGCCGGGCAAGATGATGATGGGGATCAAGGTCGTCGACCTGAACGGCCAGCGGATTACTTTTGCGAAGTCGTCATGGCGCAATCTGGCCAAGAGTTTCTCCGTACTCACGCTGGGGATGGGCTACCTCATGCCGCTGTGGACGGCCCGCCGCCAGGCGCTGCACGACCGCGCCGCGGGCTGCCTCGTCGTGTACGCGCGATAGTCTCGCGGCGGACCTGCCAACCTCGCCGTTGCTTGAATCACGTCCCGCGCACGGGCCATTCCTGGTATGATCGACGCGCCGACATATCTTGCCCGTGCGAAAACGCCGCGTTGATGGCCACATCCGTTCGGCTACGATGCACACCGCCGCGAACCGGATATCAGCACGCATAGCGGATTGCCCATGGCGGACGCACCGGCCGAGACACCCACGCGAACAACGCTGCGCCGCCCCTATTGGTCGCTCGCTCGCGTCGTGGGCCTGATCGTCGTCGCCGACGTGATCATCGCCAGCCTGTCGCCCTTCGAAAACTGGGAGGCGGCAACAAGTCTGAGCGCCCGCCTGCACGGCTTCGTTGACCTTGCTCAGATCGCGCAGGAGCCGTGGCAGTCGCTCGCGCACGTTGGCGGCTTCCTGCTGCTCGGCGCGGGTCTGTTCGCATTCAGCCGGCGGACGCCGACACGGCGGCGGATCGCGCGCTGCCTGCTGACTGCGTTGTGCATCTGCACCGCGATCGAGACGTATCAGGTCCTCATGCCGTCGCCGCATTCGGGGGAGATCGACGATTGGGTGGTCAACGTGCTGGGAAGTTTCGTCGGCGTTGTTGCCGCCTCGTTGCTTCGGGGCGCCGGCGCCGCCGTGGGGCGCTGGTACGGACGACACGAGCGAACCGTTCTCGCCGCGGCGCTGCCCGTGCTGATGGCCGCCTGGATCGCCATGCTGCTGGCGCCGTCTGATCTGCCGGTGCCGCTCGCTTCATGGAATCGCCCATATCCGTTGCTGATCGGCAACGAGCGAACCGGCGACCGCCCCTGGCTCGGCGAGATTCGATCGCTCGCGTTCTACGACCACGCGCTGACGCCGGACGAGATCAGCTCTCGATTTACATCATCGCGCCTACTGCTCGAAGGCGAACATCGAGAAGCGATGGGCTTCCTGACCGGATGGGACTTCACCGATGGTGCCACAAGCGGACTGCGCCCGCAGGGAAGACTCGACGTGCCGCCGCTGGCAATCGCGCAGCCGGACGCGACAACCTGGCTTCCCGATGGCGGCCTGCTCATCAAGCGTGCGACGACAATCGAGACGGCTGCACCGCCGCAGGCACTCATCAACGCGATCGTTGCCGCCGGACGCTTCAGCGTCGAGGTGGTTTTTCGTCCGGCCAACCTGGTTCAGTCAGGCCCCGCGCGGATCGTGAGCATCTCGACTGATCCGTATATGCGCTTCTTCATGATCGGGCAGATCGCCAACGGGTTGGAAGTGCGCGTCCGCAACACCGTGTCCGGCCTGAACGGCATCTATCCCGCGCTGGTCGTGAGACAGCCGGTGTTGGACGATGGGCTGCAGCACGCGATCGTGACGTATGACGGCCGCCGCACGCGCCTGTACGTGAAAGGCCGCGCCCAACCCTTCTCTGTCGAGTACAAAACGCCGGGCGCCGTGTGGGGTCTGGGCCACAGTGGGGCGAGTCAATTCACCGGCGCATTCCTGATCGCAGTGCCCGTGACCGTCGCGCTTGGCGGCCTCCTCGCGTGGTCGAGTCGCTTTCAGCGAATCGTAGTCACGGCGTTTCTGACATACATGTTCATCGAAGTGGGCTGGCTGATCAGGCTTGTGGTCACCGCCTATCACCCGTCGTGGCTGATCGCGCTGCTCACGATCTGCCTGGCGGTCGTCGCGCTCGCAATCCTCGACGCCCGATGCCGCCCGGCAGGCTGAGCGGCACAAAGCACCGGCGGGGGTCCAACGGCTCGCACAGCGAACCCGCCTTGTTTGTCCCAGTCAAGACTGTCTTGTAAGTGGCCCGTCTTGAGACAGTCAACCGCCGTAAGTTGCAGAAGACTGAAAAGTTATGCGCCTTCTAAACGACTGTGCGCAATCACGCGCCGGATGGCGGCGGGCTTGTAGGGCGGGCTCTGCCCGCCGCTTATCCCGTTGCCACGAATCGCGCACGGTCATTTAGTTCGTGGTGCGCCCGAGCGTTACGACAAGCTGGGTACGGATCGGGACCGGCGGGCTCAGATTGATCGATCGTGACAGTACGAATTTCCATCAGGGAGGCGCAGTTGATGCTTGATCCGGCATCGATCAGACTTATGATAGTCACTAGGTCATCAGGCGTTTCGCCTCGAAACACGTTCAGTCCACGATGCCATCGTGGCACATCAAAAAAAGGGGCACATCATGGGCGGTTCGATTCGAACCTGGCTGACCGCGTTGGTCATCGCGCTGGTCGCGCTGCCACAGGCCGCCTGGGCATGGGGAAAAGAAGGCCATCAGATCACGGCTGACATGGCCTGGCACCGCCTGAGCGACACAAGCAGGAGCGCGGTCCGTGTCATCCTCGGCTACGAGCGGCTCTCGCACGCAGCGACCTGGATGGACAGCGTTCGCGGACAGGACGAATTCAAGTGGCTCGATGACCTGCACTTCATCAATCTCTCTAAAGAGTTCGACAGCTTCGATTCGAATCGGGATTGCCGGGCGGGCATCTGCGTGACTGCCACAATTAGAAAGTGCGCTGCCGTCCTCCGCTCGCAGGACGTTGAGCCGGAGATTCGCAAGGCGGCCCTGCGCATGCTGGCACATTGCGTCGGTGATTTGCACCAGCCACTGCACGTAGGGAATGCGGAGGACCTCGGCGGCAACACACTTCGCGTGGCCTTTTTCGACGAAACCGAGCACAACGGCGAGCCGATCACGCTGCAACAAGTATGGGATACGCTGGTGATCCAGCACCGGCTCGCACAACTTGATGGCCTCGAATGGCTGGGGTACGC
>JBECKQ010000167.1:0-2919 GCA_040235375.1 Phycisphaerae bacterium | reverse complement strand
AAGCGCCGGACATCGTCGTCGGGTACAACGAGAATTACCGCGTGTCGTGGGAATGCGCCGTCGGCGACATCACCGACGCCGTCTTCAACGACAACCTGAAAGCCTGGAGCGGCGACCACTGCATCGATCCGCGACTCGTTCCGGGTGTCATGTTCTGCAACCGCAAAGTCGAGAGCGATCGGCCGCGGCTGATGGACCTCGGACCGACCGTCCTCGACCTCTTTGGCGTCGGCGTCCCCAAGCACATGGACGGGCGCCCACTGACGGTGCACGGCGCACCGGCAGGGAAGTGATCCTCGGAATGAACACACTGCACCGAGCCCGCATTGCCCTTCTCCTTCTTGCGGCCCCCATTGCGTTGTGGGCGGGATGCGAACGCGACACGCCGTCGGCGGATCAGCGCGTCATCGTGCTCGGCTTTGACGGCCTGGATGCGGCACTCACGCAGCGTATGCTCGACGAAGGCCGGCTGCCCAATTTCGCCCGGCTGGCGGCGAAAGGCGGGTTCGAGCCGCTCGGCACGTCGATCCCGCCACACAGCCCCGTGGCCTGGTCCAGCATCATCACCGGCACGAATCCGGGCGAGCACGGCATCTTCGACTGGGTCCATCGCGATCCCCAGACCTACCTGCCGTACCTGTGCACGACGAAAACGACGGGCAGCGGCCTGACGCTGCCACTGGGCAAGTGGGCAATCCCGCTGTCGAGCGGTGACGTCGTGAATCTGCGCTACGGCGAACCGTTCTGGGATTTCCTTACGCGAAATGGCGTGGACGCTCACGTCTACCGGATACCCGCGAATTACCCGCCGAAGGACCCCGGCGGCTCCGGCCAGTTCACCACCCTGACCGACATGGGCACGCCGGACCTGGCCGGCACGCTCGGTGAGTTTTCCGTGTACAGCTCCGGCGCCGCGCGGCCTGTGGAAAAGATGGAAGGCGGGCAGCGGTTCCGCCTGGTGGTCAAGCGTAACGTCGCGCACCACAGCTTCTTCGGGCCGCCCGACGCGCTGCTCGATCCGAACGTGAAGGACGCCAGCAAGCCGGTGCCCGTCCCGTTCACGATCTACCGGGACCCGGAAAAGCTGACCGCCGTCGTCGAATGGGCCGACAACCGTGTCCTGTTGCGGCAGGGAGAGTGGAGCGACTGGCAGACCGTCGAGTTCCCGATGGGCCCGAGCGTCGCCGGGGCCCACGCGCACACGGTGGCCGGCCTCGTGCGGCTCTTTCTAAAGCAGGTCCGCCCGCGGCTCATCCTCTACGTCAGCCCCGTGCAGATCGACCCGCTGAATCCCGCGCTGCCGATCAGCGTGCCGGGGGACTTCTCGGCGAAGGTGGCGAGGGCGATCGGCCGGTACTACTCGCAGGGGCTGCCCGAAGACACCGCCGCGCTGAAGTTCGGCGTGCTCAGCCGCGACGAGTTCCTCGAGCAGGCCGACCTCATCTACAAGGAACGCCTGAAGCTGCTCGACTTCGCCCTCGACAACTACGACGGCGGTTTTCTGTTCTTCTACTTCGGGAGCACCGACCAGATCGCCCACATGTTCTGGGCGGCCATGTCGGCCTCGAATCCCGCGCTTACGCCCGCCGAGCGCGAGAAGTACAAGAACGTGATGATGGACCTGTACGAACGGGTCGACAAGGTCGTCGGGCGTGTCATGGACCGGTTCCCCGACGCGACCATCCTCTGCATCTCCGATCATGGCTTCGGCGACTTCTCCCGCGGCTTCAACGTGAACACGTGGCTCGTTCAGAACGGCTACGCGGTTCTCAAGGACCCCGATGCTCCCTACCCGGACAACTTCGACTGGAGCAAGACGCGGGCGTACGGGATCGGCCTCAACGCCGTATACATCAACGCCAGGGGCCGGGAGGAAAAGGGCATCGTCGATCCCGCTGACAAGCAGCAACTGATCGATGAAATCTGCGAGAAAATGCTGCAGGTGCGCGACCCCGAGAACGGCAAGCGCGTGATCGAGAAGATGTACCAGTCGCACAAGGTATATTCCGGCCCGCGGATCGATATCGGCCCGGACATGGTCATCGGCTACGACCGTGGCTATCGCGCGAGCTGGGACACGTCGCTGGGCGTCGTCGCGAACCAACTGGTGGTCGACAACACCGATGCGTGGTGCGCCGACCACTGCATCGCCGCCGACCTTGTTCCCGGCGTCGTGTTCAGCAGCAGAAAGATCAAGCTGGACAGCCCGCACCTCGAGGATATCGCCGTCACTATCCTGGACGCTTACGGCATCGATCCCCCGCCGGAAATGAAGGGATCGAGCCTTTTCAAGACGAGGAGGCCGTCGCAGACCGCGGCGCCGAAGCAGGCCAACGCCGGCTGAAGGAGAGTTCGACTCATGGCAGCGAAGATCAAGATCGACTCGGCGCTGTACGACCGTGTGAAGAAAGTGTCCGACATCGCCGGATACGCCAGCCCCGACGAGTTCATCGTGCACATGATCGAGAAGGAACTGGCCAAACTGGAAACCGCCGACAGCGACGAAGAAGTCACCGAGCGGCTTCGCGGCCTCGGCTATCTGGAATAGCGTGAGTGCCGGGCCCGCCCGCCGGGGGGCTCGTTAGTCTTCATGTGGACGATCAATCGCATCCTGACCGGCGCGTTTGACGCCGTCTTCTCCGTCATGCAGTCATGGCCGGGGTGGCTTTCCCTGACCGTGCTGGCCGGCGTGACCGGCGTGCTTGCGCTGGTGGCGTACAAGTACACGTCCAACCAGGATGCGATCGGCCGCGTGCGCGACGAAATCAAGGCCAACCTGCTCGCGCTGAAACTGTTCAAGGACAACCTGTCGGTGACGTTTCGGTCGCAGGGGCGGTTGTTTTTGGCGGCCGTCAAGCTGTTTCTCTATTCGCTCCAGCCGCTGGCGGTGATGATCGTGCCGATGGTGCTGCTGATCGT
>JBECKQ010000135.1:0-5412 GCA_040235375.1 Phycisphaerae bacterium | reverse complement strand
CATCGGGGCATCGGGATTCTGAGCGAGGGCAACAATAGCTCGGAGGGCATACTCGGCGGTTTGTGAGATCATTTCTCTGCCTTTGTGGATATTTGGACCTTGACATCCAAATTATGGACGACATACTTAATCCCGTCAAGCGGATATTCGGGTTTATTTATCCCAATCGATCCTCTCAACTTAATGGAGGCCCTTCTCGTGAAAACCGGAAGATTCTGGTTCGCACTCGCTGCCGTTATCGCCCTCTCCTTCGCCATCCTGGGCTACTTTGGTGTCGAAATCTACCGCCACGCCCCGCCCATACCGCAACGCGTCGTCACCTCCGACGGCGAAGTCCTGTTCGACGGGCAGACGATCCGCGACGGGCAGAACGTCTGGCAGTCGATCGGCGGCCACGAGATCGGCAGCATTTGGGGGCACGGCTCGTACGTCGCCCCGGACTGGTCCACCGATTACCTCCACCGCGAGTCGCTCTGGCTTCTCGACCACTGGGCCAGCAGGCAGCACGGCGTCGAATTCGCGGAGTTGTCCCCTGGCCGACAAGCCGCACTCAGGGAGCGACTCCGCGAGGAGTTGCGTACCAACCGATACGACCCCCAGACCGGCAACCTTGTTGTGTCCACCGACCGCGCGGCCGCGATCAGATCCGTCGCCCAGCATTACAGCGCCCTCTTCGGTGACGATCCGTCGCTCGCAAAGCTGCGCGACGCGTATGCCATCCCGGCGAACACGATCAACAGCCCCGAGCGACAGAACGAGATGAACGCCTTTTTCTTCTGGGCCTCGTGGGCCTGCGCAACGAATCGCCCGGGCAGTGACGTCACCTACACAAACAACTGGCCGCCGGAATCGCTGATCGGAAACCGCCCCACCGGTTCCATCGTCGTATGGTCGGTCGCGAGCTTTGTTCTTCTCCTGGCCGGCATCGCCGCGCTTGCGTGGTACTTCGCCGTGCAGCGGCACAAGGAGGAGCCGCCGCACACCGTCCCGGGCCGCGACCCGCTGCTGGGTTTGAGTCCGACGCCGTCGATGCGGGCGACGCTCAAGTACTTCTGGGTGGTGGCGGCGTTGATCGTGGCCCAGGTCGGCCTCGGAGCGATCACGGCGCACTACGCCGTCGAGGGCTCAGGCTTCTACGGCATCCCGCTCGCCAAATGGCTTCCCTACTCTGTCGCGCGCACGTGGCACACCCAGCTCGGCATATTCTGGATCGCCACGGCGTGGCTTGCGACGGGGCTGTTCATCGCTCCCGCAGTCTCCGGCCACGAGCCGAAACTTCAGCGGTTGGGCGTGAATATCCTGTTCGTGTGCCTGCTGATCATCGTGGTGGGCTCGATGGCCGGTGAGTGGCTGGGCGTGCGGCAACGCCTCGGTCTGAAAACCAACTTCTGGTTCGGTCACCAGGGCTACGAATACGTCGACCTCGGCCGCTTCTGGCAGTTGTTTCTGTTCGTAGGACTGTTCCTCTGGCTGGCCTTGATGGGCCGGGCGATGTGGCCGGCAATCCGACAGCCGAGCGAGAATCGAAGCCTCCTCGGGCTGTTCTTCGTGTCGTCCACCGCGATCGCCCTGTTCTACGGCGCCGGCCTGATGTGGGGCCGCCAGACGCACCTCGCAATGGCCGAGTACTGGCGATGGTGGGTCGTGCACCTGTGGGTCGAGGGCTTCTTCGAGGTCTTCGCCACCGTGGCGATCGCCTTCCTCTTCACCAGGATGGGCCTGCTGCGGGCGGCTACGGCCACGGCCGCCGTGCTTTTCTCCACCGTGATCTTTCTTACCGGTGGGATCGTTGGAACGTTCCATCACCTTTACTTCACCGGCACGCCGACCGCTGTGCTCGCGCTGGGGGCCACGTTCAGCGCGCTGGAGGTTGTGCCTCTCGTGCTGATAGGGTTCGAGGCCTACGAGAACCTGACGCTCAGCCGGGCGCGGCCGTGGGTGTCGGCCTATAAGTGGCCGATCTACTTCTTTGTCGCCGTCGCGTTCTGGAACCTTGTAGGAGCGGGGCTCTTCGGATTCCTCATCAACCCGCCGATCGCTCTGTACTACATGCAGGGGTTGAACACGACGCCGGTGCACGGCCACACTGCATTGTTCGGCGTGTACGGCATGCTGGGCATCGGCCTCATGCTGTTCTGTCTGAAGGGGCTCGCCTCACACCTGGTCTGGCGGACGCGTACGCTGGCGTACGCCTTCTGGGCGATCAACATCGGCCTCGCATTGATGGTGCTTATCAGCGTCCTGCCGACCGGGCTCATGCAGACCTGGGCGAGCGTCGAGCACGGGATGTGGTACGCCCGGTCCGCGGAGTTCCTGCAGACGCCGCTCATGGACACGCTTCGCTGGCTGCGCATCATCGGCGATTCGGTCTTCGCGACCGGTGTTGTCGCGCTCGGCTGGTTCGTGCTCGGGCTCAAGACCGGCTGGTCGGTGACGAGGGAGCGCGATGCAGCGCTCGAGGTCGAGGGCGCACCGGCCGTCGTGTGACGGGAACACGAACGGCAAAGCCCGGGGATTGACGGGCTGATAGATGCAGGACGGCGGTTCAACTCGAGCTGCCGTCCTCCCTTATGCGCTTCCACGCGAACCCGATCGACCGCACGCAACGCCGGTGCAATTGTTTGATGCCGACCGCCAGGCCACTAGAATTGGGGGAGTTTCGCTGCGCGTGGAGATCATCTGGCATGCCGGGACCATTCAAGCCCTTTGACCTGATGACCGCCGAGGACTACGCCGCCATCGGCCTCAAGTGCGGTCTGGAAGTCCACCAACAGCTCCTTACCCGGCGAAAGCTGTTCTGCCGCTGCCCGGCCGGGCGATACAACAACGACTACGACGCCGAAATCCTTCGTCACATGCGTCCCACGCTGTCCGAGCTCGGTGAGTATGACGGCACGGCCCTGATGGAGAAGAAGACGAAGAAGAACATCTTCTACCGGATCCATCACGACACGGTCTGCACGTACGAAATGGACGACACGCCGCCGTTCTTCATGGACAACGAAGCGCTCGACATCGCCCTGGAGATCGCCCTGCTGCTGCGGCTGAACATGGTCAGCGAGCTGCACGTCGCCCGGAAGCAGTACCTCGACGGCTCGATTCCGACGGGCTTTCAGCGAACCACGATCGTCGGCGTGGACGGCTGGATTCCGTTCGGCAGCCGGCGCATCGGCATCCGGCAGCTCGGCCTGGAGGAGGACGCCTGCCGCGAGGTCTACGACGTCGGGCACGACCGGGCATACCTGACCGACCGGCTCGGAATGCCGTTGGTCGAGGTCGTCACCGAGCCGGACATGCGTACGCCGGAAGAGGCGTCGGACGTCGGGCAGATCATCCGCCGGCTGTGCCGCAGCACGGGGCACGTGCGGACCGGCTACGGCGCCGCCCGGCAGGATGTCAACGTGAGCATCACCGGCGGCACGCGCATCGAGATCAAGGGAACGCCGCAAATCTCGCGGAATCCGCGGCTGATCTACAACGAGGCGATGCGTCAGTGGAGCCTGCTCCGCATTCGCGAGGAATTGAAGCAGCGCGGCGTGACGCCGGACACCTTCAGCCATGCTTCGGCTGACGTCACGCGGATTGTCGCCAAGTGCGATTACCAGCCGATTCAAGCGGCACTGGCGGCCGGCCACCGGGCGAAATGCGTCCTGCTGAAGGGCTTCGCCGGCCTGCTCAACGAGCCCACGCAGGAGCACACGACCTTCGCCAAGGAATTCTCCGATCGCGTTCGCGTGATCGCCTGCCTGACCCAGCTTCCGAACATGGTGCATTCCGATGCTGCGTCCGAGTCGCTCTCGGGGCGGCATTGGAAGGAAATCCGCCGCAAAACGCGCGCCGAACACGGCGATGCGCTCCTGCTCGTCTGGGGCGGCGACGAAGACACCGACACGGCCTGCAAGGAGATCGTTATTCGCGCGAAAGAGGCGACGGTGGGCATCCCCAGTGACACGCGGCAGGCACTTAAGGACGGTACGAACGCATTCGAGCGCGTACTGCCCGGTGCGGACAGGATGTACCCGGATACCGACCTGCCGCCGCTGGCGGTTGAGGAGGAACGGCTCGCCGAGGTCCAGCAGCGCCTGCCGGCGTACTTCTGGGATCGGGAGGAGCAATACAAGAAGCTGTCGCTGCCCGATGACACGATTCGCGTGCTGTCGATCTCCCGACGGGCGAATCTGTTCGACCGGCTCGTCCGCGAGCTCAAGATCAGTCCGAAGTTCGCCGCGGTCGTGCTGGTCCAGCGCTTCAAGGCGTGGCGACGCGAAGGTTTCAACCCGGAAGAACTGGCAGATGAGACAGTCTTTGCGGCGTTTCGCGCGTTCGCCGCTGGGCACATTGCGCGGGAGGGCGTTCCACTGATCCTGCAGTGCGCCCTGCAATCGGACAAGGCATCGGTGCAATTCGTCGAGCGCGCGATTGATGAGCTGGACTTGCATCCCCTGAGTCCGGACGAGATCGGTGTGCGCATCGAACAGGCCCTGCAGACGGTGGACAGCGACCGTTTTGCCACGCGTGATCAACGGTTCAACTACGTCATGGGTACGTTGATGCGCAACCTCCGCGGACGTGCAAACGCCACCGAACTCGCGGCCGAGGTCGCCCGGGGCATGGGCATCGCCGCCGGCGAGAAAGCTGGAGAGAAGATCACCACATGAGCGAGAACGGCCTGAAGGGGTACCGCGGTCCGGGGCGAGCCGTCCTTGAGCGATTTGGCGTCGGCGTGTGGAGCGAGGTCGAGCTCGACTCCGACAAGGGGCAGTTCAAGGGCATTATTCTCCCGCGCAGCGAGACGGCCGACGACCATCACATCGTGCTCAAGCTCGCCAGCGGCTACAACATCGGCGTGGCGGCCGAGACCGTGAAGGCGGTTCGCCAGATCGGCCGGCGCGAAGCGCACTACAAGATTCCCGAAAGGCAGTTTCCGCGTGACGCCGGCAAGCCGAACATCAAGCTCTTCGGCACCGGCGGCACCATTGCCAGCCGGCTGGATTACCGAACCGGCGCGGTGATCCCGGCGTTTACGCCGGGTGAGCTGTATGGCTCCGTGCCGGAGCTCGCCGACATCTGCAACCTCGACACGGAGAAGCTCTTCGGCGTTTTCAGCGAGAACATGGGGCCCGAGCAGTACATCCGCCTGGCCGAGCGTATCGGCGAGGAAATTGCGGCCGGTACGCAGGGCATCGTCGTCGGTCACGGTACGGACACGATGCACCACACCGCGGCGATCCTGAGCTTCATGGTGCAGGATCCGCCCGTGCCGATCGTCATGGTCGGCTCGCAGCGGTCATCCGATCGTCCGTCATCTGATGCGGCGATCAACCTGATCAATGCCGTGAAGGCCGCCGCGGAAAGCGACATCGCCGAGGTCAGCGTCTGCATGTTCGGGCCGACGTCCGACGTGTACGGCCT
>JBECKQ010000086.1:0-7800 GCA_040235375.1 Phycisphaerae bacterium | reverse complement strand
GTCGATCTTTTCGGTGGCGGTGTCGTAGACGTCGACGCGTGACCAGCCCTCGTTGGAGATCAGCTTGTCGTCCGGCGTGGTGATCATGGCGATGCGGTTCCCGGTTGGGGAAACGGCAAAGTCGCGGATGTAGCGGTTCTGGTCGATGAGCTTGTTTTCGCGCCAGCTTTCGAGATCGAGGCTCCAGATCTGGGTGAACTCGTCGACGCCGTGGCCGTACTCGAGATCGCTGAACTCCTTTTGCAGGTTTTTCCACTCGTCGGCGAGATGCTCGGTGGCGACGGCGTAGTAAATCGACTTGCCGTCAGCGGCGACCACGAACTGGCCGACGCCGTCCTCGATACGCGTTACGGGAAAGGGCGGGCCGCCGTCGGGCGAAACGCGCCACACCTGCGTGGTGCCGTCGTAGGGCGGGCTGTCTTCGCCGGGGCGTTTGTAGTGCGCGGTGAAGTAGATCAAGCCGTCATCGACGTTCCACTGGGGCGAGGCGGCGCCGACGCGATCGAAGGTCAGGCGGCGGCGTTGCCCGCTGTCCGTGCTGACCACCCATAGCTCCGTGGTGCGCGGCTGCTTGGGTTCTCCCCATGCCATTTCCGTGTAAGCGACGCGGATTCCATCGGGAGAAACGGCGCACTCCGTCATTGTCACGATGTCGAAATAATCCTCAGGCTCGATGTCGTGATTGCGGGTGGGTGCGACGTTCTGTGCGGCGGTGAACGCCGGGGAAAACGCGATGATCGTCAACACCTTGAATGCACAAGAGTTACGCACGCGAGGCCTCCTTCATGAATGCGGTTGGTAAATCGGGAGATTCGCCGTCATTTTGTCCGCGTGTGGGACAGCAAGCAAGCCGTGATATCCGATGGGTGACGGGAAGAGTTTATCCTTGACCCCTTCCATGGTTTTTAGTAGAAGCGTTGCCCGCAGGAGCCGAGGGGCTCCCTCGGCCGGCCAGGCCGAGATTGGTGGCGACAGGCGAGACGCCGGAAGCGGTCAAGGTCGCTCGCTTGTCGAAGTCCTTGTGACAGGGTGGGCGTTTTCAGGCAAATGCCCGCCATGCGGGGAGAAGCATTCGGTCTGATCAGCACAGCGACAGAGGTCGCACAGCAGGCGTGGCGATCGGCAAGAGCGGTCGTGGATGCAGGCGGATTGCCACCAATGTGATGCGTATGTCGCGGTGCAGTCGGAAGGCGAGCAAGGTGATGCCGCCCGCCGAGGCGATTGACTGGTGAACGAGCGGACCAACAGCCGATAAACCGGCGCAGAGGGATTATTGGGCAGACCGCCGGCCGGTCTGCAAGTATTGCGGGGGGTGAGTCAAGGAGTGAGCTCCACGGTCTGGCTTCGCCGGACCGCACACCCCGGAGTTGGCAGCGAAACAGGACAAGTATCACCCGTAGCCTTACACCGTTCGGAAGCGAAACCCGTCACACCATCGGCATCATTCCGGCGGCGCGGGGCGAGGGCGGCATAGCAGGCCGGCCCTCATGCATCTTCCCGGCGACGCACGCATGGCAGCGTGAGTCATGGCAGCGTAATTCCCTGGCACGTTGGACAAGTTAAATGATCATACACCCACTACCGGAGAGACGTGGGCTCGTTGCGGCTAATCTGGGTAGGATGGCCGTTTGGCATAAACGGCCAAAGAGAGGTGCGTCCCGGGTTTCAGGAGACGCGAGGGGAAATAGGTATTCCATGCCGGCAGTGCGCTCTACGGGGGCTGCACTATGCCTGCTGGCCACCTTGTGGGCGCTTTTCAGTGCCGGCTGCGGCGCACTACCTGCAGATCGCCCGACCCCCTCTGCCAACGTTCTGCCCTACTGCACCGACGGCGACTGCTCCGGTGACGGAACGGGTAATCCTGCGCATAGCGATTACCACGTCGTTGCCACACAGGAAGAGAGCGGCGAATGGCGATTCCGCGTTCAGAGCCCGTCGACAGATACGGCCAGCGATCTGCGGTTCGTGTGGAACTTCGGTGACGGCACCGGTGACGCCGCGGAAGGGCCGCAGCAGGCGCACGCCTTTCCCAATGTCGGCACATACCTGATCACCGTTACGGCCTTCACGGCGGATGGACACGTCGCCTTCGTACTGGCGCTGGAGATTGAGATTTCGCCTACGCTGAACGTCGCTCCCGTTGCCCGCGGGGGCGCCGACCGGACGGTAACGGAGGGCGAGGAAGTATGCCTTGACGGCTCGGCGAGCGCGGACCCGAACAACGACGAAATCGAGTACACGTGGCGGCAGTTGGCGGGTCCGACGATCCTGCTCATCAAGGACGAGAGCGACCCTGCAGTGGTCTGCTTCAACGCGCCGAGAGTCTCCAAACGCACGGTCCTGGTCTTCGTGCTCACGGTCAGCGATGGAGAGTACGCCGTTGAGGACACGGTGACGATCAGCGTTGGAGATTCGAGTGCAGCCACGACGTTGGCCGCGAATGCCGGACTCGACGTCACCACCCGCGCCGGCGATGTCGTCACGCTGGATGGCACCGGCAGCCAGGGGGCCGACGACTCGCCCATGGAATACGAGTGGACACAGCTCACGGGCAGTCCCGTGACTTTGATCGGCGGCGCGGGCAAGGCTGTTGCGGCATTCCACGCCCCGGAGGTCCTGATCGATAAGGAGGTCCTGACCTTTCAGCTCACCGTTCGACAGGGCGAGAGCACAAGCAGCGATGTTGTTCGCATCACCGTCCTCGCGTCCGCCCCGCCGCAGTCCGCTGATTACTTCGAGGACTTCGAATCCTACGCGGTCGGAGATGATCCGGCCGGCTGGTTCGACACCAGCGCCAACAACAGCCTCGGCGAGAACGGCAGCCTGTTCAGCGTGATGAAGGTCGGCGAGGACGTTGCCTTCGGTACGTCGTCCACGCGCACGAACATCCATTCGCACTACCTGGGGGCGGGCGACGCGAACTGGTCGTCGCTGACGTACAGCGGCCGCATGATGATCACCGACAGCGGCGGAGGCATCGGCGTGACGTTCCTGTCGCACTATCCCGACGAGGACGTGTACTACCGGCTTCGTCGCGGGAACTTCGCAGGCGGCAAGTCGTTTCACATCGAGCCTCACGGCACGAACATAACCGGCGGCAAGTCGGATTCGGGCGTGGTCCCGGAGGCCAACAAGTGGTACGCGTTCGAGATCGAGACCAGCAGCGACAGCGATCGGGTCAGGATCCGCGCCAAGGTGTGGCCGGAGGGCAGCCCGGAGCCGGACGGCTGGCAGATCGACTGTTACGACTCGGCGTCAGATCGCCCCACGTCGGGAACGATCGGCGTCTGGGGCATGGGCTTGGGGATCAAGTACTGGGATGACCTGGGCGTCAAAGGAACGGCGATATCCTCGCTGTGCTCGACGGATTCGGACGCAGACGGCGTGATGGATTGCGAGGATGTCTGTCCCGGCCAGCCGGACATCGACATGGACGGCGACGGCAATATCGACTGCCTGGACGCCTGCCCCACTGATCCGCAAAAGAGCGCGCCGGGCGTGTGTGGCTGCGGGGTTGCGGACGAGGATCTCGACGGCGACGGGCAGGTGGACTGCGTCAGTTCAGCGAGGCTGTGCGTGAGCCGCAGCTACCTGAGCTTCGGCGCCACGACGACGTCGCTCTCCTTCGACGCGTGGAACTGCGGGGTCGACACGATCGGGTACACGGTCCGAAGCGATGCCCCCTGGCTGGCCGTCACGCCTGCGAGCGGCGTGAGCGGAGGCGAGACCAAGACCATCACCGCGACGGCCAGTCGCAACGGCCTGGCCGGAGGCACATACCAGGGGAACATCATCATCGAGCCAGAGGTCGGCCCACCGATCACAATCGCCGCGACGGTATCGGTACAGACCGCGTCCGGCCCGGGGCTGACGCCGATCGCCCGCTGGGACGTGGTACCTTACCAGCGCGTGGCGCAGGGAGAGACGTTCAACTGCGGCGTTGTGGCCTTCTCGCAGAATGGAATCGACCGCGTGGAGTTTTCCGTCAACGGCCGTCCCGCGGCCAGCGTTACGTCGATGACCTACAATCACCGGACCGGCGTCTACGAATACTGGTATGGCATCAACGCGAACGGTTTTTCGTCCGGCGGGCCGATCACGGTAACCGCCAAGGTCTATGGCAATGACGGCGGGACGCGAACGCTGGACCCGCTGCCGCTGGTCGTGGATCCGGACGGCGATCTGCCCGCGCCGCAGGCGTGGGTCGACGCGTCGCGGGGCAACGACAGCACCGGCGCCGTGAACAACGCGTCGAAACCGTATCGCACGATCGGCAAGGCCGTCGACGGCATTCGGGCGTGGATGAGCGCGAACGGATTCGGCAATCGGGTCGACGGCGGAATCGTGCGCCTGATGCCGGGCACCCACAGGATGTCCAACGGGGGCGTGCGAACTCTGATCGCGACGAGCCAGGAGTGGCTGACGATCACGACGGCGGCCGGCGGAACGCGGGCGAACACGAGGATCGTCGACCGTGACACGACGCTGCCGAAGACGAAGCTGATCTGCTGCAAGGGCATTACCGTGCAGAGCGGCGGGCAGTGGCGGTACGTCTTTCTGCACGACTCGGGCATATCGAATCCGTATCTCTGGCTGGAGAACTGCGCCATCATCGGCAGCGGCCGATGGATGGCGGGAAGCCACCCGGTACCGAGCAGTTGGCAGAACAAGTGGTTTACCAACTCCTACATCTATGACGTGGACTTCGGATTCGGCGGTGGCGTGCTGGCCCGGGGCTTGACCATCGAGCATATCGGCAACGACGCATTCCAGCATTGCCCGATGGTGGTCAACTGCGTGGTGGACGACGTGGATCCCGGCTCAACAGGCTGGCATTCCGACGCGTGGCAGTGGTTCTCGACCTCCGGGCCGAAGAACACGATCGCGTACGGATACCGATGCGACAACGCGCATTGCCAGGGCGTAATGTGCCGGACGGGCGTGGCCGGGTCGCCGCGGGCCGAGGGCGTCGCGTTCGTGAACACGTTCATCAACCTGGTGCCGCCGTATCGAAAAACGAACGGCCCGGCGAGCCTCTGGATGCGTTCGGTTGACCACTTCCTGATGTGGAACTGCACGTTTGAAGGTCACCCGTTCAACATCTACGACGACCAGGACGGGCAGAAATTCGCCACGACGATCACGCACTTCGACGTGCGCGGCTGCATGTTCAACGCGCTGAAGCACTACACGCCGATCGGCCACGTCGATACGTCGAGCTTCGACTACAACCACTACGAGACATCATCGGGGCCGCAGGTGGTCACGCCGGGGCTGGACAGCACGACGGGGGCGGCGGGCCTGGACAGCTACGGCCGGCCCGTACCGTCATCGCAACTGCGCGATCGAATCAGCCCGCCGCTCGTGCCGGTGGACGCGGACGGCACGCTGCGTGACGCGCGATGCGACGTCGGCGCGTATGAGCATTGAGGAAGAAGGCAAGAGGCAAGAGGCATCCTTGACTCGCCGCCGCGGGCAAAGCCCGCAATTGCTCGCCACGCGAGCTGCGGCGTGTCAAGGAGGCAATAGGGAAGAGGCGGAGGGGCGCCGGGCTGGTCGTCAGGTGGGCAGCGCGTTCAGGAATGCGCTGATACGGGCGATGAGGGCGTCGCGATGGTTTGCGGCGGCGGGCAGGGGGGCGTTTTCCAGAAGAGCATCGAGGCGGGCAGGCATTTCGTTTTCGTCGTAGGCCACACGGATGAGGCCGAGGCGATCGAGCTTGTGCGCCATGGTCCATTGGTGGTCGTTGATACACTCACCCAGGCCGGCGCGACGGGGCATCACGAGCAACGGCTTGCGTTCATCCCGGCACTGCAAAATCGTGCCCATGCCCGCGTGACTGACGACACCTTGGGCATCTCTCAGCCGACGGACATGCTCGCTGCGATCGAGCCACTGAACCCACTCGAAGTGCGACGGCTGAAGCCGCGATGAGCCGATCTGCCCGAAGACCTGCGCGTCCGGCCGAGAGGCGCACCAGGCATCGACGGCGCTGACAAGCCGGTCAAAACCGAATTGCGTTCCGACGGTCAGGAATATCACAGCACGCTCCCGGCATATTCGGCCCGCGGCGACGACGCCGCGACGTCCTCCCATTGCACGAGAAGCAAATCCGCGAAGCGGGCAATGATCCGCCCGGAGAGCGACATCCGCTCGACATTGGCCAGACTGTCCATCCAGATGATCTTCGCGCGATAAAGCTTGCCGACCAGACAGAGCAGGCAACCCGGAGCGGCGCCCGTGCTCAGGATGACGTGGGGACGCTCGGATCTTACAATTTGAAATGCCCTGTAGATGATCCGCAGAAGCCGAAACGGGTTGCTGCGATTCGCTTCATCGACAAAACGGACGTCGGCATCCTCGCCGAGTTGGTCGGCGGCCATCCGGCTCGTCGTGACGAAAAAGTGCGGGTGCGATTGATAGGCCTCGGCGACTCGCAGGGCCTGGGAAAGGTGTCCGCCGGCCGATGCAGCAATGCAGATCTTGGGCATTCCGTTGCTCCGCCGGGGGCCGCCGTCGGTCAGCCCGCAAGATTCGCCAGCTTCTGCTGTGCCGCCGCGGCGTGATCCGGTTGCGGTCCATCCTGGTGCAGGGCGGTCAGTATGTCCGACGCTTTGTTATACCACGTATGAGGGCGGACGAAATCCCGGCGGGCGGCGATGGCAGCCGGGGAGTTGTCTTCGAGCGCCCGGCGGATCGCCTCGGCGAAGGCGGCGGGCTCGGCGGCGATGCGGACGAGGCCGTCGTAGGCGGCCAATTCGTCGAAAGGCGTCGTGACGACGGGCTTGCCCAGCGCGAGGTACTCCTTGAGCTTGACCGGATTGCAGGCCTGAATCCAGCGGTTCAGGTTGAAGGGCATGATGCACACATCAAAGCAGCGGCCGAAGTGCGGGATGCGCTCGTACGGCTGGCGGTCGATGCGGACCACGTTGCGATGGCGGGTGAGGGCGGCGAGATCGATCGATGCCGAACCGACGAAGACGAACGACACGTCGGGCAGGCGCTCGACGACGTCAGCAATGAGCGGCAGATTGAACGTGTGGCCGTCGATGCCGCCGAAGAACCCGACGATCGGTCGGGCGATCCGGCGGAGCTCGGCAGGCTGGTCGTCGCCTCCGGCGGCGGCGGCGAACCGGTCGTAGTCAACGCCGTGCGGCACGTAGACGGCGCGGCGGCATTGCTCGCGTTCCGCCTCGAGCAGGGCCCGGTTGGAGAAGAACGTGAGATCGGCGCGGCGCTTCAGCTCGCAGTCGTCGCGATGGACCTGCTGCGCGTCGACGCCGGGGTAATCCTCGTAGCGGTCCGTGCGCTGGTAGACGAGATGCGTGCGGGGCAGTGCCAGCGCAGTGTCACAGGCCGCCGGACAGTTGACCCAAACCAGCGGCCGGCCGAGGCGCGCCTTGCGGATCGCCAGCAGCACCTGGGCCTGCAGGATGCGGTCGTTGACGGCCCGCGCCGCCGGCAGGTGTCGAACCGGCGCCGTGAAAGGCGAATAGACGCTGAAGTTGCGGGCGACGGGCACGAGGCCGCGCGTCATGCTGCGGGCCTTGCGCACGACGCGTTTGAAGAACATGCGACCTTCGGTGATGTTTGGGCGGCGCATGACGACGGAGTTGACGTAGAGGACGCGGCCATGGCGGGCGAACTGGCGCATGAGCTGCATGTCGCAATGCCCGCGGTTGTGGTACCACCAGTCTTCGCCGCCGAAGCAGACGACGGACGCGGGCCAGCGAACGTCGGAGGCGCAGGACTCCTTGGTCATGCCGCGGGCTCCGCATTGCCGGCGGTCGCCGGAGAGAG
>JBECKQ010000063.1:0-2541 GCA_040235375.1 Phycisphaerae bacterium | reverse complement strand
CGAATCGGCTGGCGCTTCCAAAAGCGCGGTCGGCGCTGCACCGCCCCCGCATCCCTATTGCCTCCTTGACACGCCGCAGCTCGCGTGGCGAGCAATTGCGGGCTCCGCCCGCGGCGGCGAGTCAAGGATGCCTCTTGCCTATTCCCTCTCTCCCTCCAGCCTTCGCTCCTGGTAACGCTGTCCGCACCAACGTCCGATACACACTAAACGGGAATCCCTGTGGATTGATGGCAGGGCGGTCTTGCCCTGCACAGGAGGTGGTCATGCGCGACCCCATGCTCAAAGCCCCGCCACCCGGCTCGAAGGCCGGCGGACAGACCAGCAGATATCTCCGTACTCGCGATGCCCTCAGAAGCTTCTTCCAAGCCGAACGGCACATGCGCCGCGGCATCTGTTTCCTCAACGGCGGCCAGTTCGACCGCGCCATCGAGGAGCTCACCAAGGCCTCGGCGGCCAACCCCGACAGCGTCAACCTGCCGCGCTTCCTCGTCGCGGCCCTCGTCGGCGCCAAGCGCTACAACGACGCCGCACAAGTCGGGGCCGAGGCCAAATCCCGCGCCCCGACCGTCGCCGCGGCCATCCGCCGGGCGCTGCTCGAATTCAAGTCCGGCCGGGCGCGCAGCGGCATTGCCATCCTCCGCGACGCCGTCGCCGCCAACCCCGAATGTGCCGAGCTGCACTTCCAACTGGGCACGCTGCTCGCCGCCCTCGATGAAAACGAAGAGGCCGAGTTGCGCTTCACCCAGGCCATCGCCATCGACAACAACCACGCCGACGCCCTCGTCGGCCTCGCCCTCTGCTTCGGTGTCCGCAACGACCCCTGCACTGCCATGCGCTACCTCGAGCGCGCCCAGCACCTCCGCCCGGCCGACGCGCGAATCGCGCTGCTCCTCTCCACCGCGGCAAAAGCCCGCCGGCAGACCGGCGACGTGACCAGCGTCCGCGCCTCCATGCCCGACGCAGCCGAAGTGCACGACGGCGACTCGATCGAAGAGCTCAGCAAGGTTCTCGAACGCGACCCCGAATTCGCGGATGCGTTCCTCTCGCTCGAAATCGAAGACGTTGACGAATCCGTCTTCCGGATGCTTGCGGAAACCTTGCAGCGGGCCATCGAGCGCCACCCGCAACAGGCGTACCTCCACTACCAGTGCGGCCGCACGCTCCGCAAGCTCGGCCGCGAGCAGGAAGCCATCGTCGCCACGGAGCGCGCCGTCGACCTTGACCCGCGATGCGTGCAGGCGCTCATCGAGCTGGCCCGGCTCTATCAGCACACCGATCGCCGCGAAGACGCCATGACCCGGCTCGAGCAGACCATCCGCCTCGGCGCCGAGTACGCCGACACCTACCTGCTGCTCGGCAATCTCTATCGCGACACGGGGCAGATCGATCGGGCGCGCTGGGCGTACGAGAACGCCTTGCGAATCAACGACCGCTACGAGGAGGCGCGAAAGGCACTGGACACGCTGGCCGCCTAGGCAGTCCCTGAAGACAACCTATGTCCTACTTGCTTGAAATCGTGGGCCGAGGCCTGGTGGCGGAGCTTGCCGCAGCGTTCCGGGACGTGTTGAGAGACGATCCCGAAACGCCCACGCCGCAACTCGAGCAGGCCGTGGCCGATCGTCCGAATGATCCCGCGCCGCTGGTGCGCCTGGCCATCCGCGACCTCGTCGAGAACCGCGCCGCGTTCGCTGCCGATCGCTTCGACGCGGTGCTGCGCGTCGCCCCCGACAACATGACCGCCCGTCTCGGCCTGGCCTGCGCGTTCGACGCCTCCGGCCGGATCACCAGGGCCATCGAAATACTCGAACAGGCGCGGCAGCGTGAGCCGGATGAGCCCGCCGTTCTCTTCGCCCTCGGCTTCTGCCTGGAGAAGGCCGGCCGCATCGACGAGGCCCGGCAGGTCTACGAGCGCGTCATCGATCTGAACGTCCAGCTTCGCAACGCCCACGAGCGCCTGGCCGCAATCCATCTTCGCGAAGGCCAGATCGACCAGGCCATCGCCCGCTACGAATATCTCTGCTGGTGCGAGCCGGGCGAGATCGACCTGTCGCTCGCCCTGGCCGGACTTTTCGCCGAGGCCGGCCGCTACCGCGACGCCATCCGTCGCTACCAGTTCGCCCTCACCATCGATCCGGAGAACTGGGGGGCCAAGTACGACCTCGTGACGGCCTACGAAGAGTCCGGCCTCTACGAAGATGCCGTCCGCGCGCTCGAGAAGATGATCGACGAGCAGCCCGACGCCGCAGACAATCACATCCGTCTCGGCGACGTGCACGCCAAGCTCGGCGACACGCTGCGGGCGACGGCCGAGTACCAGGCGGCGCTGAACATTAATCCAGATTATCTCGACGCCGAGATCAAGGTCGGCACGATGCACCTGCGCGGCGGCGACTACGTCGAAGCGGCCAAGGCCTTCAACCGCGCCATCGAATTGAACGATCGCCTGGTCACGGCGTACGTCGGCCTCGGCATCGCCCAGATGGAGGCCGGGTATGACGAAGCCGCCCGCGAGAGCATCGATGCCGCCGCCGGCATCGAGCC
>JBECKQ010000015.1:0-3661 GCA_040235375.1 Phycisphaerae bacterium | reverse complement strand
TCGCCTGCGCCGAAGCCGCTGCCGCCCATGATCGCCACGTTCACCGGCCGGCTCATGACACCACCGCCTTCGCGCGGTGCCGATCCAGCCGGCCGGCAACGAACTCACCCAGTTGTCCACCGTGCGTACGCGCGTTGATCGCCGTCAGCTCCAATTGCCGTTCGATGTAATGCGTTCCGACATCGTTGTCCGTTGCCGGCCCGCTGATGACGTCGATCTCGAGCCCGAACTGCTCGTGCAGGATGCGTTTCGCTCCCCACGCTCCCACGGGGTCATTCGCGCACATGACAAGCCCCGCTCCGAGCCGCATTAACGCCGCATCCGCCAGAATGTCGGCTACGCCATACTCCCCGTGCACGCCGTCGCCCAGTTCCGCCACGATCACTTCGGCCCCCTGTCGCGCCAGGTGAGTGAAAAGCCCGCGAGCGACGCTGACTGCGTTACGGCCGCTCGTCGACGCAACGCCGGCATCGCCGAAGGAGACTGCCCAGCGGGCGCCGTAGTCGAGCATCTTCAGCGTGTCGCGGCGCAGGGCGACGCCAGTCAGCTTGCAGCCGGCGACCGCGTCGCCACGGCGGGCGAGTTCACGGATCAACTGCGAGGCGGCCGTCGTCTTGCCGCTGTTCATGCACGTTCCCGCCACGTAAACGACCGGCACCGGCGGCGGGGCGGCGTCTGCAGTCGGAATGGCGTTCATGCCGATGTGTGCCGGCACGCCCTCGCGGTTTTCAAACTCCGGAAACACGAGCACTCCGCCGAGAATCTCCACGTCGAACGGCGGGCCGACGTCGGGGTTTATCGACGTGCACTCGCCGATCACGCCGCCGAGATTCAGCAACTGCAACCGGTCGCCGACCTGCACTTCGGCCGGCACGACGCCCGTGTAGCCGTGCAGTGCGTTTCGCGAGCCGAGCACGCCGGCGATGATGTCGCCATCGTGCAGTGTCACGAATCGGCCGTGCAGATCCTCGAGCTGGTTGTAAGTCGTCTTCTCGCCCAGCACGCGGCCGGCGACGATGTAACCCTCGCGCGCGACAATGCGCGATGACGCACGGCTGTCACGCCGCAGCGGCACGTTGCCCGTGGCCGACGCGATCTTGTCAATCCAGATCCGCATGCGCTTCCTCTTTGGGTTGTTCGGCCCGGTTGATCATCCAATCCTGCAGGCCGTACAGCTTGGCGAACGCCGCTGCTTCGGCGCCTGTCCAGCATTTGCTCTCCTCGCCGTAACGAGCGTCGCCCCGATTCAGCAGCGAGAAGGGGCTCGATGCACCGGTCACCATGGCCTGTGCCGCGAAGAGCCGCACGACGACCTCGCCGGTGACGCGTTGCTGCGAGGATGCCAGAAAGGCCTCCAGGTCGCGCATCAACGGGTCGAAGAACCGCGCCTCGTGCATACCGGCGGCGTACAGATCGCCGAGCGTTCGCTTCCACGTCAGTTGCCCGCGCGAGAGCACGAGTTTCTCGAGTTCACGGTGGGCCGTGATGAGCGTCACCGCGGCCGGCGCCTCGAACGCCACACGTCCTTTGATGCCGAGAATCGTATCGCCGACGTGAACACCCCGTCCGACACCGTGCCGCCCGGCGAGCGATTCGAGTTCTGCGATGAGAGCGACGGGATCCATCGCCTTGCCGTCGATCGCGACCGGGACGCCCTTTTCGAACGCGATTCGCACGGCCTTGGGCTGCCGGGGCCATGCGTCCGGCCCCTTTGTCAGCAGGTACGCCTCTTCCGGCAGCTCGCCATCACTGCGGTGCGTGGCGCCGCCGCCGATCGTCGCCCCCTACAAACCGCGGTTGATCGACCAGACGGTTGTCTTCGCCGGCACGTCGATGCCGCGCGATGCGAGGTACGCTGTTTCGGCCTCGCGTGACAGACCGTGGCTGCGTATCGGCGTAATGATCTCCACGTCCGGGGCGAAGACACGGAAGGCCACGTCGAAGCGTATCTGGTCATTACCCGCTCCGGTCGAGCCGTGGACCAGCGCCGCGGCGCCGACCTGCACGGCGTACAGCGCGCAGCGTTTGGCCTGGACGACGCGCTCAGCGGACACGCACAGCGGATACGTGTCGCCGCGCAGGGCGTTGGCGAAGATCAGGTAGCGCAGGTAATCGTCGAACAACTCCCGCCGCGCGTCGATGGTCACGTGCTGGGCAGCGCCCTGGGATCGGGCCCGTGCTTCGATTGTCCCGATTTCGTCTGTCGCGTTGTCCGTCCACACCGTGACGGCGTGTACCGTGTAGCCCTGCTCGACGAGCCAGGCGACGCAGTAGCTGGTGTCGAGGCCGCCGGAGTATGCCAGAACGGCGATGCGAGTCACTGTTTGCTCTCCTTGCGGGGGCCGGGGGTGGTGCGGGGTGCCGCCGACGGCGCGCCTTTCAGCAGGGCCAGCACCCGACCCTGCGCCGCCCGGCTACGGACCGCTACAAAGATCGTGTCGTCACCCGCGATCGTTCCCGCAATCTCCGGTTCCCCCATTCCATCCAGTTCGACCGCCACTGTGCCCGCCGCACCCGGCGGCGTCCTGATCACCACGAGGTTGGCGCCCACCGGCTCCGCAGATATGATTAATTCACTACCGTGTGGAATCGCCCCGTTCGGACTCTCTGCCGTTGCGATCCCGGCCGTGGTCACATAGTGGCCATTCATGCGCACAAGCCCCAACTCGCGCACGTCACGGCTCACACTCGCCTGCGTAACGTCAAACCCGCTTTTTCGCAGGAGTTTTACCATTTCATCCTGGCTGCTCAGCCGCCGGCGCTGGACTAGCTTCAGGAGCGCCGCCTGCCTCAGGTGCTGCCTTTTCATCGGCCGTCTCCGAATGAATAACTTAAGAATTTCGAATATATATGCATAACGGGTCCGGCTGTCAAGCGGGTCGCGTGGCCGACAAGCGGGTTTGTTCACGATCCATGCCGGGGTTGCGAGCCTCCGGGCAGATGGTCGCGCCTTCTGTGGCCGAGGCGGAGAAGCGTTTCGAGCGGACCGGCCGAAGGCAGCGGCGCGTCCACGAGATCCGCTGCGCAGCCCGAACCTGGGACCGTGACCGACGGGTGATCGCCGAGTCCGAGCATCCGCAATCGGGCTCTTCGCGGATCGCACCAGTTGCCATCGCCTCTTGGCCAACCGGTTCCGCCTGTTGCGCCATTACTACCGGGATGCGGGCTTAACTCTCACCGTTCCACGCGGTGCGGTCTTTGTTCTGACGACGTACGGTGTGGCCGCGCACGCTGTGCGAGCTCTTTATCCTGCCGACAGCGTCGCATGCCGTCAGCATGCATTCGTCAACATCGCCTTCGCGCGGATCGCGCGGCTCCGACAGGGTCCAAGATTGGGAATACCTGTTTCCGCAACCCAGGGGGCCTGCTGCCCCCCCACACAAGTCACTGCATCGGCGTCTTTTCCGGCGGCCGGGAGGCGTGCAGAATGTCGGTCAGTGTGTCGTTGATACGGAAGATGACGATAAGCAACTCGCAATAGACGCGCACAGCGATGGGCCCGAGGATGATGTAGATGATGCCCATTAGTACTGCCCCGCGGGCGAGCATGACGAACCCGCCGATGACACAGGCGGCCACCCCGAGCCAGAAGAGCAATTGAATCACCGTGGGGGTCAACATCCGCCGAAACGAGATGAAGTCGTCCATGACCTGTCTCCGT
>JBECKQ010000006.1:0-15000 GCA_040235375.1 Phycisphaerae bacterium | reverse complement strand
CCGCCGTCTACGGGCACGTTGATGCCGGTTACGTAGCTGGCGGCCGGCGACGCGAGGAATGCCACCACCTGGGCCACTTCTCGCGGGTCGCCGAACCGTCCGGCCGGCACCTGGGCGATGAATGCCTCGTTCAAATCATCGACGGACCGTCCCTGCTGTTTCGCAAATGCAGCGATCACTTCGTGCAGGCGCTCCGTCTCGATGAAGCCCGGCAGGATGTTGTTGACGGTGATGCCGAACCGCGCGACCTCGCCCGCAAGCGTTTTGGCCCAGCTTGCCACGGCGCCGCGAATCGTGTTCGAAACGCCGAGCCCGGGAATCGGTGTCTTCACCGACGTCGAGATGATGTTGATGATCCTGCCGTATCCGGCCTCCTTCATGCCGGGAAGCAGCGCCTGGGCCAGGAGCTGATTGCAGATCACGTGGTTGTTGAACGCGTCGAGGAACGCTTCCGGCCGGGCGTCCACGATCGCTCCGGCCGACGGCCCGCCGGTGTTGTTCAGCAGAATGTGAAACGCCCCCGTCCTGACGACGTGCCGGGCCACCTCTCGCCGGAGCCCCTCGGCATCGCTGAAATCCTGGCAAAGGTATGCGTGCGACTGGCCGGCCTCGGCCGGCAGACTCGCCAGTGCCTCCTGTAGCGTCGGTTCATTGCGGGCCACCAGCGTCACTTCCGCCCCCAGTCCGGCGAGACACTGGGCGCACGCACGCCCCATGCCGCGTGAACCGCCGCACACCAACGCTCTTTTCTCGCGCAGATCGATCATCGCCCGTGTCCCTCAGCAAACGCTCGATTCCCGGTTTCGCGGCCGCACCGCAACCCGCCCGCCGCATGATGG
Source organism: Phycisphaerae bacterium (assembly GCA_040235375.1). Taxonomy (GTDB): domain Bacteria; phylum Planctomycetota; class Phycisphaerae; order UBA1845; family UBA1845; genus JBECKQ01. Next base: position 14,161 of record JBECKQ010000006.1, on the reverse strand, counting down.
CCTCGCTTGGCACGAAGGGCAACTTCCTGTCTCGTGTACGCTTATGTCGGCAGTTGGGAATCTGCCCCACCGCGGTTCTACAATGACGCTGTCATGAGCACCATCCACCCCCCCAAACCCTGTACGCTGGCCGAGCTCAAGGCCGCCGGCTGGCGGTCGAAATCCGTCAAGCAGGAAATCTACGACAACCTCCTCCGCAAGCTGGCCGCGGGCGAGCAGCTTTTCCCCGGCATCATCGGCTATGACGACACCGTCATCCCGGAGCTATGCACCGCTCTGCTCGCCCAGCACGACATCCTCTTTCTCGGCGAAAAAGGCCAGGCCAAGAGTCGGCTGATGCGCGGCATCATGGACCTGCTTGATCCGTACATCCCCTACGTGGCGGGCAGCGAGCTGCACGACGATCCGCTCCGCCCGATCACGCGCTACGGCCGCGAGCGCCTGGCCTCTGACGGCGACGCAACACCGATCGAATGGTGGTCAGGCGACGAGCGATACGTCGAGCGCCTCGCCCCGGGCACGAAGTTCGCCGACGTGATCGGCGAGATCGATCCCGCCCGGCTGGCCGCCGGCACGAGCCTCAGCGCGGAGGAAGCGCTGCACTTCGGCCTGATTCCGCGGATGAACCGCGGTGTGTTTGCGAAGAACGAATTGCCCGAGCTCGACGAGCTGGTGCAGGTCGGCCTGTTCAACATTCTCGAGGAGCGCGACGTTCAAATTCGCGGCTATCCCGTCCGCTTCGATCTCGACATCGTCATTCTGTTTTCCGCCAATCCGGCGACGTACAACCGCAGCGGCAAGGTGATTCCGCAGCTCAAGGATCGCATCGGCTCGATCATCCGCACGCACTATCCGCGCGACCGCGAGCACGGCATCGCCATCATGGAGCAGGAAGCCCGCGTCAACTTGAACGGCGAGTTCCCCGTGCAGGTGCCGCTTTTCATGCGGGAGATCTGCGAGCAGATCACGATCGAAGCACGCAAGTCGCCCTATGTCGATCAAACGTCCGGCGTCAGCGCCCGCTTCTCCATCGCCAACTATCGCACGATGGTCGCCAGCGCCCGGCGCCGCGCGGCGATTCTCGGCGAGCGGCCCGCCGTGCCGCGCATCAGCGATCTCGCAAATCTCATTTCGTCGTCGATTGGCAAGCTCGAGCTTGATCTGATGAGCAGCCATCAGATCAACGAGCAGCAGATACTTGAGACGGTTCAGAACGAGGCGATCAAGAAGGTTTTCGACGAGTACGTCGACCGCCACGGCCTCGGCGAGATCGCCGACGTCTTCGCCCGCGGCGTGAAGGTCGACGTGGGCACGATGATCCCCTCCGCCGAATATGCCGCGCGGCTCAAGCGCGTTCCGCCCGCGTGGGAAAAGGCCTTCGAGGTCAATCCGGCCGCCGATCCCGCCGTCCGCGCGAGCTGCGTGGAATTCGTCCTGGCGGGACTGTACACGCACGAGCGCATATCGCGCTCCACGCGCCGCGGAACCACGACATACGAGGTGTGAGCCGGCGTCGTTCGGTCGAGAGCGTGTCGCCGTCAAATGAGAGTCGTGGCGCGCCGGCAGGCAGTCGGCGCAATCCCGAATCATCTACGCCATGATTACCGGGGGCCGGCATACTACGATGCCGTAGTGAGCAGCTGCATTCCGGCCGTTTCGCGCCGCAGTAACCAGCCAGTTTGCCGGCCTTGCCAAGTTTATCGGTAATGTTCGGTTACTTCAGGCGCCCCGACGGGACAGCGGGTTTACGTGTGGTTATCATGAGCCGGAAAATACCAGGCGCCTGGGGAGCACACGACAGCCGGCGCAAGTGCAACGGTTTGCGGCACGAGGCGCGCAGTCGGCGTCAATTCGTAACGTCAGGCGGAGACTGAACGGATGCACGCACCACGCAAAAAGACTGATCGAACGCTGGAGCTCCCCATAGACAGTGGACCGACGCTGCCCGGCCGGCCGGCTCCGTTGCTGTTCGAAGTATCCTGGGAGGCCTGCAACCAGGTCGGGGGCATCTACACCGTGCTGCGCTCCAAGGCCGCCACCACCACGGAGATCTGGGGCGACCGCTACTGCCTGGTCGGCCCGTACTCGCATGACAAAGCCGCGATGGAATTCGAAGAGCTCGAAGTCGGGCCGATTCTCGGTCCCGCGTTCGATGCCATGCGCGACGAAGGGTACAAGCTCCACTACGGCCGCTGGCTCGTGACCGGACACCCCCGCGTCGTGCTCATCGACTTCTACGACCGCTTCGACAAGCTCAACGAATTCCGCTACGCCCTCTGGAGCGAATGCGGCATCAACTATCCCGACGCCGACACCACCATGAATGATTGCGTGATGTTCGGCTTTCTGCTGACGCGTTTCTTCGAGCACCTTTGCCGGCTGAACCACACCGACCGGCCGGTGATCGCCCAGTTTCACGAGTGGATGGCCGCCGTCGCCATCCCGCTCATCCGCCGCCGCGACCTGCCGATCGCCACGATCTTCACGACCCACGCGACTCTGCTTGGCCGTTACATCTGCTCAACCTCTCGCGACTTCTACGAACGCCTGCCCTGGATTAATGCCGACGTCGAGGCCGGCGAACGGCAGATTTACCATCGCTACTGCCTCGAACGCGCCGCCACCGCCGGCTGCCACGTCTTCACCACGGTCTCCGACATCACCGCCACCGAGGCGGATCACCTGCTCAAGCGCCGCCCGGACAAGATCCTGCCGAACGGTCTGCGCGTCGACAAATTCGCCGCCATCCACGAGTTCCAGAACCTGCACCGCGAGTCGAAGGAGCGCATTCACGAGTTTGTTCAGGGGCACTTCTTCGGCTCGTACTCGTTCGACCTCGAGAAGACGATCTACCTGTTCACCGCCGGGCGCTACGAGTACCACAACAAGGGCATCGACGTTTTCGTCGAGGCCCTCTCCCGGCTGAACAACCACCTGCTCCAGGCCGACTCCGATGTCACGGTCGTGGCCTTTATCGTCACCGCCGCCGCAACGCACACGATGAACGTGAAGGTTCTTCAGAACCACTCCATGCTCGCCGAGCTGAAATCCAGTTGCGAACGGATCGGCGACAACATCGAGCGCCGGCTGTTCGCCATGGCTGCGACCGGCCACATGCCCGATCCGGTCAACCTCATCGACCAGGAGGAGGCCGTCCTGCTCAAGCGGCTCATCCACTCCCGCAGGCGCACGGAGCTGCCACCCATCGTCACGCACCACATGATGGACGATCAGAACGACCCGATCCTCGCCCACCTGCGGCACCGCCAACTGTTCAACAATGAGCACGACCGGGTGAAGGTCATCTTTCATCCGGAGTTCATCAGCCGTACGAATCCGCTTTTCGCCATGGATTACCCGGAGTTCGTGCGCGGCTGCCATCTGGGCGTTTTCCCGTCGTACTACGAGCCCTGGGGATACACGCCCGCGGAGTGCGCCGTGATGGGCATCCCGTCGGTGTGCACCGACCTGTCTGGTTTCGGCTCGTTTATTTCCGCGAATTTCCCCGACCACGAGGACAATGGCATATTCGTGCTGCGCAGGCGGCACGTCGATCCCGGCGCCACGATCGAGCAGCTCAACGACATCCTCGTCCGTTTCAGCCGGTTGAACCGTCGCGATCGCATCAACATGCGCAACCGTGTCGAGCGCCTATCGGAATGCCTCGATTGGAATCGTCTGGATCCCGCGTACGAAGAGGCGCGGGCCCTCGCTCTGCGCCGCGCCTACGGTACGGCCCCCGTCACCGCGGACAAGACGTAGTTAATGCGTGGCACGCGCTTCCAGCCCGTGAATCACGGGCAAAATGCCCGTGCCACTTGAGCGCGCGTACGGTCCTCGCCAAGTCACGCGGCGGCTTCGCTGTCAATCTTCTCGCGCGACGCACCGAGTCTGCCGAGCACCGCCGTCGCCGCCAGTCCGACGCCCATCATGACGATCGCCCCGGCGATTCGTCTCGGCGTGTACATTTTCGCCGTGCGCGTCGCCCAGTGATCCCGGATGTAGTTGACCAGCGCGTCGCCCTCCAGCCCATCCGCTCCTGCAATCCCTTTGTCCGCCGCGAAGTGGTGCAGTTCGGTTGTCGTCCGCGCCGCAAGGATCTTCTCTGTGGGCGTACGCCCGAAAGGCCACAGCCCGAGCACCGAGCCCAGCAGCAGGCCGAGGAGGAATCCGAGCGTCACCGCCTCATATCGATGCAACAGAATCTTCAGGAGATTCGACAGCCCGACGACCCCGATCACTGCGCCGATTCCGACCGGAATGATGATTCGCATTGCGGCCCAATTACCGTGCCGCAAGTCGGCAACCGCGCCGACAACGCGGTCGTATTGATCGAGCACCAGCAGCATATACGACCCGCTGATGCCGGGAAGCACCATGGTCGTCGCCCCAACGACGCCGGAGGCAACATCCATCGCCGTGTTCCGCGGCATCTGTGCACCTTGGCGAACCGCAGCCACGGCAACCATGACCCCGAATCCGGCGATGATGGAGACCACCACCGACCAGCGCAGGCGGCCGATCATCCGCATCAGCAGTGGCGCCCCCCCGAGCGTTAGGCCGATGAACAACGCGAACATCATGGCCGAATACCACAGCAGCAGGTACAGGATCGCCGGCGCCAGCAGTACGATTGAGATCGCCGCCGTCCCGCCCAGCAGCGCGAGGAAACCGATCCGTCGAACGCTGAGGCGCAGTGCCGTCACGTCGGCGACCGCGTCGATGAAATCCTCGTACAATCCGACCGCCAGGATCATCGTGCCGCCGGACACGCCCGGTATGAGCATGGCGATGCCCATCAGCAGCCCGCCGACCACCGTGGTGATCACCCGTGCCGGCGCGGCGAGAATCGCGGCCGAACGGCTGCCTGCCGCGGTGGGCGGCGTGAGTTCCGCGCCCGGTTCGTCCTGCATCTGTGCCTGTCTCATGCGGGGCCTCTCCGAAACGGGGCAGCTTAGCTACGCCGGTCGGCCGCGTCCAAGGGGTACTATCGGTCAACCTGCCGGATGCGAGCGTCCCTGCGGGGTCGGGAGGGACGGTCGATACCGCGGGGGCGAGGCTTGGCTGAGAGCCTTGCCGTATGGGCCCTACGCCCCACCCCTATCGAGTTCCCCGGTCCTCTGCGGCATGCGGGTGCCCCCCTCCGGCCCACGAAAAAAGACGATTCAGAGGCGTGACAAGTCGTTTGCATCACGCTACAATTCGAACGATTGAACTGACCGTAAGCACGCGCCCGCCTCACTACTCGCTCTGGTAAACCGGTTCCATTGGGCTGGCAGGCATTGGCGAAAACCGCCAGCGATTCGGCACCGGACACGAGGTGTGGGATCTAATCACGGCCCGGTTTCCAGGGAAGCAGGCAGAAGGCTCTGTGGGGCGGTGTCGGGCCGACACCAGGAACAGCAGCTTGCAGGTTCGCGGAAGAACCGAGTGTCAGAGACCTTCGGCGCCGCGCGCCGGTTTCTTGCGGATTGGACCGCTCTTGGCGGGCACGATTGCGGGTGGCGCTTAAACCGGTCATTGGGTTGGCCGGCGGTATCGGCTCCGGCAAGACGACGGTGGCCCGACTCCTCAGGGAGGCGGGGGCGGCAGTCGTCGATTCTGACGAGCTGAATCTCGCCCAGTTGCATCATCCCGATGTCAGGCGGGAACTTCAGTCCTGGTGGGGGAACTCGATTCTCGACGGGTCGGGCGAACTGGATCGCAAACGAATCGCAGAGATCATCTTTCGCGATCCAAATGATCGCCGCCGACTGGAGCGGCTGGTCCATCCGCGGATTGCGCGCGAGCGGGAGCGCCTGATCGAGCGTCACCAGTGTGACCCTCAGGTTCGGGCGATCGTGCTGGACACGCCGTTGCTCGTCGAATCCAACCTCGACGAGCGATGTGATGCCGTCATCTTCGTCGAGGCGGACGAGGAAGTGCGCCGCCGGCGCGTCGTGGAGCGTCGCGGCTGGTCGACGGAGGAATGGGCTCGGCGAGAAAAATCGCAGAATGCTCTGGACAAGAAAAAGAGTCGAGCCGATTATGTAGTGGTAAACAACTCATCGGACCTCGCTCAACTCCGTGCCGATGTTCACGCACTGTTCGAACGGGTGATTCTCGAGGCAAGCTCAAAACGGCAACGCGGCCCCGACGACTAACGTAAGCCCTTACCGCACGGCGCGAGCGAAGTGGAATCGTTGAGTCAACACGGCTGCCAGCGGCAGCAAGGAAAACGTTCCCTTAAACAGTCTGAAGTCAATAAGACGGCTGTCCCTTCAGGAGACCCATTCGATGGCGAGCAACAGCGGCCGGAACAAGCCCTCGTCGGCCAGGCCTGCAACCGGCAAACCGAACGCGAAACGGCGCACCACCAACAGACCCCGCAGCTCGAGCAAGGACGCAACGGCCATCGCCGTCGAAGGCCTTGACGAGGGGGCGGAGCAGATGGAGAACGAGCACTCCAGCTCGCCCATCGACGCCGAAACCCAGGCCCGCTACGAGGAGGTCAAGCGCGGCAGCGTCCACATCACCGAGCTCCAGAAGATGACCGTCGGCGAGCTCCATGAAGTCGCCAAGACCGAAGGGCTCGAGGAATACACCGGTCTCAAGAAGCAGGACCTCATATTCCGCATCCTCAAGCAGCGCATCCACCAGACCGGCATGATGTACGGCGAGGGCGTGCTCGAAGTCCTGCCCGACGGCTTCGGCTTCCTCCGCAGCCCCGAGTACAACTACCTGCCCTGCCCGGATGACATCTACGTCAGCCCGTCGCAAATCCGACGCTTCGGCCTGCGCACCGGGCACGTCGTCTCCGGACAGATCCGCCCGCCGAAGGAGTCGGAGCGCTACTTCGCGCTGCTCCGTGTCGAGGCCATCAACTTCGCCGACCCCGACGAAGTCACCGACCGCACGAACTTCGAGGACCTCACCGCGATGCACCCCGACAAGCGGTTCTTCCTCGAAACCACAACCGAAGAGCTCAACATGCGGATCGTCGACATCGTGACGCCGATCGGCTTCGGCCAGCGCATGCTGATCGTCGCTCCGCCGCGCACCGGCAAGACCGTGCTGCTGCAGAAGATGGCCAACGCCATCGCCAAGAACCACCCCGACGTTTACGTCATCGTTCTGCTGATCGACGAGAGGCCGGAAGAAGTGACCGACATGCAGCGCAACACGACCGCGGAGGTCGTCAGCTCGACGTTCGACGAGCCCGCCTCGCGGCACGTGCAGGTTGCGGACATGGTGATCGAGAAGTCCCGCCGGCTCGTCGAGTACGGTCGCGACGTGGTCATTCTGCTCGACTCGATCACGCGTCTGGCCCGCGCCCACAACACCGAGGTGCCGCACAGCGGCAAGATCCTCTCCGGTGGTGTCGACGCCAACGCCCTCCAGAAGCCCAAGCGCTTCTTCGGCGCCGCCCGCAACATCGAGGAAGGCGGCTCGCTGACGATCATCGGCACGGCCTTGGTCGATACCGGCAGCAAGATGGACGAGGTCATCTTCGAGGAGTTCAAGGGCACCGGTAACTCGGAGCTCCACCTCGATCGCCGCCTCGTGGACAAGCGCGTCTGGCCGGCGATCGACATCAGCGCCAGCGGCACCCGCAAGGAGGAGCTGCTACTCGATCCGAAGGAGCTCGAGCTGGTCTACCGCCTGCGCCGCGTCCTGAGCGACATGAACCCGGTCGAGTCGGTCGAGCTGCTCCGCAACCGGTTGAGCAAGTGCCGCACGAACGCGGAATTCCTGATGACGATGAACCTCGCGTAGTGGCGATCACGAGCAGTTTTCAGTCCTCAGTGTCCAGTTTTCAGTGACTGATCCATGTACCACCACTTCAGTGGTGCCACCCGACACGACGAGGGCAGCCGCCCGTCACCGCGGTTCGATCAGTGCGCGAAGCTCGCCATCTGACGCGGAAATGCCGCGTATCTTGATGACGCGTTCCCTGCGGCCCAACTCGAAGATGTTCCGCCAACTGACGCCGTGGGCGACCAGGTCCTGCACACCCTGCCGCTGCAACCGGCGCACGATGCCGGCCAGCGGATCAGGCATGAGCTTCGGCTCCAGCCGGCGGTCGTTCAACAGGCTGGCGAGCGGTTTCTCGAGAAACGCAAGCGGCACCGGCAGCGAGCCGGCCGTCACCTTCGCCACGCGCACCGTGACCTCGTCGTTGTTCACCGCCGCCGCCAGATGAATGCCGAGGACGGTCTTCCAGCCCTGGTAGTCGATCCGGCCGGACAGAATGCACCGGCCATGCACGAAACGGACCACCGGATCGTGGAACCAGGGCGGCAGCCAGTCGCCGGATTCCGGATAAAGCTCCGCCCGCTCAACGATCCACTCGGTCACGGTCCGATCGGAGATGGTGAACTCGAACACCTTGCCCGCGACGATTTGATCGGTCAGTGACTGATAGGTGTTCGGCAGGCTGTTGCGAACGCGGGTAAGCTCGGCGCGCGAGACCTCGACAGGCTGATACCACGACGGCGTGTGATGAAACGCGGCCCAGCCGAACACGAGCCCAACGAGGAGCAGCAGGCCGGCGACGGCGAGCCCGGTAACCACCCACCTCCGCGTTCTGCGGCGTTTCATTCGTTTGCGTCGCGTCGCAACGATTGTCGCATACCTCTCGAAAAACGTCGAAACAAGTATAACCGCATTCAGGGCAATTGACCCTGCCTTCGTGCAGTCCCTACAATCGAACGCTCCGTTGATACGCGTCTTCAACAAAGTTCGCCACGCCCATGCTCGGTCGCTCGCTGTCCATTTTTGTGGTTCTCTTCTGGCTCGCGTCCATGAGCTGGCTGGTGGCTCACGACGTCGTGCCGGCCTGGACCGCACAGGACCTCCCGAAATTCGTTGCCGGTGACTGGCTCTCCAGGCAGCATTCCGTGTCACAGGCCCGGATCGAGTCCGCCGGCGGCAAGCGTGTCGGCACCGTCTGGACCGAATACATCCCCACGACGGCGGGGCTCTCCCGCCAGGACATCATCTGGCTCAGCGACATCCCGCGCATGCCGCCGCTGCCCGAGATGCCGCCCATGCTCGTCCGCATCGATACGGACTTTACTACCGACGGCAAGCTCGATTCGTTCGCGCTGGAGCTCTTCGGATATGGCGAGCCCGTCTCCCTCCAGGGTGAGCGCTACAGCGGCTACCTCGCGTTCCGCCTCGACGTGGGAACCGCTCGCACGCAGCTATTCAAGGTGGATGCGTCGGTCGCTGGGCTGGTGGCGGATGCGTTTCACCCGTTTCCCCCGATGCCCAGCCTCGAGGTCGGTCAGTCGTGGCGAATGTACGTGGTCAATCCGCTGGCGGTGCTCACCGGCGCCGGTGCGAAGCTGATGCCGCTGGTGGTGAACGTCACCGGGACGCAGATGCTTCAGGGGCCGGACGGTGCGAAGTCCTGCTTCGTGCTGGAGGCCGACAAGGCCAAGGCCTGGGTCGACCCGAACGGCCAGGTCCTGCGCCAGGAGATCGAGCTGCCCTATGGCGGCAAGTTCACGACCATCGCCGAGCCCTATGACCAGGCGCTCAGAAGCGCGGCGCAGGCGCGGTTCCCAGTTCGTCCGCAGGACTCCGGCGCGTCGAGCGATCGACCACTTGAACGGCGAGGGAGGAGTCGATGACCACGGCCATCGACATCGAGAGTGTGTACAAGCACTATGGTCGGAAGGTTGCCGTGCACGACCTCACCTTGTCCATTGCCGAAGGCGAGCTGTTCGCCTTTCTCGGTCCGAATGGCGCCGGCAAGACCACGACCATCAAGATGATCTGCGGCCTTCTGCGACCGCAGCGCGGCCAGATCTGCGTCTGCGGCCACGTGATGGGCACGGACGGCCTCGCCGCCAAGGCGCAGCTCGCGTACGTGCCGGACCAGCCGTTCCTCTACGACAAGCTGACCGGCCGCGAATTCCTGAGCTTCGTGGCCGAGATGTACGCCGTGCCAGCCGCTACTCGCGACGCAACCGTCGCCGAACTCACCGAGAAGCTCGACATGGAGGAGTTCCTCGACAAGCTCACGGAAAGCTACAGCCACGGCATGAAGCAGAAGGTCGTGCTCGCCGCCGCGCTGCTGCACGACCCGCGCGTGCTCGTGATCGATGAGCCGATGGTGGGCCTCGATCCACGGACCGTGCGCGTCGTGAAGGACCTGTTCAGAACGCGCGTGCGGCAGGGGCGAACGGTATTCATGAGCACGCACACGCTGGAGATTGCCGAGGCCGTCGCCGATCGGATCGGAATCATCGACCAGGGGAAGCTGATCGCCCTGGGCACGTTCGACGAATTGCGTCACCAGGCACGCAGCCAGCGGTCGCTCGAGGATATCTTCCTCGAGCTGACGCATCCTTCCAACGGAGCAGCCGGTGATGTCCACGAGCGCTAGCGTACCCGCATGGCTTGCGCGCGGAGCGCGGCCCGCCGGCGTCGGGCTGCTGCTTCGCGTGAAACTGCGCGCCGCGGGTAACCAGCTTGCCTCGGCTGTCGCGGAGGCTCCCTTGCGGTTCGCCATGACCATGGGGTTTCTCGTGGCGATCTGGCTCGGTCTCTACTTTCTGTTCCGGACGGTGTTCGAGTACTTTCAACGAACGCCGCTCGAGGCCGCAGTGGCGATTCCTCTCGTATTCAGCTTCTTCTTTCTCGCCCTGCTGGTGATGTTGACCGTCTCGAACGCGATCATCGCCTATATGTCGCTGTTTGCGGCGCCGGAGGCGATGTATCTGCTGGCCTCACCGGTTCACCCGCGGGCGTATGTTTCGATGAAGTACATCGAGACGCTGGTGTTCTCGAGCTGGTCGCTGATCCTGCTCGGCCTGCCGCTGATGATGGCCATGGCCGATCTCACTGACGAGCCGTGGTACTACTACCCGCTGTTTCTCTCGTTCTTTCTCTGCTTTGTGCCGATTCCCGGCGCGATGGGACTGCTGCTGGCGTGGGGCGTCGCCCGGTTTTTGAATCGCGATATGCGCAGGAAGCTGTTGATCGGTCTGCTGATCGTGCTGGCGATTACGGTCGTCTGGTTCCTGAAGACGATGAAGGTCGGCGAGGCGGAGGCCGTCCGCTGGCTGAAGCAGTTCCTGTTTCGCATCAGCCTGATCCAAGGGGCGTTCTTGCCGAACGCCTGGGTGAGCAAGGGCGTCGAGGCGTCGATGCAGGACCGCAGCATCGAGGCGCTCCTCTACTTGGGCGTCACGCTGGCGAACGGCCTGTTCTTGAGTTGGCTCGTGCTGCGGGCCGTTTCCTCGCGTTTTCTGGTGGCCTTCGACCACGCCCAGTCCACGAAAGGCTGGCAGCGGCGCGCGTATGTCGAGCCGACGGCCGGTCTGCCCGGACTGGTTTTCTTCTACCTTCCGCACCGGCTCCGGCTGATCGCCGCCAAGGACCTCCGCACGTTCTTTCGCGATCCGCTCCAGTGGACGCAGCTTGTCATTCTCTTCGGGCTGATGATTCTCTACCTCGTTAACGTGCCGCGCTACGCCGGCGGCCAGCCGCTCGAAGGCTGGGGCATGATCATTCCGTTTCTCAACTTCGGGGCGATCAGCTTCATCCTGGCCACGTTCACCAGCCGGTTCGTCTTCCCGCTGGTTTCGCTCGAGGGCCTGCAGATGTGGCTGATCGGCATGTTGCCGTTGTCGCCGAGGCAACTGCTTGCCGCGAAGTTTGCGTTCGCGATGACCGTCGCCGCGGGTGTCGCCGTCGGCACGACGATCGTCGCGGCCACGATGCTCAAGATGCCGCTGCCCTGGGCGCTATTGCAGATCACCGTGACGTTCGCCGTGAGCTTCGGGCTGTGCGGATTCGCCGTCGGGTTCGGCGCCCGCCTGCCGATGTTCGGGCAGCGAAACGCGGCGCGCATCGCCAACGGCTTCGGCGGCACGGTGAACCTGATCGCCTCCGTCACGCTGGTCCTGGCGATGCTGGTCGGTATGGCTGCCCTGGGCATTCACAACAGATTCGCCGGTTTTCAAGGCGCTATTGACATGCGGACGCTGCTCATCGCAGCGATTGTCTCCGCCTTCGGCATCGTCTGCGGCGTCATCGCCCTCACGATCGGCGCTCGACACCTCCATCGCGCCGAGTTGTGACTTGCACGCGGATCACTCCATGTCACTCGTGAGCAGACGGAGATAGTCGTGGTAGGCGTATACCCGATCGCGTTTTTTGCCGGTCGTTTCGTGCAAAATGCCAAGTTTCTGCAAGGCGGCGATCGCCTTGGAGCCCGTCGGTTTGGACACGTCCAGCAGGGTTAGGACCCTCGGCAAAGTCACCATCGGATGAAGGGGTAACTGCTCGAGCAGTTGGATGGCCGGTACGGTCACGCCGGCGGTGCCGAGCAGCCTGCCCCGGTCCTCGCTGAGCAACGCGAAGAGCTTTTCGGCCACGGACACGCCGTCGTCCGCGGCCTCGCGCACGCATTCGAGGAAGAACTGCGTCCATCCTTCCCAGTCACCGTCGGTGCGCACCGCGGACAGCCCGCTGTAATAATCCGCCTGGCGGTGCTTCAGCGACAGGCTGAGGTACAGCACCGGCGAAGCGAGCAATCCCCACTGTTCCATGAGCAAAGCGATCAGCAGGCGCCCGACCCTGCCGTTGCCATCGAGGAAGGGATGGATGGTCTCGAACTGAACGTGAGCGAGTCCGGCGCGAACGAGCGGCGGCAGCGGATCGTCCGCATGTATCCACTTTTCCAGTGCGGCCATGCATTCCGCAACGAGGTTCGGCGGCGGCGGAACGAAGCGGGCCGTTCCCGGTCGCGTCCCGCCGATCCAGTTTTGCGACCGGCGTAGTTGTCCTGGCTGCTTGTTCGCTCCGCGCGCCCCCTTCATCAGGCGCTTGTGCGCCTCGCAGAGCAGCCGCGTGCTGAGCGGGAGGCCCTTCTTCGCCGCCAGTTGCTTGCGAGCGTACGCCAGCGCCGCAACGTAGTTGCAGACCTCCTGCACGTCTTCGAAGTTGTCCACCTGGTCAGTCGCCTCGAAGGTCAGCACGTCGCGAAGGGTCGCCTGCGTGCCTTCGAGCTGCGACGAGACGACCGCTTCTTTCCGCACGAAGCCGTAGAGGAACCACTCGGCGCTGGGGACCATGGCGGCGGCAACGTTCAATCGATCGAGGGCCGCGTTTGCCCTCGCGAGGCAATCCTGCATGGCCTCGTCGAGAACGAGCGGCGGCTCGGCTGGCGGGAGCGGACGCGGGACGAACGCGCGGATGCGTTCGCCGGCCACGGCGGTGACGGCGTAGGTTCCGGTAACGCGGGGCATCGCTGGTCAGCTTTCGTTAGCCGTTTGATCCTGCTAGTAAAGAAATGTTACCTAGTGGGCACTGCTAGTCAAGTCTGCTTTACTTGCGCCCCGGCGGGTTGAGGTGTACCGGGGCCGGCGGCCTGCATGTGCCGAGTCGCGATGCAGAGCATGTCCGCGGCTGCCTTCGACAGCCGCATCCCCGGTCGCTGCTGATCGATATGTCGATCCGCCGCGCCCTGCCTGATCACCAGGCCGGTGCGGTGGATCGTCGCGATAAGTCCGCCCGCCAGTGGAATCGGCGCGTCCAGCAGGCGCTCCGCCTTGCAGAGCAGCGCCCCGCGCTCGAAGGCGGCGCGGAGAACAATCGCGTGTTGCGCCATCGGGTGATCGGCGCTGGCGGCAATGTCCTGTTCGAGTGCGGCGATCGAGCTGTCGTCTGCGCCGGTCAGCAGCGCATCCCGCCGCCGCACGCGTTCGGCATAGTCCGCCTTTCCGATTCGCTGAGCGCAGGGCGCGGTGCACATGCCGTCGAAGAAACGCTGGCAGGCGAGACTCTCCTGCATGAAGGGCAGCAACGGCGCGGCGAGGTCCGGCGTCTCGGCCGGACATCGCGCCAGACCGAACAGGCAAGCCGCGCTCTCGATGATCGCCTCAGCCATGAACCGCTTGCGGTACGGGCCGTACACGCGCCCCGCCCCGCATGGCTGATTGCAGACTTCAAGCTGCGCATGCGCCGCGGCCGATTCGCGGATGTAGCAGTAGTGCGTCCAGGCACGCATCTGCCGGTTGAACGGCGGGCGAAACCGCCGGATGAGTTCCGCTTCGATCAGCAACGCTTCGAGTTCACTCTGCGCCGGTCGGGCCTCGACCCGCGACGCCAGCGCCGCCCACCCGTCGAAGTGCGACGCTCCGCCGGCGCGGAGATGGCTACGAAT
>JBECKQ010000430.1:0-12084 GCA_040235375.1 Phycisphaerae bacterium | reverse complement strand
GCCATCATCGTTTTCCTCCCTTGTTTGGACCTCGCGGATGGGTCTGCACATTCTGCCCATCCACCGCCCAAAGTCTACCACATCCAGTGGCCCGACGCCGTTCCAACCCCAGCCCCAGTTCATAATGACCCCCCGGGCAGTGGCCCTGGCGCGGGGCCAGAGTGGCCGATACCCGTGTCATCCGAGCCTCACGGCGGCTTCCAGGCCCCTCAAATCTGCCCTCGGCGTGAAACCGATCGCCACGTCGGCGGTCCAATGAGGTAGCATGTGCGCCCTGATACACGTGCCAGCCGGGACACCGCCTTATGAACCACGTTCTCGCACGCGGACTCGTCCTTGTTGCCTTTGCTTATACCGCCGCGGCGACCACTCGGGCGCTGGCTTCTGCTGACAGTCCCAAACCTCGCTGCGCGGTGCTCGCACAGAAGGCCGACGCGACGTGCGACGCCGTCGCCGACCTGCTGGCCATTCAGCTGTCGGCAGCCGGCTACCAGACGGTGGATCGCGCCCACCTCGCGCAGACGCTCGGTGAGCAGGCCCTCGCCCAGGCCTTCGCCGAAGGGGGGACGACAGCTCGGCGCCAGGCGGGGAAACTCGCCGGCGCAGATTTGCTGGTGCTGCTCAGCAGTCGGACCAAGGCGGACCAGGAGGACGGCAAGCCGGGCGAGGCCGGCGATCGCCTGATCGAATGGACCGTCGCCGCCATGCCGGAGGGGTTGCGTGTGGCGTCGGGCGGGGCGCTGTGGGACGAGAATGATCCCGGCCCCATGCTGGCGGGCATGATGGCCAGCGTCGATCGAGCCAGCGCAGTTCGCGCCTCGACGGGCCTTCAGCCGGTGTGTGTACCGCCTTTTGTGTGCCGCGATGCCACGTTCGAGTTCAGCGGCCAGCAGCAGGGCCTCGCCAGGTTGGCCGAAGAGTTGCTGATGCAGATGCCGGGCATGCTGGTCGTTGCCCTCGACGAGGTGGACGCGCTCACCACCGAGTCAGAGCTCACAGGACAGATCGCTGCCCACAAGTCTCCACTCTTCGTGTCCGGCGAGTTCACCACCGCGCGAACGGAAGACGGATTGCGGACATCCATCAACGTCGAGTTGCGTACCGCCGCCGAGACGCTGGGCCGGCGGCATCTGCCCGACCTGGACGAATCCACGCTCACCTCGGCCTTGAATGCGGCGCTGGGCGACCTTCTCGAAGAGCACGCCGGTGTCGCGGCCGCGGCATCCGCGCGGAGTGAGACCGACGCCCTCCGCCAGCATGCCCTTGGATTGATCCGCATCGGCGAATGGGAGGATGCCCTGCCGTTGCTCAAGACCGCCGTTTTGCTGAGGCCGGATGATGACGAGCTCCGCATGGACCTCGCGTTGACGTGGGAAGGCCTGGTGAGCAGCACCTACAAATCGTCGTGCACCGAAATGCGCCGGGTCGAAATCATGGAGCACATGCTCGACGAATTCGAGCAGATTTTCCGCCGCCGGCCCGTGCAGAGGGAAGACATTGCAGCGCTGCACAATTTCCTCATGCACGGCAGGCTCCGCTACGCGGCGAGAAACGAGCCCGGGACTATCGCACGATATGTCACCTTTGCGAAGCACTTTCGAAGAATGACTGCCAGGATACAGAGCGGCGGTCTAGAAACCACGGACGCCGATACGCGCGCCCGCGCATCCTGGGTGCAGGCGGACTTCCTCATCTCGCATCTGTCCGAGGGGTACGATACTGCCACCATCTATCGCGAGATGCTCATCTGCCTGCGCGGTTTCGTGGCGGCGCCTGGCCAGGAGGATCTGGTAGTCTGGCTCATGGCCGGAGCTCTTACCCGCGGCAAACCCGAAGACGAAGCGGCGGCGAGTTTCTGGAGCAACTGCGCCTCCGACAGCTCTCCCCGCCTCCGCTTCCTGACCGCATTGGTCCGAGAGTTGTTGAACGATGATGTGGATGCCGCGGCGCGACAATTCGAAGCCCGTCTCCTGGCGGGAGCCAACGAGTTGCAGATCGCCCCGGCTGTCGTAAAACGCATTCGCGACATTGGGCAGGTCCAGCTTGCCCAGACAAAAGCGGAGGCCGCCAGACACTCACTGAACGTCCCTGCCGTCACGCCGCGCTTCCTTCCCATCGAGAGCCTCCCCTACGAGGGAATTCGCGACTGGATCACAACGGGTACGGACTTTGAATTGGTAATCAGCTACTCGGCGCTGTATCGTGTCACGTCCACGCATACATTTCAGCGCATACTCGATCGGTCCTGCGGGCATACCGCGTGGGATTCACAGTATCTGTGGGCCGCCGCAGGCGGAAACATCATCCTCTTCGACGAGACCGGCCAGATCGTCGCCGAGCAGCAGGCCCCCGGCGGCAAATTCCTGACGGCCGCAGGGCCAGGCCGTGCCTTCGTCGCGATATTCGATCGCAATGAACAGGGCGGTGAACGGTATGCTTATGAGCTGTGGACACTCGACCGGTCCTCCAAGCTATCGCTCAAACGGGAGGTGCTTGCTGCCGAGTCGGACAATCCCACCTACGGCCTGTCCACGGACTTCAATCACTACCGCCTGGACCCCAACAACGACAGAGGGTACTTCGTACCCGCTCAGACGACGGATGGAGGTTCTTTCTTCTTCGACACCTGTAATCCGAGCATTTACGACCTGCGGACGCGGCGCTTCTCGGGCATGGATGCCGACTGGCCCCGCGGCACCTGCTGCTTTCAGGTCGGCGACGCCTACTACCTGTTCGGCAGTTACTGGAACAAAGCGCGTCGTTGCCGAGCGATCTTCACCGCGAACGGCCCTTGCGACGAACCTCAACTCCTCTTCGACATGGGATGGGTCCGCTACGATCGCCGCGACTGCCAATCGATCGGTCGCGTCAGCAGCGCCCTGGCCTGGGGCGATTGGATGCACGTGCTGGCAGCGCCCGGAGAGGCCGCCCCCTATTGGCTCGCCATGAATCTCAAGACTGGGCAAGTGCGCGTTTTGAGCGTACAAGCGCCGGGGCGTGGACTGTGGAATATGCGCCTCGTCGCCTCACGATACTTTGGGCTGGTCATCGTCGGACAAGGGACGGCCCAACGGGTCGAGTTGCCTCCGGAATCCACGTGGCTTTCGTATAAGGACGCCATGCAGCACCTGCTGGTGCCGGAAGACGAGATTGACTTCGATCCCTGGGCACGATGGCGCGCGGGACCCCATACGAACGAGCGGAGTGGAGGTTCGCATAGTGTTCCGCCGCCATGAACCAGAGGGCTGTACGCGTGCCATCTCAGAAGTCGCGACATCTTTCAGCTCCGGCAATCCCAGGCCGATCGACGCGACTTCGCGCCAGCGATTCTCAGGGTCGTTGCTATGCCGTTATGGACGGCAAACAACCCGGATGTTACCGAAGCGAACGTAAGAGCCGATGACTCTGCGAGCTGAGAACAAGCCGAAGGGAGACAAACGATGCAGATAGGCAAAAAGATGTTGGCGACCGTGTGTGTTGTGCTGCTCACGGCGGAGGCGACCGCGATGGCCGGCGATGCGCCCGACCAGGACGCTCCGGTGGCATGGTCCACGCCTGGGACGGAGTGGCTCGTTCGTGTCCGGCAGTACTCGCGCTCATGGGGCCTCGGATACAGCGATCCACGGATGGCCGAAGAGGCGCAGAGGCCGAGGGTTGACTTCGAGTTTCATATGCGCATCACCGTGCTGGACCCGCGGCGCGAAGGTGAGGAGCAAATTGCCCGGATCCGGTTCGCGCCTATGGACGATGCGCCTGAGCATCTACGAGGTAAGATCCGGGTACTGGAGCTTGTCGCAGCTACCGGACGCGCGATCGGAACCACGGACGACGAAAAACCTATCGTATTAAGAGGCGCCAAGGCACCGCTCGGAGAAGAACACGGCCTGTTCACGGAGGCATACGGCTTTCCAACAGACTGGACCATTAACGCGACCGATCTGTCGTTGCCGCCGACGTCTGAAGTGGACCGAAGTGTGATCGACAAGGCGGCTGGCTCGTTCGTAAAGAAACTCCGCCGTACCGCAATTGGGGGCGAACGACAGCAAGCCGTGGAGGTTGAGGCTGCCACGTCGTGGCTGGACGCCGAGCCTCGCAGGAAGGTTGTGCAAGTGTGGGTGCCGGGCGAAGGCTGGTGGCGGAGCTTCTCGCGTTACATCCAAGGTCACATTGACCTCGAAGCGACCCTCGTCGATCGCGAGGGAGAACTTGAATCTGCGCAACCGACAGCGCCCAGTGATGCTGCGCCGTAAGGGCCGCGCGCGGGAAGGGGGCCGACGAAGAAAACAGGCGAACAAAACGGGACAGGCGGAGAAAGTAACTGTTTACCGTTCCGTGGACTTCTACGTCGAGGGAATCGGGACAGGAACCCGGACAGGTTCGTTTTCGGAGAGATATTCGGCCTCCCGAGGGCTCGGCTTGTTCCAAAGACGGCCGCGGCCATGGCACCGTAGTCGTCTTCACCAGGCGCAGCCCCACCGCCACGTCACAAACCCGAACCCGTGCCGTTTCCGCACCCCAACAAACGAACCTGCCCCGCTTTCCGGCCCTGGCCCGCTTTCCGGCCCGTCTTTGGCGGTGTCTGGTCCGACTTTACAGACCTTGATGTCCGACGGAAGCCGGTCGATGGCATGAACAATGTAGACGGAACACGAATGGGCTACTGGCGAGGAGGCACTGCAACTCCTTACAGTGTCGAGATGATCCTCCGCGCGCCCGATGGGAATGGGCAATGTGGTGCATGGGCAGAGCTGCTCTCTGCGTGTGCCCATGTGCATGGCCTGGGCGCAACCAAAGTCCGAATCGATCCCGATCGTGTCCGGAACCCAGGCGCTCAGGGGTTCCTCGTCAAGAAATGGGATTTCGGAACACCCAGTGGTACGGGCCACTATCCGTACCTCCTCGACCACGATGTACTCGACGAAACCGGGATCCCCGGACAAGACAACGATAATCCACCGGGCGGGTTCAAAGACCACTTCGTGGTCAGGCAAAACGGTGGACAGATTTACGACCCCTCATATGGCGTCGGCCCCTACACACCGGATAGCGCACATGAGAATGCTGCAATCGACGGCATCTATGACGGCCCTTGGGCACGACCTCAAGACCCCGGCGTGCAGGAGTTGACGTACAGTCCCTAGTTTTCTGTAGGATAGTAATGTCACCAAAGGGCATCGCTTTCACACGAGTCCCGAGCTTATCTCGCAATAGGGGAGCCTACGCCATGCACCGGAAAACCTGGCAGATCGACCTCCGTTTTTTGCTACGACGATTTCCTATACTGATCACGCTCTCCTTGCCATGCGTGGCCACGGGGCAGCAGAAACCCGGACCGTGGTCCATTGCACGAAGCGATGGTGGGATGGCCGCAATTGCGGTACAGCCGGCTGGCAGCAATAGCTGGAGCTGGCAGTTCGCAATGCTCGATGTGACTACTTTGGTCGCCCATCCCTCGGTCGCTCTGTGCACCCTGCAAAGCTTCACTGGCCCGCCAGAAGCCATCACTCTGAAGCGACTGCAGCGCGGCGATTGGGCTATTGCCGACAGCTATCTTCCGGGAGGCACGCATTCATCGCACTACGTCGTTGTTGACAAAGACGCATTTGCCGCGCATCCCGTTCCTCAAACGGCCCCGTATCGAGTTGATGGACTGCGGCTTGTGACACAAACGCAACATGAGCAGCCAGCCATAAGGGACGTCAGTATAAGGCAGATCATCGAAGCGGGTGGCGAACCCTACTTGGTCGGCGAGTCATACGGTGTAGGGCCAGACGCGCCGACCAGACACGTCGCCTGGTGTGCTCCGGCGAGGATAGTCAACGACACCCTCACCGGAGTAATCATCGGCGATGGGCAGAATCCGCATGCCGTTCAGACCGAGGGCCACACACTCGTCGTTATCCAGGCGCCGCGGGCGAGAGTCAGCGACCACCCTGTGTGGGGCGGGCAGTTACGCCTTTATGCCTCCGACGATCTCGAGCAATGGAAACCGTTTCCCGGCCCGCCAGATGACCTCGAGTTCGGCGACTTCGACCTATGCGTGACGCGCGATGGGTTGACCATCGTCGGCCTCGCGGACACGAACCCGCCGGACGGCCGAACGCGTGATTCGGCGCGGTACGAGCCGGCCCTGGCTCTGGTCACGCTCGTGTACGATGCCGGCCGGCAGCGCTGGAACACCGTCGCCGCGCGCCGCGATAAGTCGTTGTCCCCCGAGATGGAGGTAAAAGTCATTCCGCCGGAGGCGATCGACGGCCGCCTGATGCTGATCGAACGCGAACCCGACGGCCGCTTCAGGGCCCGTAGCCCGATGCAGTAGGCGCGCGGCAAACGGGCAGAGGTGCACAGATGGGCGGCGTTCGAGCGAGCGAGTAATTAACGACACCGAGGATCGCTCGTCCTTCGACCCCGACGATCCCTCGGCCAACGCCCCGGAGGGGCCATTGGACAACGATCTTGTCGGCCCGGACAATCATGACTGGTCCGGGCTGCACGAGACGCAAGTGATGATCAACTCCGACGGGCAGGCGGCCGCACCCTTCCAGGTCGCCCACCAGCCGGGCGACAATCACCGTATCGCCGCTGCAATGAAGGAATCCGCACTGGACATGCTCACCGACGCCAACGTCCCGCCGTCCGGCACGCTGCCCGCCACCGAGGAGCAGGTGGACGGCTTCATCGGCCACATCTCCCCGCTGCTCACCGTGGACCAGGAGATTCATCCGGACATCATCTTCGAGGGCGTCTCCGAAGACGATGAGAACGAGCCGGGCTGCTTCGTGCCCTTCAACGTCGATGACGACGACGGCAGCGGCATCAGCGACTTTTTGGAGACCAACGTCCCGCCGTCGGTGGACGGGGCGCCCGTGGCCAATGAGGACGACCTGCGGAAGGTCACCATTGCGGTTCCCTGGGCCGATCCCGAGGCGACCATATACTTCGATCAACCCGTTGGCGCCACGAGGGTCAAGGTCTACCGCGTCACGTCGTCGCCGGGTTGGCCGCTCGAGCTGCAACGCGTGACCGATTTCCCGATCGAATGGCCGCCGGGGACGTTTCTCAACCCCGTGGACTTCTACGTCGAGGGGATCGCCCCAAGCAACGAGCCGCGCGACGTGAGCTTGTCTCTGGCCTATTTCCCGCCCATCGGCCCGCCGGCCGGCGACACCGCCAGCATCACCGTCAGCACCCTCGACTTGGACATTGACGCCAACTACGACGGCATGATCGACAACGCGGACGAGGCCTTCGAAACGCAGCCGCGACTCGTCGGCCTCAACGACGACGACGACAACGGCAATGACGTGGCCGATCTGAACGATACGGCGTCGGTGGCCGGCGAGAACGAGCTGGTCCTGATTCGGCTCGAAGCCTGTTTCGCGGAGCCGACGGACGTGGAGATTACGGCGGAATCATCCGAAGGGGCGGTCAAGCTCTGGCGGACGCCGACCAAGGGCGAGGAGGTGCCCTTGCCTTACGTCGAGAACGTTCTCTGCGACACGCTGTTCTTCTGGGTGGAGGGGACGGCCACCGGCGCCGCCAGCCTGACGGCGACGCCGCTCGGCGCGGGGGCGGGGCCGGCGGACACGATTGAGCTCGATGTCGTGACGATCGAACCAGTGGGTGGCGCCGGACTGGTTCAGGCGCCACCAGGCCTGCGACTTGCCGATGCCTTCCGATCCGACTCTCCCTTTGTCGTGGGAACAATTGTCCACGTCCAGGACGCGGCATTCTCGCGGTACTTCTGCGTCGTCCCAGATCTTCCCAGCCCTGAGAGTCCTCAGTACGTGGTCTTTTTGGCTCCCTACACGGTGAGTACGTTCTGCAATCTGGAAGTGGAAGGCGTCGGCTCTTGCCTCCACCTGGATAACTCGCTTTGGTCTTGGTTTGCGCAGATTCTTTCCTTCTTCGGCTGGACGGTGCCACCGGAAGTCCTGCGGGACAACTGGATCAGCGCTCTGGACCTGAATCCGCAGTACGTGGAGCAGGGCCGCTACTGGATGACACCGCAGCTCACCGCCGCTGGCATGTACAACGTGCAGGTTCGCTACGCCGCCGTTCCGTTGGCTCAGCGGGCGTTCACCCTGGTACGCTGTCCGGACATGCAGGTCGAAAACGTGGCG
This sequence comes from Phycisphaerae bacterium, assembly GCA_040235375.1. Classification (GTDB taxonomy): domain Bacteria; phylum Planctomycetota; class Phycisphaerae; order UBA1845; family UBA1845; genus JBECKQ01. Next base: position 3,961 of record JBECKQ010000430.1, on the reverse strand, counting down.
GAAGCCGAGGAAGAGACGCCGGGCGCATTTGTACCCCTGCGCGATGAGGGCGGGGGCGGCGAGAATCAGCGTATCCGCCTGGACATCACCGGCTTGCCGGCCGGCATGCCGGGGACGGTCACGCTGAACGCAGTCGACGCCGGCGGCGAGAGCAGCGATCGCATCCAGGTTTACGAGACCGAAAGCGGGCGCAGCGCCATGGCGCTTCCCCATGTCTGGAGCGCGGCGACCACGCCGCTGGGGCCCGAGGGGGCCACGCTCTGGATCGAAGGCGCCAACCCCAGCACGGCCCTGCGGGACGCGAAGCTGACGCTCAAGTACGAACACACGCAGACGATCTGTGAGGACGAGATCGACCTAATCGTTGTCTCCGTCGATCTCGACGTCGCAGGCGTCGCTGACGGCGATGAGTTCTCGATCGGCCGGTTCGTCGCGGTCAACAATGACGACGACAACACCAACGGCGTGCCCGATTGGGATGACGACCAGCCCAACGCGGACGACAACGACCTCGTGGAGGTCGACATTACGGGCCTGCTGGCGGACCTGCCCGGCTCGGTTACATTGACCGTGGACTCGGGCGCGGATTTGATCCGGATGTATGATCGATCAGGTCTCCTGGCCCTGCCGCAGACGTGGACTGTGGCCTCGCTGGCTTCAGACCCCGAAGCGGCCAAGCTGTGGGTCGAAGGCGTCGCGGGCAGCGCGGCGCTCCGCGACGTGCAACTGACGCTCGCGTACACGGGACCGAACGTCACCCGGGACGACAAAGTGTCTTTCACAATCGTCGCCGTGGACCTGGACGCCGACGGTGTACCTGACGACGCCGAGGAGGACCCGGGGGCCCGCGTGGCTCTCAACATCGACCGCGACGAAGACAACCGCGACGCCACGGGCAATCCGCTTCCCGATCTCGCCGACGGCGACATCGTCAACAACGCGAGCGGCGCCGTCGTTACGGATGATCTGCTTCCACTCCTCCGGGCGATCTCGCCTGCGGACTCCGCCTTCATCAATGACCACGAGGCGAAGCTCTTCCTGTCGGCGCCGGATATCGTGCGGCTTTGGGCGGTCGATGCCGCAGGAACGACGGCCGAGGCCCTGCCGCTGGACACGAACCTGATTCCACAGTACTTCGGCGACGCGGCGCCGCGATCCGACTGGTCCTGGTATGCCGAAGGCATCGATTGTGGAGACGTGATCCTGACGCTTCGCTTGTCCAATGCGTCCGGCGAAACGGTCCACGAGGACCGAATTCGCATCCTGGTGGCGGGTGCTCGGCTCAGATCGCTCGCGTTTGCCGACAATCTGACCGTGTACGAAGACACCGGCACGGAGTATACGCTCCAAGACTGGCTGGACAGTGACGACGACGGCGAAGCCAACGACGTTGGCGAGCATCGCTTCCCGGTGGCGTACGTGCGTAACACCGTCGGCAGAGTCCAGACCGCAGAGTTCGCGATGTGCCCAGGATCCTTTGCGACCGGCCCTACGAACATTCGCGGGGTCGACGCGTTCGGCAACGAGTACACCGCCGACTCCGCCCACATCACATATACCACGACGACGTTGACTGCCCGGGACATGCTGGCGAACGCCGCATTCCCCAACGAGGTGCGCTACCTCGGCCACGACACCGGCAACCCGTACATCATCACTTGGTCCGTCTCCGGCGACAATGGTGCGACCTGGTATCCGGCGGGCCAGAACGATAGTCGCTTGTTCCTCGTGCTGAACACCCCCAGCGGCCCCTTTAGCAGGCTCTACGAGACCGTGGGATGGATTAGCTGCAGGAATGCTGACCACGCCGTGGACACCAATGGTGTCTTTGGCGGTGTCTGGTCCGACTTTACAGACCTTGATGTGCGGCGGAAGCCGGTCGATGGCGAGAATCAGGCTGACGGTGCGCGCATGGGTTATTGGCTGACACCGAACCCCTCTCAGACTATAGCCGGCATGCTCGCTGACGACATTGATCCAAAGGGAGACGGCTCCTGCCTTGCTTGGTCGGAACTTCTCATAGCGTGCGGCAACGTACATGGATTGACCCTTGATATGCTAGAAGTCACACCGGACACGACAGTGCGTCCGGGGGCAACCGGCTTCCTAGTGAAGCACTGGACTTTCCACACCCCCTCTGGGGGCGGCGATTATCCATACCTGGTGACTGTAGACGTAGTCGATGAGCCGGGCGCTGCCGGCCAAGGCAACAGCAACCCTACGGCTCATTTCGGAAACCACTTCGTGGCGCAATATCGTGGAAGTATCTACGATCCGTCGTATGGTACCGGCCCCTTCGTTCGCGAAGCCGACCACGAGAACGCCGGTATAGATGGGATTTCATCTGGTTTGTGGGCGAGGCCCCAGGAAACTGGTGTGTCTGAACTGCGGTACATGGTTGTACCCTGAACTCGCCGATGACGTCACTGTGACATTAGGGAGTTTCATGGGAGACGCACACAATGCTACGTAACGACAGAATCAGACGATGGGCGTCGGTTGTTATCTTCGCAACGCTCTTCCGGCCATCTGCTGCAGAGCAAGTCACTGCGACAAGTCCCTGGACCGCAGTCTATGGCTGTCGCAACGTGGACATCATCGAACTCGCGCCGCCACTCCCAGGTGCCCCATCGGCGGATATTCTCCGGAAGTGCGAGCTTGAGACAACCGCCCAAGGCTTTACACGAGATCCCTGGCACAACGTCGCAGCCTTTCCACGGTGGACCGGGGGCCACTTATCGATTGCTGGTCTACGGCTTTCGACGGGCGGATGGTCATTCGTGAAGAGCGAACTCCCCGGTGGAACCCGAGTGTCACTCTATCTCACGATCGATCACGACATAGATGATACGACTCTCTTCACAAAGCGAAAGCCGGAGCTAATATCCGCCCTCCGTCTCGCTGATCAGGAACCGGGGGCGAAACCAAGGATAACCGACGTAAGCGCCCGTTGCATTGTGGAACGGGCCAAAGCCGTTTACCTCCTAGGCGAGTCACTCGTTTTTTACCCCGACGCTCCCGATGACTTCGTCATCTGGGCTGCTCCTGCCAGGATAGTAGAGGGCGTCATCACTGGACGCGTTATCGCAAAGGGTCGCGACCCTCACGTTGCGCAACTCGGCAACCGTACGATCGTTGCTTTCCACGTTCCGCAGCCCATGCGTGGCACGCACCCCGCTTGGGGAAAACGACTGTACGTGTATGCCTCCGACGATCTCGAGCAATGGAAGCCGTTTCCCGGCCCGCCGGATGATCTCGAGTTCGGCGACTTCGATTTGTGCGTGACCCGGGACGGGTTGACCATCGTCGGCCTCGCGGACACGAACCCGCCGGACGGCCGAACGCGTGATTCGGCGCCGTACGAGCCGGCCCTGGCTCTGGTCACGCTCGTCTACGATACCGCCCAGCAGCGTTGGAACACCGTCGCCGCGCGCCGCGATAAGTCGTTGTCCCCCGAGATGGAGGTAAAGGTCATTCCGCCGGAGGCGATCGACGGCCGCCTGATGCTGATCGAACGGCAACCCGACGGCCGCTTCACGGCCCGCAGCCCGATGCAGTAGCATGTCGACGAGCCGCCCGTAAAACGCGGCACGCACTGATGGAGCGCCGATCCCATGCCCATCCATGGTGATCCGAGCATCCTGTTCATTCTCTTCCTGCTGACGATTGTCTGGCGATATCAGTTGGTTGTCGCCGGCGGGATCCTCCTTGCGTGCGTCCTGTCCTCCAAGCGCTTGCAGGTGTGGGCTGTCGCACCGAAGAACCGGTGCCTCAGTTGCGGCCAGCCCGTTGTCGGCCTCGGAGAGCGGAAGTGTGCATACTGCTCGCAACCGCTTCGCTGGTACGTGCGTCGCCAGCGGTCGTCGCTGTGGAAGGCCCGGCGCGCGTCTTTCACGACCTTCCTGCTCGTGCTTGCGGTGCTGCTGGCACTGTGCTACCCGGCCATGGCCGACATGCCTTC
>JBECKQ010000379.1:0-29957 GCA_040235375.1 Phycisphaerae bacterium | reverse complement strand
TACCTCGGCCAGTATGGCGCAGCCCACAACGATTGGTTCAGCATCGCGGGAGAGCTGGGCTTGGTGGGCTTGATCTTCTTCGCAGCCTTCCACTTGTCGCTTTACTCCCGCATTCGTCGCATCGATCACATCTGGAGCAAGATGTTCTGTCTGATGCTATGGCTGTTCATGTTGTTTGTGGGGCTGACGGAGGACGACTATGTGACGAAGTTCTATGCGCTGGACGCCGGTCTCATCATTGCCGTCTTGCGCGTCGAGGAGACGAAGCGTGCCGCGGAATACCATGCATGACCCCGCGTGATGCCCACTGTGGACCAGCAGAGCCCAATACGCGTCGCCCAGTTGATTGACTCCTTGAATACGGGGGGCGGCGAACGTGTGGCGGTCAGTCTGGCCAACGGGCTGCCCCGGCACGGGTATCGCTCGTACCTGGTCAGCACACGGCAGGGTGGTCCACTGGAAGCAGCCGTTTCGCCGGAGGTGGAGGTTTACCTCGGCCAACGACGATCGCGTTGGGACCTCAGCGGCATGCGTAGGCTTCGAACCTACCTGCGGGAGGAGCGCATCCATCTTGTTCACACCCATTCGCATCACACGGCTTACCTCATCCGGCTGCTCCTGGCCGGTCGGCGGAGCAAGCCGTTGCACATCGTGCATGATCACGCCGGCAACGTGATCAAAAGCCGTAAGATGGCGGTCTATGACGGGATAATCCTCCGACACGTGGATGCCTACGTGGCCGTCTCCGCAGAGCTTCGGGCTCGGGCCCAGCGTCTGCTTCCACTGCCGGAAGACTGCTGTGTCTGGATCCCGAATGGCATTGAACTGGGAGACCTCGCGCCACCGTGGCAGGGGCGGCCCACCGTCGTTCAGGTGGCGAATCTCCATCACCCCAAAGGCCATCTCACGGCGATGCGCGCCGCCGCGCTGCTTCGCCAGGAGATTGCCGACCTTCACTGGGTGTGCGTTGGACAGATGGGCAACGCGGAGGACCCGTATCTGAAACAAGTCCGCGCATTGATCGACGAGTACGGCCTGGGCGAGACAGTAAGCCTGCTCGGGCTGCGGAGTGATGTCCGCTCTCTTCTCCGCCAGGCGCATGTCGGTGTGCTGACCTCGGACGACGAGGGGCTTCCCCTGGCGGTCCTCGAGTACATGAGTGCGGGATTGCCGGTGATGATGACCGAGGTCGGGCAAGGGCCGGCCATCCTCCAGGAATCGGGCGCCGGGCGCTGGGTTCCGCCGAAGTCGCCCGAAGCATTCGCGAAAGTCCTCGGTGAGCTGCTGCGGGAGCCGGCTGTAAGACACCAGATGGGCGCACGGGGTCGGGAGTACGTGGAGAAGCACCATGGCCTTGATGTCATGGTGACTCAGGTTGACGCCTTGTATCGGCGCGTTCTGGCAAGGAAGCCGCTGCTCTCGCGCGTAACGGCTGGAACGCCGGAGACTGAAGCGAACTCGCAAACCGCCCGGGAGACTTCGTAAGTGTGCGGCATCTGCGGCATTGTGGATTATACCCAGGAACATGAATCGGAGGCGCTCATTCGCGCGATGACCCAAGTGCTGCGGCACCGCGGCCCCGACGACGAGGGCGTCTGCGTAATCGGCCCCGCCGCGCTCGGCCATACGCGTTTGAGTATCATTGACCTGTCGAATGCAGGTCATCAGCCGATGAGCACCACAGATGGCAAGCTGACGATTGTCTACAACGGGGAGTTGTACAACTTTCCGGATCTCCGGCGCGAACTCGAGCGGAGCGGCGTACAGTTTCGCGGCCGCTCCGACACCGAGGTGCTGCTGGAGGCCTTCCGGAAATGGGGACCGGCTGTCCTGTCTCGACTGAATGGCATGTTCGCATTCGCTGTTTGGAACTCCGATGAGCGGAGCCTGTTTCTGGCTCGCGATCGCTTTGGGATCAAGCCGCTTTACTATGCGCCCATCGCAGATGGGGTCATCTTCGGTTCCGAGATCAAGGCCCTCTTGGAAGCCGGACGGGTTCCGTGCCGCTTGGACTACCGGGCCCTCCACGAGTACATGTACTATGGGATGAGTCTCGGACCGAACACGATGTTTGAGGGCGTGCGTGAGTTGCCGCCCGGGAACTACCTCCGGATTACGCCACACGGCGGTGCTCCTGTGGCGTATTGGTCGACCGAGAACATCGCGCCGATTACCGCCAGTGACGAAGACGCCACCGAGGGCGTGCGCACGTGTTTTGCAGACGCAGTCCGGCGGCATCTGCTCAGCGACGTCCCAGTCGGCGTCTTCCTGAGCGGCGGGATCGATTCGTCGGCGATCACCGCAATGGCCGCGCGACACTATGGCGGGCGGCTGAGCACTTATTCCGTCGGCTTCGACTATGAACGCGGCGTTAATGAGCTGCCGAAGGCCCGTTTGGTGGCGGAGCACTTCGGAACCGACCACCATGAGCTGCGCATCGCAGGCGGCGACATGGTCGAGGTTATCGAACGTCTGGTGCATTGTCACGATCAGCCATTCGCCGATGCAGCCAACATTCCGCTGTACCTGTTGTGCAGGGCGCTCCGGGGTTCGGTGAAAGTTGTTCTTCAGGGCGACGGTGGCGACGAGGTATTCGCTGGCTATCGGCGGTACAACATCCTTCACTACGAGCGATTTTGGAGGCTCTCCGCATCCGCAGCGTTGCCACTGCGCGGTCTGCTGCCGCGCAATCTCACGTCCGATCGGGCGTTCCGTTTTTTTCATGCAATAGCTCAGGCGGATCCTGCGTTGCGTATGGCCTGGCTGCTGACTCAGGAATCGTATGAGACTCCGCCGACCCGGGTGCTCTCAAGTGACGTCCAACAGGCCATTGCCCGCACGGACCCGTTTGAAAGATATCGAGCGCTGCAGGCGCGGCTTCGCCATCTCGATCCGGTTCAGCGGATGCTCTATGTCGACTGCAGCATCCTCCTTCCCCAGCAGTTCCTGGAGAAAGTGGACAAATCGACTATGGCTCACGGTGTCGAGGTACGCGTCCCGTGCCTGGACGCCGCGTTGACCAGCTACGTGATGGCGCTCTCCTCCCGTCAGAAAGTCAGGAGCTTTCAGAAGAAGTGGATCTTGCGCCGCGCTCTTCGGGGTACCGTCCCGGACGCGATCCTTGACGGAACGAAAGCCGGCTTCGGTGTGCCCTTCTGCTACTGGCTCAAGAGCTCTCTTGCGGAGTACATGAAATCCATCCTGCTGGATCCTGCTGTCGAGTCATGGGGCATGTTCGACAACCGGAACCTGCGAAGCTGCATCGAGGACCATTTGGCCGGCAGGCGCAACGAAGGTATTCTGTTGTGGAAACTGCTTCAGTTCGCGCTGTGGCGCCATTCGTACCTGAACTGACGCGCGCCGGCAATAGGATTACTCCGGCACGCGGGACGCTTGCGCGACCACGCGCTGAATCAAGCAACGACAACCCCGACGCACGACCGGCGCCCAACGCTCCGTTGTCGTTGCGTGCGCTTGGCGGATACCGACAATAATGCACCGTTCAGGAATCTCCGACGCGCGGACGCCCTCGCTGGCGATCCTCGCGACGTACCCGCCCCCCTATGGCGGAGTCGCCGTACATGTCGCGCGGTTGCGCCCGCTGCTGGAAGAGCGCGAAGTACGTTATGTGGTCTACAACGCGGCCTCGCCTGCCGAGGATGGGGACCGGGTGCTTTCTGTTTTTCGGTCGCGCCGCACGTGGTTGCTCCGCTACTTGTTTACAGCGCGCGAGCCCGTGATATACCTGATGTCAGCGCGATTGACGGCGTGGGTGATCGGGGCGTTGATGGCATCCTGGCGCGGCAAGAAAGTGCTGCTTCGTTTGCGCAATTCCAAACTTCCGGAATGGATGGACTCCTCGGCATGGCGTCGTTACTGGGCGGGCTTTGCCCTCCGGCGCATGTCCGGGGTGGTCGGTGTGAGTCGCCTCCTTGTGGAATCTGCGCGACAGCTGGGCGTGCCGGAGGACCGCCTGATCTGGGCGCCAGGATTTCTGCCGCCGGTCGTCAAGGCAAACGATCGCGACCAGGTCGATGGCCAGGTGTGGCGCTTCATCGAGAAGCGTCGGCCGCTTATCGTCGCGAATGGCAAGGTCGCGCTGCGCCGCGGCGAGGATGTGTACGGTCTGGACCTGATGGTTGAGTTGCTGGCGCGCCTGAAGCCTGATTACCCGAACGTCGCACTCGTCGTCTGCTTCTGGCACCACCTACCTGAGGATCAGCAGTATCTCGATGAATTGATGAACAGGGCCAGCGATCTCGGAGTCGCCGACAACGTTCTGTTCAACACGAAAACCGGCACCCTGCTGCCGGTGCTGGCGGAGGCGGACCTGTTCGTCCGCCCGACAAGTACCGACGGCGATGCGAACTCGATACGGGAAGCGTTGTACCTTGGTGTTCCGGTTGTTGCCAGCGATGCGAGTGAGCGCCCGCCGGGAGTGGGTCTCTTCTGCAGCCGGAACGTTGATGACTTCGAAGCGAAGGCGCGCGGCGCACTACAGCGATCTGGGCTCCAGGCGCCCCGTTCCGTGGGAGAAATGTCGATGGACGACCAGGCGCGAATCGATGCGTATCTCGAGTTTCTGGTGCGAATCATCGATGGTTCTGCGCATTCCTGCGAGCCGCGCGGCACGACCACAGGCTGAAAGGACACCAGAGGCTGCATGAAACACCTTCTCCAGAATCTCAAGACCGGCATCATCGAAGTTGCAGATATTCCCTGTCCGACGTGCATCCCTGGCTCCCTGCTCATTCAGACACGCGCTTCGGTGGTTTCCGCGGGTACGGAGCGCATGGCCGTCGAGTTCGGGAAAGCCAGTCTCCTGGCCAAGGCACGCCTGCAGCCGGAGCGCGTGGGTCAGGTCCTGGCGCGCATCAAGACGGACGGCCTGTTGCCCACCATGGAGATGGTCTTTGCCAAGCTCGATGAGCCCATGCCCCTGGGGTACAGCAACGCGGGCGTCGTTGTAGCCGTTGGCGAAGGTGTGGACGGCTTTGCCGTCGGCGACCGCGTGGCGAGCAATGGCTCGCACAGCGAGATCGTTTGTGTTCCCCAAAACCTCTGCACCGCCATCCCCGATGACGTCGATGAGGACTCGGCCGCCTTCACCGTGCTCGGTTCGATCAGCCTGCAAGGTATCCGCCTGCTCAAGCCCACGCTCGGCGAAACGTTCGCGGTGACCGGCCTCGGGCTGCTCGGTCTGCTCGCGGTGCAGGAGCTCGCCGCCAGCGGATGCCGGGTGCTCGGCATTGACCCCGATCCGGCCCGGAGCAAGCTGGCACAGTCATTCGGCGCAGAGATCGTGGACCTTGCGGCGGGCGCCGACCCCGTGGCCCGGGCCATGGAGTTCACGCGGGGGCGCGGCGTTGACGGCGTGCTCATCACTGCGGCCGCCAAGGACAACACGATTGTCAAGCAGGCCGCGCACATGTGTCGCAAGCGCGGACGTATTGTCCTCGTCGGCGTGGTCGGACTCGATCTCGACCGCGCGGACTTCTACAAGAAGGAGCTGACCTTTCAGGTGTCGTGCTCCTACGGGCCCGGCCGGTACGATCCCGTTTACGAAGACAAGGGTCAGGACTACCCGTTCCCGTACGTCCGCTGGACGCAGCAGCGGAACTTCGACGCCGTGCTCGAACTGCTGCGAAGCGGCCGTCTCGACGTCAAGCCTCTCATCACCCGGAGGTTCGACCTGGCCGACGCGCCCGCGGCCTACAAGGTGCTTACGGACGAGCGTGACGTTCTGGGAATCGTGCTCGATTACCCGGCGGAGGCGGCGCCGATTTCCCGATCGGTCGCCGTGCGACATTCTGCGAAACCGACCGCGCCGATCGGCTCGCTCGGTGTAGGTATCATCGGCGCGGGCGCCATGGCGAAAGGCGCGATCCTCCCGGCGCTCAAGGATTGCCCCGTCTCGATTCGAGCCATCGCCGATATCCGCGGGGCGGGCGCCCTCCACGCCGCGCGCAAATACAACATTTCCAAGGTCACCACCGATCACCGAGAATTGCTCGACGATCCCGATATTCACTTGATCGTCATCGCCACGCGTCACGACAGTCACGCGCGCCTGGCTGCGGAATCGCTGCGGGCGGGCAAGCATACGTTCGTCGAAAAGCCGCTGGCGCTGAATGAGGAGCAACTCCGCCTTGTCCGTGATGCGTACGAGGGCGCTGATGATCTCCAGCTCATGGTGGGCTTCAATCGCCGCTTTGCGCCGATGGTGCGGAAGATGTGCCAGTTGATTGCCGGGCGCAGCGGTCCGCTGTGCATGTCCATGATGGTCAACGCCGGCGATCTGCCGGTCGATCACTGGGCGGTTGATCCCGTAGAGGGCGGCGGCAGGATCATCGGCGAAGGCTGCCACTGGATGGACCTGATGTCGGCGATCGCCGAGTCGCCGATCGAATCGGTCGGGGCACAGAAGGTCGGTCGGCCGGCCGGTACGGCGAAACCTGAGGACACCATGTCCATCACCGTCCGGCTCGCGGACGGCTCGATGGGCACATTGCACTACTTCCCCAACGGCAGCCGCCACTACGCAAAGGAGCGTATGGAGATTTTCAGCGACGGCCGCGTGCTGGTGCTGGACAACTACCGCACGCTCTGCGGATATGGATTCAAGAACTTCAAACGACTCAAGGCCCGACGAATCGACAAGGGGCACCGGCACGAATTCGCGGAGCTTACCCGGCGATTGTGCGAAGGCGGCGACCACGTCATGACATTCGCGCACGCCGCGCGCGTTACGCTGGCCTCCTTCGCCGCCTTGAGCGCCGCCCGCTCCGGCCGGGTGGTTGCCGTCGACCTGGCGGCTCTTGACGCGTCGTCCGACGCCGAGGTCCACGGCGCGCGGATGTCGTCCTGAACGGCCTGACCCACCGATGCGCACGGAATATGCCGGTCCCTCCTATCGCGCCGCCCTGATCGAGGCGCGGCAACTGCCGTGGCGGACACTGCTGTTCCGGCTTCGGTGGGAATTGGCCAGACGGGCGGGCCTGCATCATTCAAAGTACGAGCCCTCGAACCTGTCAAACTCCGACGTGCTGGCCATGTTCCCGCTGGCTCGACCGGCGCCGGCGGCGCTGCTCGATTACTTTCGCAGTCGCGACGGAGTCCATTTCCTTTTTGATAGAAGCTCACTGCCCGCTATTCGCCGAGTTTGGGGCGCGCGACTGCCCGCGGCGCGGGCCACGCTCGTCGCACGGGCCGATCGCATCTGTCGGCACGAATTCGATTTTCTCGGGTCGCAGGTCAACGTGTTTCCCGGAGAGATCGACTGGCACTGCGAGATGAATGGGAAGGGCCGCTGGCCCGAACGCCATTGGTCGAAAATCGACATTCGCTCGGATGCCCGATTGGGCGACGTCAAACACGTCTGGGAACTCAATCGCACACAGTTTTTCGTAACACTGGCACGAGCGTTCGTCCTCACCGGGGACGAGCGATACGCGCGTGAACTTTGCCAGCAAATGCGAAGCTGGCTCGCGCAGAATCCCTCGGAAATCGGCGTAAACTGGTACAGCAACCTGGAAGTCGCCCTGCGCGCCACGTCGTGGATCGTCGCGCTCGAAATGACCCTGCAGTGGGACGGATGGGACCCGGAACTGTTCACCTCCGTGATTCGCTGCCTGATCGACCACCAGCGCCACCTGTTGCAGGACATCGTGTACAGCGAGCATTGCATGGCCACCAACCATCTGCTCGGAGACGCGATGGGGATCGTGGCACTCGGGCTGTACCTGCCGGAGATTGCAGATTCGCAGGCGTCCGTCGTGAGAGCGGTGAACATCCTCGTCCGTGAAGCGGAGCGGCAGGTCCTGCCCGACGGCGTCAGCTTTGAAATGGCGATCGGCTATCATCGATTCGTCTTTTACATGTATCTGCTGGTCGAGCGTCTGCTGGCCAGGAATGGTCGCCCTGTCCCTGACCTTGTGGTGAGTCGGCTCGAACGGATGGCTGAATTCGCGATGCACGCTCGCGCCCCGAGCGGCGCCGTCTGTCAAATCGGCGACTGGGACAACGGAAAGACTCTCATCCTTGACGACAGCGAACACGATGATTTTACCTCCATGCTGTGTAGCGCGGCCGTGCGGTTCAAACGCGGTGATCTGAAGGCGGCGGCTGGTGAGTTTCGTGAGGAGGCTCTGTGGCTTTTCGGGCCGGATGCCGCCACCGTTTTCGACAGTCTCGAAACGCCGGCCAAGGTCGCAACGGATGGGGACTTTCGCGACGGCGGTCATTTCTTTCGGCGGTCGGACTGGACGCGTGACGCCGAGTACCTCGCTTTCAAATGCGCCCCGTTCCTGTCCCACACGCACGCCGACAATCTGAGTCTCTTGTACTCCGCCAAGGGCGTGGACTGGTTGGTCGATCGCGGCACGTTCACATACAACGGCGCCTGGGACTGGCGGACGTACTTTCGAGGCACGCGCGCGCACAATGCCGTCTCCGTCGACGGCCTGGGGCAGGCGCTCGCCCATCGTTGCTTTCGATGGCTCCGGCCGTCGACCGTTCGAGTGCTTGCATCCGGCGGCGACCGACGGCTTGCCTTCGGCGCCGGAGCCGTAAAGGGCTTCCCGCATGTATCCGGCGGCGTGGTTCACGGCCGGTGGTACCTGCTCGTACGCAACGAATACTTGGTTGTCGTGGATGCTCTGCGGGCGGAGGGCCGGCATCACTTCGAGTTGTACTGGCACTTGGCCCCCGGCCTCGCTGTCGAGCGTCTGGATGAAGGCGGGGTTATGGCTCGCCACCCCGCAGGCGCCGCGCTTCTCGTACGGACGATCGGAACGGGTCGTCCCTGCATGCGTGTGGCCATTGGCGAACAAGACCCGATCCAAGGCTGGCACAGCAAGGCCTACGGCGACAAGGAACCGGCGCCGACCGTTGTGCACAGCATGGACGAAACGGGAACTGCGGTTTATGCAACCTTGATCCGAGCGGCCGAAGGAGACGAACAGTCTGACCAGTGGACTTTGCACTTCGAGAGCATCGATGACTCGCTCGGTGTCATTGGGCTGCGAGTCAGCGGACTCCGTTGCAATGATCGGATGGCCGTCGCCAATCCCTGCTCGAGTGGCGCAGGGGGTGCCGACTGGCATACGGGATGGTGGGAGCGCGACGGAGCCCGCGTTACGCTGAGCGCCGGAGCACACGCATCCGGCATCGAATGACTGGCGCAGCCGGAACCGGCGATTGGGAATGAGAATCGCAATTCTCACGCAGTATTTTCTTCCGGAGATGGGCGCGCCCCAGGCACGCCTTTCCGAGCTCGCCGTCCGCCTTCGGAACCGTGGCCACGCGGTTACGATCATCACGGCGATGCCCAACTATCCGACGGGACGAGTGTTTGACGAGTACCGTTGGCGCGTGTTGTGCCGCGAGAAACTGGACGGACTGCGTGTCATCCGGACGCCGATTTTCCCAAGCAAATCCGCGAACCTGCTGGTACGGCTCGCCAGCTACATGTCATTTGTGAGCACCTCGCTCGCGCTGGGAACACTGCCGGCCGGTAAGCAGGACGTCCTCATCGTGGAGAGCCCGCCCTTGTTTCTCGCGCTCTCCGGTGTCCCCATGTCGCGGTTGCTCGGCGCGAAAATGGTATTGATGGTGTCGGACATCTGGCCGGACGTTGCCGTACGCATGGGGGACATGATCAGCGAACGGCAGGTGAAGATTCTCGAACGGCTCGAAGCGTGGGCCTACAGGCATTCATCCTGCGTCGCACTAACGAATCCCGGCGCCGTGGAGCAGGTCACAAGCCGCTTTCCGAACGCCGCGTGCTCGGTTATCTCCAACGGTGTTGACACTTCGTTATTCCGCCCGGAGCTGCGCAGCGCGGACGTTCGCCGCGAATTCGGCGTCGGCGCCGACCAGTTCGCGGTAGGGTACTGCGGACTGCACGGTTTGTTTCAGGGGCTCGAGGTCGTCATCGACGCGGCCCGCCGGCTTCGCGATCAGCAGCACATACGCTTCGTGATGATCGGAGACGGCCCGACGAAGGAAAGGCTGGTCAACGAAGCACATCGCGACGGCCTGGCCAATCTGACTTTTTTCCCCCGCCAGCCGAAGAAGTGCATGCCGCGCATACTCGCCAGCCTCGACGCCAGCTTGATTCCCCTGGCCGCCTCCCTGCCTGGGACAATGCCCTCCAAGGTCTATGAGGCGCTGGCCGCCGGCGTGCCCATGCTTGTAACCGCCGGTTGCGAAGCCCAGCAGCTCGTCGAACGCTATGGCGTCGGCCGGACCTTCGCGGCCGGTAACGGGCAGGAGCTGGCGGACGCAATCCTGGAGATCAGTGCGAACGCCGGCCTGCGCGAGACGATGAAGAGCAATGCCGTCAGTCTGGCCAAGCGCTTCGATCGCGATGTGATCGTCGAGCGCACCGAGGCGCTGTTGCGCGCCGTGTGCGAAGGGCGCAATCTGCCCGCGATCGAATGGTAGGTTCTGCTCCTGCGGTCAACATGAGCGAGGCACAGTCAACTGAGAAGGCGACCCGAGCAGGCGTCGAGGCCCAGGCCGCCTTTGCCCGTGGTGGAACGCTGTCCGATCTGGTGGCTCATTACCAGCGGCTCGGTTCATCCGCCGAATTGACTGCGGGCGGCACGCAATCCTGGGTCCCCGGCGTCCGCGGCGAGATGCAGCGCTTTCCGTTGGAGTGTACAAGCGAAGTCGACACGGCGGTCTCGCGGACTCTTCTCAAGAAGCGTGGCATTTGGCTGGTGAGTTACCTTCTTGAAGGCAGTGGGGCGGTCACACCGAACTGCTTCGATTACGTCTGCACGGACTCGGAGTATGACATTGGCAAACTCGGGAAGAATGCGCGTCGGGACATCCGCCGCGGTCTCCGCCGTTTCCTGGTGCGGCTTTGCACGACGGAAGAGCTTATAGAAAAAGGTCTCCCGGCCCATGCGGACACGATGGAAAGGCACGGTTATACAGAGCCGCCGGCCGACTTCGTCGAGCGGCTGGGGGAGCGTTATCGAGACACGCCGTTCTACGAGATCTGGGGCGCCTGGCAGGGCGAGCGACTCTGCGCCTGGATGACGATCATCAAGATCGACGACTGGGCCATGATCGATATCGTTCGCTCGTGCACGGACGTCCTGGGAGACTGCCCGAATAATGCTGTCCTTTACACAGCGACACGGCGATTGCTGGTTGCGGAGAAGCGCAGGTACGTCACGTATGGACTCAGCAGTTTGCAGGTGAATGTCAACGAACTTTCCATGCATAAGTACAAAATCCGCATGGGTTATCAGGCTGTTCCGATGCATCGGAAGTTTGTTCTTCATCCATTCCCGAAGATGATATTGACGACACGGCCGGCGTCGTGGATGGTCGAGGCACTTGCCGGGCGGGTGCCGCGCATCGCAGGTTTGCGGAAGATAGCGGGCCTGTCGCGACTGCTGTCCGGACGCGAGAAGTCGCCCTTGGCGTGGGCGGATATGGATCGTGGAACCGTCGATGACTGAACACTTGTTCCCGCGCGGGCCGTCACGGCCTCTTCCCCGGCCCGCGTGTGATGACTGGTAGTGAGTGAGACCGATGACATGACTGAAGCGAGGGCGGATGTTCAGATTCGCGCGCTACGCGTCGAGGAAGCAGAAGCGTTTGCCGCTGTCCAGCGAAGAGTTTTTCCGGAGTATATGACTTCGCGCCTTGGCCACCGCTATTCCGTCGCGTTTTTTAGAGAGTATGCCCGCACGGATGGGGTTATCGCCTTGGGGGGGTGGCGCAACGAACAGCTGCTGGGTTTTGTCACCGGCTGCCACGCATCTGTCGAGAGTCGCATTCACCGTGGCTTGCTTGGAAGGGCCGCCCTTGCTGCCCTGGTGCGCCCGTGGTTATTGGCCAGTCCACACGGTTGGAAGCGGATGATGCGTATCGTTCGCCGGAGACCGGCGTCTGCGGACGAGACGAAACCGGACAGGACGCGCGAAGACTGGGTGAAGATACCGAGCCTGGCCGTGCTGCCGGCCGCTCTTTTTGTTGTGCGAGGGCTTGGACTTGGAACGCGGCTTTTGGATGCAGTGTGCAGCGAGGCTGCCAGCCGCGGGTTTCACCAGGCCTGGTGCATGTGCCGGTGGGACAACCACGCCATCCACCGCGTCCTCGATAAACACGGGTGGGCCGCTGTGCCGGGCTCGGAGCCGCACGCACCCATCTGCTTCACAGTAAATCTCGCGTCCCGTGAGAGGTCGACCTCTGTCTGAGTACGAAAGAGCCTTTGCGGATCGATTGGGCGCCTATAGGGCCTTCGCCTTCTGGAAAGGCCGCGTTGCCCTCTATGCCATCCTGAAAGGCCTCGGCATCGGCGAGGGCGATGAAGTTCTCGTTCCCGGCTACACCTGTGTGATGGCCGTCAACCCGATCGTATACCTTAAGGCGATGCCGGTGTACGTCGACATCGACCCGCGGAGCTACAACGTCGATCCGAACGAGCTTCGCGAGAAAATCACGCCGCGCACGAAGCTGATCATCGCCCAGCACACCTACGGTTTGCCCGCGGACCTTCGGGCGATCGCCGACATCGCGAACGAAAAGGGCATTCCCTTCATCGAAGACTGCTGCCTCGCGCTCGGCTCCCGCTACGACGGCGAGCTCACCGGGACTTTCGGAGCCGCCGCGTACTTCTCCTTCCAATGGAACAAGCCGTACACGACCGGCCTGGGCGGCATGGCGGTGGTCAACGATCGCGATCTGGCGGACAGAATCGCCGCCATCGTCGAGCGCGAGTCGCAACCGCCGAGCGCCCGCGAAGTCGCCATGTTGCGCGCGCAATTGGCGGTATACAGGCTGTTCATCTACCCGCGAACGACGGCGATGGCCCAGACGGCCTTTCGGGCCCTCACGCGCGCCGGACTTGTCGTCGGCTCATCGGACATGTCGGAATTCACCCCCACGATGGCTGCCGACTTCTTCAAGACCATGAGCGGCGTGCAGACGCGCGCAGGCAAGCGCCAGCTTCGCAAACTCGATGCGAATATCGCTCACCGCAAGCAGATGGTGGCGCGTTACGATCGCCTCCTCGGCGAGCGAGGCTGGCCCGTCCTTTTGCCCCCCCAGGGGACCGATCCTGCACTCGTCCGTTACCCGGTCCGCGTGGCCGACAAAACGAAAGCTCTGGCAACAGCCGCCGGCCGCTTCGTCGAACTCGGTAGCTGGTTTGAGAGCCCGCTGCATCCTGCGGAGACGCCGTTGGAGCAATTCGGCTATCGCAACGGCATGTGTCCGGAGGCAGAGCGAGCGTGCCGCGAAGTCGTGAATCTGCCGGTTCACCCGCGTACGAGTGAGGCCACCGCCCGGCGGACCGTCGATTTCATTGCAGACATCGGCCCCGCGAAGCCGTAGAGCCTGCTATGACCTACCTCGCAGCCTGTCGATCACCCGAAGAGCCTCCCGATTCGACGGAGCGCCCGTCGCTCGTGAACGCGGTGACTGTTGATGTCGAGGACTGGCTGCAGTCGGTGATGGATCCCGATCTTCCCCTCACCGACCGTTTTCGCGCTGACACGCACAGAGTCCTGGAAGCCTTCGCCCGCCACAACATCAAGGGCACTTTCTTCGTTCTTGGCCTGGCCGCAGAGAAGGCTCCCGACCTTGTCCGCGCGATCGATGCGGCCGGTCACGAGGTCCAAAGCCACGGTTACGGCCACCGTTGGGTCCACACGCAAAGCCCGGAAGAATTCCGTCGTGATGTTGATCGCTCGAAGAAGCTGCTGGAAGACATCATTGGCCGGCCGGTTGTCGGATATCGTGCCCCCGCGTTTACCATCATTCGCGATAGTCTTTGGGCCCTCGATGTGCTCGTCGAGACCGGGATCGCGTACGATTCCTCCGTATTCCCGGTCCGGGTCCGGTGGTATGGCATCAAGGGAGCGCCTTGGTTTCCCCATCGCCTGCGCACGTCAAGCGGAAACGAATTGGTGGAAGTGCCCGTTGCATCGTATCGCCTGTTTCGCCGGCGGCTCCCGCTCGGTGGGGGAGGATACTTCCGGCTCGCCCCGTCAAGGATGATTCACGCCGCGATCAGGCAGACAAACCGGGCCGGGCACGCGGCAGCGATCTACATGCATCCACACGAGTACGCCCCAGTCCACCGCAGCGCAGCAGGTCGCTCCATTTCCTGGCGCACACGAATGCACCAGGGGGTCGGCAGGAAATGTTTTCCGCGGAAGGTGGACAGCCTGCTCTCCCACTTCGCGTTCGGCACGGTAGGGGACCTTCTGAACGCAGCGGGCACGTTGCCGACGTATCAGCACAGCCAGACCGGATGCCACCTCGTTTCTGCAAGTATTTGCTGAAACCGCAACTCCTGACGGCGGCAATCTATCCGCGGTAACCGGCTGACGCGGCAGCCCATCGAACTCATGCGGCTTGCGATGGTTTCTCACACGAATGCCCCCTGGACGCCGCACTACGCGCGCCACTTCCAGGCTGCCGGTCATGATCTTCTGATCATCTCTTTTCATCCCGATTTGCTGGACGGGGTCCGCGTCGAATTCGTCGGAAGGCCGGACTTCAGCATTGAGCACGGGAAAACGCTGTTTCTCACGCGAGCGCCCCGCGTAAGGCGGCTGCTCAAGCGTTTTGCTCCGGACGTGGTTTACGCGCCTTATCTCATCTCCAACGGGCTGACCGCAGCCCTTGCCTGGCGAGGGCCACTGGTCGTTGCCAGTCGCGGTGCAGATGGCGTCGAGCGTTTAAAGGAGCTGGGCTTTCCATCGTGGGCGGCGAAACGTTTGATTCGCTGGATTTGCGGTCGAGCGGGTCTGGTTCATGCCGTCTCCGAGGAGTGGCGCACCGCTGTCCTGGACGCGGGCGTGCCGGCCAACAAGACGTTCGTCGTGCCCACCGGCGTCGACTCGGAGATGTTCTCGCCGCCCGATCGGCGAGAAATAGCCGATGTGCCCCACCTGCTATGTCCGCGTAAGAACGAACCGCTTTACCGCAACGACCTTATTCTCAAGGCCCTCGGAGAGCTTCGGCAGCGTGGACGACGCTTCGAGGCAACCTTTGCCGGTGGGGGGACCTTGCTGGACGATCACAAGCGGCTGGCGATTGAGCTTGGCCTGGGTGACGTAGTCAGGTTCACCGGCCACAGGCCGTACTCCGACTTGCCGGATCTCTACCGCGCGGCGGATGTTTTCGTCTCCGCGTCGCTGACGGATGGAACGGCGTCCACGTTGCTGGAAGCGCTCAGCACAGGGACATTTCCTGTCGTAACCGACATTGCCGCCAACCGCCCGTGGATCACAAACGGAGAAACCGGGATACTCTTTCAGCCAAACAGCGCCGAGGCCATCGTCAACGCACTCGACCGCGCCTTCTCGCAGCCGGAGCTCTGGCGCCGGGCCATCGAGCCGAACCGGAAGCTCGCCGCCGACAACGATCACAAGCGGACTATCCCGCTTCTCCTCGATCACCTGATGCACGTTGCCGAGGAATACAAGAGACGGGCTTCGAAATGATCGATACCGACATCATCGTGTACGCCCGGCGAGTTCGATGAAGATCTGGATCATCAACCCCTTTGATCCTCTTCCCGGCGGGACGGAACAGTTGGGTCGCTACGCCTACCTGGTGAAGCTGCTGGGCGAACGCGGCCACCAGGTGACCTGGTGGTCGAGCACGTTCTCCCACCGTTTTAAGCGGGAGATCGACGCCGCACAGGCCCGCCAGTCGGCCGAATCGCTCGGTTTCGAACTCGAACTCGTGGAGTCGCCGCCCTACGGCAGCAACGTCTCTTTTCGCCGCCTGCGAAGCCACCGTGTCTACGGCCGCAATCTTGGCAGAATGATGGCCACCACGCCGCCGCCGGACGTGATTCTCGCCAGCTCGCCGCCGCTCGAGGCGGCCGCGGAGGCCGCCAAGGCCGGCCGCCGATGGGGCGTGCCCGCAATCGTCGACATCCAGGACCAGTGGCCGGACACGTTCGCGCGTGCCGTTCCCGCGCCGCTCCGGAGCATGAGCCGCCTGCTGCTGTCGCCGTGGTACAGCCTCGAACGGCGAGCGTATCGCGCCGCAGACGGCATCGTGGGTGTGGGCGACGGCTACGTTCAACGTGGATTGGCGGTCGGCGGCAGCAAGCCCCTCACCGGCGAGTTCCCACTGGGGGTCGATGTGGCCGATGTCGACGCCGCCGCCCAACGCGGCGCGGAGCGCTATCCGCGATGGAAGAAGCAGCCGCACCGGCTGCGCTTCGTCTATTCGGGCAGCCTGAGCTACAGCTACGACTTTCAGACGATCATTCGCGCCGCGGCATTGACGAAGCGAAACCCTGGCACGCCAGTGGACTTCGTGCTCACCGGTCAGGGGGATCTGGCTCACGTCGCCCACGAGATGGTCGCGGCGGACCAACTCGACAACGTAACAGTGACCGGGTTCCTCGATTTCGACGAGTGGGCCTACCTGATGTACGAGTCGGACGCCGGATTCAACGCATCGTTTCCCCACGCGCTTATCTACCTGCCCAACAAGATCTTCTATTACTTCGCCGCCGGTCAAGCGGTGCTCAACACCATTCCGGGTGAATGTGCTAACCTCGTCGAGCGGCACGGTTGCGGCCTCACTTACGACGCCGGTGATGCCGACGGCTGCTTCGCCGCCATACGGCGACTCGCGGAGGAGCCGCGGCAGCTTCAGCGGATGAAATCCGCGGCCCGCCTGGCGGCTGAGACCGTCTTCGATCGGCGGATCATCTACGCCAGGTATGCCGACTTCCTCGAGAACGCCGCTGCCAGACGGCAGTCACCTCACGCCGCCATTGCCTGAACCGCCGACACCAATACCTCAAGATGACTGATTCCCTCTCCGCATCCGCACACAACCCACGCGGTGGCGTGTTTCGCGAATGGCTCGTGGTCTTCGTGGGCGCCCTGGCGTTGTATGCGGCGACAGCCAGTCGTGGCGTGCAGTGGCAGGATTCCGGCTTCCACATTCTCCGTGCCGTCACCGGGCAACTGGTGCATCCGTACGGGTTGGCGCTGAGTCACCCGTTACATCAATGGCTCGCCCGTGCGGTGGTTCGACTGGGCATCTTCGAGCCTGCTTTTGCGGTCACGCTCGTGAGCGCCCTCTCAGGCGCGATCGCCGTTGCCAACGTGTACGGTGCGGTCCGGGCGGTGTCGTCTCGCCGCGGAGTAGCCGTCTTTGCGGCTGCTTCCCTCGCTCTCGCCAACACGTTCTGGCAGATGGCCACACTGGCCGAGACATATACTCTGGGGGCCGCGTTGCTGGCGGGCGAGACGTGGCTGCTCATCGTCTTCATCCAGTCCCGGCGCCGGGGCTACTTCTGGCTGATGCTGCTCCTGAACGGGCTCGGCATCGCCAATCACATGCTCGCGTCGTTGACCACGCCGGTCCTGGCGGTGCTGGCGATCTGGGCGTGGCGCCGCAATTGGATCACTCTCTCCGATCTGATCGTCGGAGCCGCGGTGTGGAGCGTCGGAACGGCTCCATACAGCGGGCTGGTTATCGCTCAGCTCATTCACGGCGGGAATCTGGCGGAAACGCTGCACTCGGCGCTGTTCGGCCGGCGCTTCGCCGGCCAGGTGCTGAACGCCAGTGTCTCGGTTCGCGTGCTCGGCGTATTCGCCGCCTTTCTCGTCTACAGCTTTCCGAATCTGCTGCTGCCATTCGCGATTTACGGCATCGCCCGAGCGCGCCGAGCCGGCCTGCCGGCTGCCGCGCGAAACGCGATTGTCGCCGAGGTCGTGGTGTACGCGCTCTTCGTGAGCAGGTACTCGATCGTCGACCAGCAGACCTTCATGCTGCCGTTGTTTACGTTGTTGTGCGTTCTGGGCGGCTTTGGATTGGCTGCGTATCTGTCCCGCCCGCGCGGGCGAAGCGCCAGCTCCGTCATCGTCACCGCCGTGGCACTGCTGGCCGTCACGCCGGCCATCTATGCAGCGACGACGGCGCTGGCTCGGCAGGCAGGCGTCCTCGACAACGTCATCCACAACAAGCCATACCGCGACGATTACGCGTACCTCCTGACGCCGTGGTCGGTCAGCGAACGATCCGCCCAGCGCATGAGCCGGCAGGCGGTGGACCTCGCCCGGCCCGACGGACTCATTCTGGTCGAGGAGACGATGGCGAGCTACGCAGTCGAATACCAGGTCTGGCGCACGGGTGAAACGGGGGTTGAAGTCGCCGTCGGCAAGAAGCAACAACGCCTGAGCGAGGCGATCAAGGCCGGTCGCCCGGTCGTGCTCGTACCGGCCGACGCAAGCGTCCCACACGTTACGCCGGAAGCGGGCGCGTGGGATCGCGTCGGCGACCTCTACGCCCTGCAACCGCGAAGATCGCATTGACAGGCGGCTTGAACGGGCTGCGACCATTCCATAGACTCCGCCAAAGCACCGGCGAAGGGGAAATTCCCGCGTGACGAAGATCATCAACATCTGCGGCGCACGGCCGAACTTCATGAAGATCGCGCCGCTCATGCGCGCTTACAAGTCGTACGACAACATCGACGCGATGATCGTGCACACCGGCCAGCACTACGACACCAACATGTCCGACCTGTTCTTCCGACAGCTCGGCATTCCCGAGCCGGACCTCAATCTCGAGGTCGGCTCCGCGAGCCACGCGACCCAGACGGCCGAGATCATGAAGCGATTCGAGCCCGTCGTGCTGCGCGAACGGCCGGACTGGGTCCTTGTCGTGGGCGACGTGAACAGCACGATCGCCTGCGCCCTCGTGGCGACCAAGCTGGACGTGCGCGTCGCCCACGTCGAGGCCGGCTTGCGGAGCTTCGATCGCCGCATGCCGGAAGAGATCAATCGTGTTCTGACCGACGCCATATCCGATCTGCTGTTCGTAAGTGAACCGAGCGGGCTGGAGAACCTCGCGCGAGAAGGCGTTGATCCGAAGAAAGTCCACCACGTCGGCAACGTGATGATCGACACGCTTCGCGCCAATTTCGACAAGGCGGAGGGCTCGGACGTGCGCGATCGGCTCGGCCTCAAAAAGGGTGCCTACGCTGTCGTCACGCTGCACCGTCCGAGCAACGTCGACGATCCCGCCGTCTTCAGCGGCATCATGGATGCACTTGGCGCGATTCAGGATGACCTGCCCGTTGTCTTCCCCATCCATCCGCGGACGCGCGCCAACCTCCAACGCATGGGGATGGCTTCGCGGTTCGACTCGATGCCGAAGGTGCGCACGATCGACCCGGTGGGCTACCTCGACTTTCTCAAGCTCATGGGCGACGCGGCCATCGTGCTCACCGACTCGGGCGGAATCCAGGAAGAAACGACCATCCTCGGCGTCTGGTGCCTGACGATCCGCGAGAATACGGAGCGCCCCATCACCGTCACGCAGGGGACGAACACGCTTGTGGGCTCCGACCCGGCGGCGATTTTATCGGCCTATCGCAAGTGCCGAGCCAATACCGCCGTGCAACCGCCCGCCCCGCGACTCTGGGATGGCCGCGCCGCCGAACGCATCGCCGCCATCCTCGCCCGACAGTAATCACCTCTCGACCGCTCTCACCCGATTTAGGCCCGAGACTCTGCGCCGGACAACATAAACGCCCCGGCGTATTGACTGCGCCCCAGCCCACGGTAGCCTAGCGCGCGAGGGCGCCATGCACCGTACCCAACGGACAATCTTCACCATCGGCTGCATCGTAGCGGGGTGTGGGTTTCTCGGCTGCGCGAACGTGCCGGGGATGTCTGCAGCACCTCCCAAGCAGGAGCCGGCGACCCCTCCCATCGCGCCGCCGGTCGTTCGTCAGGCCGCCGGCAATACAACCGACCCTGTGGCCGTTGTGACCGTCCACTTCGACGTGCTCCGCATCGAATTGCCGGTCGATCGGATCCAGCACTCCCTGACGCTCTGGAACCACATCGACGAATCCAAGGGTGATCCGGGCTTGACCGCCTTGCTCGCCCGGAACGGATTCCGCGTTGGCGTCGCCGACCAGGATGCGTGGCCGGCCATGAAGGCGATACTGGACGCGAACGGGGCGCGCACCAGCCGCCGGCAGCAGACCGCCACCGACGGCCTGGCCCGGCTCATCTCCGTGGGCGAGGTGCGGGACGGCGATACGTACTTCATCCACCGCTCCGACGGAGGGCTCAGCGGCGGCACGTTTGACGCCGGTGAAATGCTGTTTCGCATCGACTATGCCACGACCGAGGCCGACCCGTCTCGCGTCATCCTCCGCGTGACGCCCGAATTCCGAGCAAAGCGCATGGACACCAAGCGCGTCGACCAGGGCGGCGACATCTATACGATTCGTGATTTCGACGGCATCACCTTCAGCGAGCTCAGCACGACCTGGACGCTGGAGCCGAACCAGTTCATCGTCATCGGGCCGAGCCGCCGCACGGATCGCGGCTATCTGCTGGGGACATGGTGGCTGACGTCCAGCCTGAATATGGAGCATTTCGAGACGGTGCTTTGCATCACGCCGCGCGTCGTTCGCGTCGGCCAGTCGTAGCGTTTCGATGAAAGCGGGCGGGTGATCGTGGATCAGCAGCGGCACGACAACACGCTTCGCGGGATCCTCTTCGACCAGGCGGGAACCGCCATGGTCGCCGCGGATCTCGAAAGCAGGATAACCGCTTGGAACCTCGCCGCTTCCCGCATGTTCGGCGCGGGCAGCGAGGAGATGCTCGGCGCGGACTGGACGACCATTGTGCCGACAGAGGGCCGTACTGAAGCCGAGCAGGTGATGGCGGCGAGCCTCACGCAGGGGAAGGTCGGCGAGTTCGAGTTCGACATGCGCAACGAACGCGGCGGCAAACGCCGCCTCGCGGCCATCGTCACGCCCGTCGTTGATCAGCAAGGACAGCGCATCGGGGGCCTCGCCTGCGTACGCGACATCACCAACCGCATGATCCTGCAGGAGCGTTTCGTCCAGCAGTCGCGAATGGCGGCCCTCGGCGAGATGGCCGGTGCGCTGGCCCATCATTTCAACAACATTCTCGGCGGCGTCGTAACCAGCGTCGACTTCGCACTGGCCACCGGTGATTTGGAAACACTGACCCGGGGCCTGGAGAAGACCGCGTCGGCGCTGTCGCGCGCGACTGAGCTGGTCGAAAGTCTGCTGGCGTTCGCCGAGGGCGATTATCGAAACGAGAGTCTCAGCGATCTGACCGAGGTCGTTGTCGGTCTCATCGAGAGCACCGAGCGGCGCTTGCGCGGTTCGCGCATCAGGCTGACCGCCAACGTCAGGAAGATCCCCGTGCTCGCCGTCCCCCATGCTCAGGTCATCACCGTTCTCTCCAATCTCATCGAGAACGCCGTCGAAGCCATGCCCGAGCGCGGCGATCTGACGATCGAGCTTGACTCGGCCGAAACGTACTGCTTCATTCGGGTCGGCGATACGGGGCCCGGCCTCACCGAGGCGGAGCTCAATCGCATCTTCGAGCCGTTCTACAGCACCAAGGACAAGACTGCCGTCGGCAAATCGGGGCGCGGTCTCGGGCTGGCGGTCGCCCATGGCGTGCTCAAGGTGCTTCGCGGGTCCATTCACGTCACCTCCACGCTGGGGCAGGGAACGACCTTCGAGGTCCGCTTGCCGCTTCCATCACGTGAGACCGAGCAGTCTGGCCAGACGTAGCGGGAAAGGCGACTTCTCCCAGCTACTTTAAGATATCTTCGGACCCGCGCCGGGTGCGTTGTGCAACCACGGCTGGAAACGCCTGTAGAAGCTGTTATACTTCACCCATCCTGCCCGGCGTGACGGCGGACGCTGCTCACCGCTGACGGGCGCGGCTGGGGCATACTGCTCCAGAAGGCAAGCTGCTGGTGCCGATAATACCTGGGGGAAGACGTTGAGATCGGGATTGCGCTCCGGGCTTGCAGCACGATGGCTTCCAGAATGAGTCGTGTGTTTTCGGTTTGGCTGCGAAATCGCCGCAGAGTTGCGCGCCGCGCCGCCAAAGATCGTATGCTTGCCTTGAGTCGAGGAATCCGTGCATAACAAGATAGACCCCTGGGATGTGCGAACCGCCGTGAGGAGAATGCCCCTGACTGCCGGTATGATGATGAGCATTGCGCTGACGGTGCAGTGCCATCAGGCGGCGACGTCCATCGGCGGGCCTGAGCGCCTGGGCGATTCCGCAGGCACCGCGGAGGCGTCGATGATCGCCGACGCGGAGCGCCCCGATGAGAGCCTCGCGCGCAGCAAACCGCTCGAGTTTCTGGCCCAGTGCTGGAAGAGATATCAGAAAAACGTCGACGCTTACCGGTGCGAATTCGCCAAACAGGAGTATATCGACGGCGAAATCCGCCCCGAGCAGCGCGCCGATGTTCGCGTCCTCGAAAAGCCGTTCAGCGTGGACATGACGTTCACCAAGAATGTCGGCGACTGCCAGAGAGCGCTGTACGTCCAAGGCAAGTGGAAGGACGCGGATGGCAATGAGCTTGCCTGGGCCAAGCCGGCGGGCGCCATCCTCCGCGCTTTCGTTCCCAAGATCAAGCAGCCCATCCACGGCTGGCGGGCCAAGAAAGCCTCCCGGCGCACCATCGATCAGTTCGGCTTTGACAAGTCGTTCGAGCTGATCCTCAAGTACGCTCACAAGGCCCAGAAGGCCGGCGTGCTCGACCTTCGCTTTGTCGGCGAAGGTCAGATCGATTCGCGCCCCACCTATGTGTTCGAGCGCCGGCTGCCGTACACCGGCCACGAGGAGCCCTATCCGGACAGCCTCCTTGTCATCCACGTGGACAAGGAATGGCTCGTTCCCACGGCCTGCTACTCCTACGCGGATCCCAAGGGCCGGCGGCTCCTCGGCAGTTACGTCTACACCGACGTCATCTGGAATCCGCGCTACCGGCCCGACGACTTCGATCCCGACAAGATCCATTTCTAGGCGTGCCGCTTCACTGGAATCCTCAGCCAGCCGAACGATCCTGCGCGCCGATTGCTTGACCTGTCGGAAGTTCACTCCTACCTTGTCGCCTCTCGCAGGCACTGCGTATGAGGTGCAACTTGGACGACGGCGGCGACCAACAGATTGAGCTGGTAACCGGGGCGACGGGCCTGCTTGGGAGCCATATCGCCGAGCAACTGGTCCGGCGGGGCCGTCCCGTCCGGGCCCTTGTTCGGGCCTCGAGCGACACGCGATTTCTGCGTTCAATCGGGGTGGAGCTGGCGGAAGGAGATGTTACCGATCTGCAGTCGCTGCGGCGCGCGTGTGCCGGCGTGAAGACTGTCTATCACGCCGCTGCCAGGGTCGGCGACTGGGGCCCCTGGAGCGAGTTCGCGAAGATCACAATTGAAGGCACGCGAAACCTTCTGAATGCGGCAACCGAGGCGCGAGTTTGCCGATTCGTGCACATCAGCTCCATCAGTGCTTACGGCCATCCCAACCTCAAAGGAGCATCGCTGGATGAATCGGCGCCGCTCGGCCAGAAGCTTCATCGCTGGAGTTACTACAGCCGGGCGAAGGTCGAGGCCGAGCGACTGGCGTGGGCGGCCCACGATCGGGGCGATCTGGCCGTCACGGTGATCCGCCCGAGCTGGCTGTATGGTCCCAGGGACCGGGCGACGATCGGCCGGTTGTGCGACTCCATCCGTAGCGGCAAGATCCGGTTGATCGGCGACGGCAACAACCGGCTTAACGTCGTCCATGCCGGCAACGTCGCCGAGGCGGCAATCCTGGCTGCCGACTCCGAGGTCGCGGCCGGTGAAGCATTCAATTGCAGCAACGATGGCGTCCTCACCCAGCGTGTCTATTTTAACCTCGTTGCCAAGGCACTCGGCGAGCGCGAAGTGACCAGGCGCGTCCCGTATTACGTTGCCTACGCGGTCGGCTTTTTGCTTGAGTGTGTGGGGCACCTGCTCCATCTGAAACGACCGCCGCTGGTAACGCGATACTCGGTCTGGCTGATGGGGCGCCGTACGTTCTTCCGCTGCGACAAGGCCCGCGAAATGCTCGGCTGGTCATCGACGGTCACCTACGAAGAGGGAATCCCCCGGACCGTCGCCGCCTATCTCGAGGACCAGGGGACGAAGCAACAAGCGGAGTTGGCCGCGGCCGAAGCATGACCATCGCCATTCTTGTGTGAGTTTCCTACCGACGTATAATGCGTTTTCTATGCAGACCTTGCCGCCACCAGTGGGGCCGATGGCGCGCACGTACCGCATTCTATTCGCATCATTGATCATCGCGCTCATGGTGAGTTCGGCGGTGGTCGCGCAGACCTCGCAGCCTGCGGAAACGACCGCCCCGGAACCCACGGCCGTCGCCGTCACGCCGCTGCCCGCCCCCAAGACCATCGATGCCGCCAATGAGGTTCGCGCGCTGATCGAGCAGCGCAAGAAGGAGCTGGCGGACCAGTTGGGGAATCTCGGCCAGGGCAAGGAGGCATCCTCCGCCGACAAGCAGATCGCGGCAACGATCCAATCATTGATCGAAACGCTGACCAACTCGGCTCAGGCGGTGGATGCCTACATCGAAACCTTGCGCCGCGCCGCGACGCTGGGCTCTGCGGATGCAATCGCCGAGCGCAGCCAGCAGATCGAGGAATACAAGAAGCGTACCGAGGAAATTCAGGCTCAAATGCGGCATGTCTTCCGCAGCGAGAGCTCCCTTGCCGAGCAACGAGACAAGATCTCGCAGGAGTACATACGCGTCGGCATGCTGGCCGACACCACCAACAAGCAGCAGACCAGCCGCCGAAATACGCTGTCGGCCTATCCGCAGCGTGAGCAGCAGGCCGCACAGGCCCTCGCAGAGGCCCGGGCGGCCCTCGACAAGTTCCTGAAAGAGCCGACGTCCAAACCGGCCGACATGGACAGCGCCACCGTTGACCGAATC
Source organism: Phycisphaerae bacterium (assembly GCA_040235375.1). Lineage (GTDB taxonomy): Bacteria > Planctomycetota > Phycisphaerae > UBA1845 > UBA1845 > JBECKQ01. The sequence continues at coordinate 5,175 of JBECKQ010000379.1, read as the reverse complement.
CGCCACCTGCGCGCTCGCCGCCTCGCGTGGCAGGTCTTCCAGGCCAACATGGGCGTCGAGCAGCTCGCAGCCGAGAAGGTGGTTATCAATCTTGAAATGACGGCCGCCGACGCTGTCCTACCGTCGCTGATTGCCTACGCCCGCGCGTTGGGCGATTACCGGAGCCGCCTCGACAAGCTCGCTTCGCAATCGGAGGTCGAGCGCATCGCGTCCGAGCTGGAGGCGGCGGACACGCCCGCGTTGAAAGCCTACTGGTCGTACCGCCAGATTATCGCCGAGACGCGGCAGAAGTTCACGTCCAGGATCGATGCCATACGCGCGCAGTTCCAGGCGACGGCCAAGCAGAATCTCCCCGCCGAAACCGAGCGCATCAGCCAGTTCTACACGCGGCTCGAAGAACGGCTTGCGCGAACCACCGGCGCCGAGAAAACCGCTGCCTACCGCCGGCTCGGCGATCAGATCAAGCATTACACCGAGGAGCTCGAGGCTGTCCGAGCCCGCCTCGACGAGGCCCGCCGCAGCCGGGATACGCTCCTCCAGGACCAGGACGTCGCGACTGAACGCCTCGACGAGGCCAATGACATCCTCAAGCGACGCGTTTCTGAGATAACCGATCCGGATCGACGACAGGAATTCGACAAGCTCACCGCCGAGCTCGCCGCCGACTACCGACCAAAGGTCGAAAGCGTGATGGCGGAAGTCATCAACTGGGACGACGTGCTCATCAGCCGGCTGGAAGAGCAGGAGAAAGAGCTCAGTGCCTTCCTTCAGCAACTGCACCAGCACAGCGAATGGCTCTTCTGGTCCTACACGACCGCACGCGGCCCCAGTGCGATCGGCAAGGTGCGCGCCGCCTACGCCGAGATTGTCACCGGTGTCCTGACGGCGGGCGTCTTGCAGGCGTGGGCGCACCTCCACGCCCACCTCGATGCGATCGCGCCAGGGCAGTACGTCGTTGCGGCATTCGTCGTGATCGCGGGTGCTCTGCTGGGTGTCGGAGGTGGCCGCCGGCTGCTTCATTACGCGACGAAACACGAAGAGGCGATCACCGCCGACATCGAGGAGGGAACCGCCACCGAAGTTCGCTTTACCGATCGCTTCCGCATCCAGATGTCGCGGGTCCTTGGTTTCAGTCTGCCCGTGGCTTTGCCCACGGCACTGCTGCTGCTCGTCGTCGGGCTGAACACGGATACGGTGCGGGCCGAGGAGCTGCTCGCCCGGCGGCTGCTCTGGTTCCTTCTGGCCGCCATGCTCTCGCTCACGCTGATCGGCCGCCTGTTCCGTACCGGCAAGCCGCGTTTTCGCATCATCCCCTGCTCCAACGTCGTCGCCGAGCATTATCGCTTCTGGCTGCGACTGCTGTGGCGCGTGACCGTCGTGCTCATCCCGCCGGTCATCGTTCTCTCGACGCTCGACATCGCACCGGCGGTCGATGACGCCGTGTGGATGGTTTACAGCATCACGGGTCTCACCGTGGTCATGCTCATGCTGCGGCACCGGAAGACCGCGGTGCGCATCGTCGGCCGTGGCTTCGTGCAGCGCCGGCCGATCCTGTTCGGCGTCCTGGTCCGGCTGTATCCGCTCCTGCTTCTCGTGATCTTCGCTTTCATCGTTATCGAGTTCGCCGGATACAGCGCCCTCGTGACCTACGTCGTCCGCAATGTGATCTACACCGTGCTCATTCTCTCCGGCGCGGTCATACTTGCCGACCTGCTCCGCGACGTGACCGCCAGGTACTCCGTTACCGAGCAGGAGGACGCGCCGGTGACGGCTTCGGCTCCGGCCGCGGCGGACCTCGCAGGCGGGGAGTTCAGCCTCGACGATCTGCTCGCCAGCTTCGAGTCGCGCGAGCTTCGACTCGTCGTCACCAGCGTCGCGACGCTCCTGCGCTGGTTCGTGTGGATCGGGGCGCTGCTGTGGGTATTCGTCTCGTGGGGCGTGACCGAGCTGACCGCGCGGCAGATTCTTGCGTTCCAGTTCAATCCCCGTGCCGCCAATCCGATCGAGCTCGGTCAGGCGCTGGCCGCGATTCTGGTGTTTCTCGCATCCTTCAAAGTCTCGCGCGGCGTTCGTGCGATGCTCAACCACAACGTCTACCCTGCGTACCACGTGCACCGCGCCGCCCAGGCGACGATCAACACGTTGCTGCACTACACGCTGCTGGTCCTCGGCTTCTACATTTCGCTAAGGCTTCTGCGTATCAACCTGGGGGCGATCGCCGTCATGCTGGGCGGCCTCGGGCTCGGCCTCGGTCTCGGATTGCAGCCGTTGCTCATCAACTTCGTCAGCGGTCTGATCCTGTTCGCCGAACGTCACGTCAAGGTGGGTGACCTTGTGGACGTGAGCGGCGAGGTGGGCGAAGTCGTCGGCATCAGCATGCGCTCGACGCAGATCAAATCGTTCGACAACATCGACATGGTTATTCCCAACAGCGAGTTCATCACTGCGAAGGTCATCAACTGGACCCTTCAGGACACCAGAATCCGTGGGAAGCTGGACATCGGCGTGTCCTACAGCAGCGATCCGGAGAAGGTGCGCGATCTCCTCCTCGATATCGCCAACAAGCAGCCGAGCGTGCTCGCCTATCCCGAGCCGGTGGTGTGGTTTGTGGACTTCGGCGACAATGCCCTCAAGTTCACGCTGGCAGCGTGGTTCCCCACGGCCCGCGATCGCTGGTTTGGCATGATCGACATGCGCTACACGATCGCCAAACGGTTCAAGGAAGAGGGCATCGACATTCCATTCCCTCAGCGGACGATCTCCCTGCATCCCAGTGTGCGCATTCCCGGTCTGGCGACTGGAGAGGAGGACGAACCGGCGGGAGACTCGGCCTGAGGATTCCGTCAGCCGCGTTCCTCCCCGCAGGGCGGACCGGCCCCCTATGTCATTACATGAGACCGCCGCCAAGCTGAGGTTTTCCCCTAGCCAGCAGGATAACGGCGCCGTCACATTACAGTGGGGGGGATAAAAAAGACGGGCGAGCCCGTCGTTCCTCCTCCGCACCGACGAGCCCGCCGCTTTAATTTGATTCAGCGGCACCCAGTTGTTTCAGCGGTGTCGCCAATTCATTTCGTTGTCCGGGTAGCATACCATCAGGCAGCGGCGATTGCACGCATGAAATGCCCAAAACTTCACCAGAGTAATCCACACATCCATTACAAAGCACCCAGCGCACCCACCTTATCGGACGTTCAGGTCGCATCGAGCCGCTTGGCTACCAGCGCCTCGGCGCCGCCGGAAACAATCAGCTCCTGCGGCACCGGCCCGAGCGGCGCGAATCGAAGCGACCGGCCCCGATAGGCGATCGTCGATTCCGAGAAATCGACGCTCGCCTTTTCAGCGGTGGCGATGGTCCGCTCGCCGGCCGCCGTACGCTCGCCAAACTCGGCCCGCAGCATGTCCACCAACGCCGGGCACTCGAACACGATAAACCCGTTGTTAAACGCGTTGCGCTTGTACGTCTGCGAGAAGGACGCGGCGATCACCATGCGGATGCCGCGATACGCGAGCGCCGTTGCCGCCTGTTCGCGCGACGAGCCGCTGCCGAAGTTGCGACCGCCGACAATGATGTCGCCCTCGCGGGCAATGGTCTGGAACGCGGGGTCGTAGTTGAGCATAGCCGCCGCGGCCATTTCCTCGCGCGTCAGATTGTCCTTGTAGGTGAAGTCCTTGCCGTAGATGCCGTCGGTGTTGAGGTTGTCCTTCGGCAGCAGCAGAATCCGGCCGGTGATTTCCTTGGGAAAACCGGGCAGGATTTCGGTCGCCGGGACCGCAGTCTCCTCGCGGGTGTGCTCTTTCACCTCGGCGTGAATCGGTCGAACGTCTATCCGCGACGGACCGCAGATGTAGCCGGCTGCCGCCGACGCCGCCACGACCGCCGGACTCGCCAGGTAGACCTTGGCATCCCGCGATCCCATCCTTCCCTGGAAGTTCCGGTTCGTCGCGCTGATGCCCACCTCACCGGCCGTCAGCGTCCCCTCGCCCAGGCCGATGCACGGCCCGCACCCCGGCGGAAGCGTAATGGCCCCGGCCTGCACCAGCGTGTCCCAGACCCCCGTCTTCTTCGCCGCCTGCTCGACCGAGGCCGACGCCGCCGCCACGTAGAGCTTGACGTGATCGGCCACGCGACGCCTGGCCAGCACTTCGGCGGCCTGCGTCAGATCCTCCAGGCGGGCGTTGACGCAGCTCAGGAGGTACGCACGATCGACCTTCACCCGCTTGGGCTCGATGTCCGGTAGGGGGGTGATGGTCTTCACTTCGTTCGGCCCCGCGACGTGCGGCGTGACCTCGGCCAGATCGAGCACCAGGTCCTTCGCATAGAACGCGTCCGCATCGGGCACCAGCCGCTCGGCGTACCAGCGGTCCACGTCCTGCCGCGTGTATCGCGGCGGATCGTCGCCCCGACCGGCGAACACGTCCGCGCGCTCGTAAAGGTAATCGCGCAGGCGCTCGTCGAAGGGGAACACGCCGGCCAGGGCACCCCATTCCGTCGTCATGTTCGCGATAGTCAGGCGCTGGTCCATCGTCAAACCGGCGATGCCCTCACCGGCGAACTCGACAACGTGGTTCAGCACGTCGTCGTTGTTGAACTTGCCGCACAGGGCGATGATCACGTCCTTGCCGACGACGCCACGCCCAAGCCGCCCGACTAATTGCACACGGGCAATCGGCGGCACTTCCCACCACGTTTCGCCGGTAGCCCAGATCGCCGCCGCGTCGGTCCGCACGACGGGCGTGCCCATGGCCGCCGCGCCGCCGTACAGGTTGCTGTGCGAGTCGCTGGCGACGACGAACGAGCCCGGCGTCACAAAGCCCTCTTCCACCATGATCTGGTGCCCGATCCCGCTGCCGGCCTTGTAGAACGTGATGCCGTGCTCGCGGGCGAACGCCTCGATCTTGGCGTATTTCGCCAGGTTTTCCGGCGACGTGTTCTGTATATCGTGGTCCAGGCAGAACACCGGCTGCTTCGGATCGAACACCCGTTTCGCTCCGATGCTCTTGAACTTGGGAATAACCGCCCCGGTATTGTCGTGCGTCATCACGTGCTTGGGGCGAATGGACACGTAGTCGCCGGCATGCACTTTCTGGCCCGGCTTCAGCTTGGTGGCGTATCGGGTCGTTATCTTCTCAATCAGCGTCTGGCCCACGGAAATCCTCTCGTTGGAGCGTCTGCTC
>JBECKQ010000310.1:0-6408 GCA_040235375.1 Phycisphaerae bacterium | reverse complement strand
GCGCGCGCCGAACAGACCATCTTCGGTGAGCCGCAGTTCTGGGGCTTCGCCTACGACTACGCCGTCGTCCCGGGCGACTTCGACAACGACGGCGACATCGACCTGTTCGCCGTTCACCCCCCCACACGCGACTCGTTCGGCCAGCTCATCTACCCCGGCGACTACACCATCAACTTCAACGCCGACGGCCTCGGCTCGTTCACCTCCCAGACGCTGATCGACTCGCAGGGTGCCTACACCGTCTTCGCCGAAGACCTCAACGACGACAACGTCCTCGACATCATCGACGGGGACCTCGGCGTCATGCTCGGCAACGGCGACGGCTCGTTCGGCCCGATCATCGAGTACAGCAACGGCGGCGGCCACGGCCCGGCCCTCCACCTCGCCTTCGGCGACATGGACGGCGACGGCAACACCGACATCATCGTCCCCAACGACGGCCCGGTGCTCCTCAACAACGGCGACGGCACCTTCTACACCAACTTCGTCTCGAGCGATGTCGCGGCCGGCACCGTGGTCGGCGTCGGCGATATCAACGAGGACGGCCACCTGGATATCGCCACCATTCGGAGCGCTTACGACGTCGTCACCATCCAGCTCAGCCTGGGTGATGGCCAGGGCAATCCAGGTCAGCCCTACACCGTACCCATCGGCGGGGAATACCCGATCGATCTGGCGCTCACCGATATGAACGGCGACGACCACCTCGACCTTGTCACCCTCAACAACGACACCGACGATGTCACCGTCATCCTCGGCAACGGGGACGGCACTTTCGGCGCCCCCGTCACGTACGAGCCCCACGGGCCCGCCTACTTCGAGGTGCGACAGTTCAAGGTCGCCGATGTCAGCGGCGACGACGCCCCGGAGGTGATGGTCACCAGCACCGTCTACGGCGACGCCGAGAGCCACACCGAAACCGGCCTCCTGCTCAACGACGGCGACGGCGGACTTTCACTCGACCAGACAATCGTCGAGTTCGGAAAGTCATACGAGAACATCGCCGCGGCTGACTTCGACGACGACGGCAACACCGACCTCGCGACGGCCTCCGACCTGCTCTTCAACCAGCTCCCTGCGTCAATCGGCATGGGCGTACAGCCGCTCGACGACTTTTTCTCTATCGGGCCGTACGGCGGTCCGTTTGACCCGCCGAGCAAGACCTACACGCTCACCAACAAAGAGGATTTCCCGATCGAATTCAGCGCCGGCGCGGACGCCGATTGGCTTACGATCGACAACACGGGCGGGACGATCCCGGCCGGCGGAAGCGTCGACGTCACCGTCAGCATCAACGAAGCCGCCGAGTCGCTGCCTCACGGCGACTACGACGCGACGGTGTCGCTCGTCAACCTGACCAATCATCACGGCGACCGCACGCGGGACGTCACCCTGCAGGTTGGCATTCCCCAGGTCATCTACTCGTTCCCGCTGGATTCCGATCCCGGCTGGCAGACCGAGGGTGATTGGGCGTTCGGCCAGCCGACCGGCCAAGGCGGCACTTACGGCTCGCCCGATCCCACGAGCGGGTACACCGGCCCGAACGTGTACGGATACAACCTGAACGGCGACTACCCGGGCGGCCTGTGGTATACGAATCTCACGACCGGCGCGATCGACTGCTCGAACCTGAGCCACGTGACGCTGCGGTTCCGGCGCTGGCTCGGGGTGTGGGATCAACCCGATAGTGCCTACATCCGCCTGAGCACCGACGGCGATTTCTTCCTGACCGCGTGGTTCAACCAGAACGAAGTCTACGACAGCGACTGGCAGCTCGTGGAGTACGACATTTCCGGTTTCGCCGACGGCGAGTCGACCGTGTACCTCCAGTGGACCATGGGTCCGGCCTATCTCGGCGGAGCCTGTGGATGGAACATCGACGACGTCGAGATCCTCGGAGTCGAGCTTGGCGCGCCGCGGCCGGGCGATCTGGACGGCGACGGCGATGTCGATATGGATGACTTCGTACTGTTCGCCCCCTGCATGGGTGGACCAGGCGTAACCGACCCGCCGCCGGGCCGTGACCCAAGTGCGTTTGACGCCGCGGATCTTGATGGTGACGGCGACGTTGACGTCAACGATTTCAGCGCGTTTCAGTCGGGGTTTGATGGTCTTTGAGCACCCCGTGCTCCCGTGCACGGGCCTGTAACAAGCTTGGGAAGCGAGGCCAGTTTGGATTCCGACTCGCACGGGAGTCCGTCACTCCCCGCAACTCAGCGCCGATTCGCACTCTTCGCAAGTTTCGCGGATCGTCGCACCGCCTCGCACGGTTCGCGTTTTTCGCACGAGGGAGGAAGTATTGCCGGCACGCCGATTGAGATGATGTGCAGCCAGAATCGTCGTACGTCCGATGATTACAGCTTCGTGACTCGGCGGGTAATTCGTGCAGTGCCATGACATCCTGCTCATCCCGAGACGGGACGAGCTTCGGCACGCGTGCCCGCGGCCGAACATCCCCCGCGCGTTACTTCTTCCGCTGTTCCGCAGAACCAACGGCCGGCGTAGCGACATACTGGAATAGCGCTGCTTGATCCGCGCGACTATACTCCAGCGGTGCATCGACACCCGGCGGGTAGCTGAGCACGCGTATCCGTGAAAGCTCTGACCACTACGAGAGGCACAGACGTGACACGGCAGCCCACCATTCTCCACGTCAACCCTTCCGACGAGACCATCCGTCTCGGACCACTTACCGTGCGTTTCCTGGTCACTGGAGAGAATTCGAGTGGTAGCGTCGCGGCATTTGAGGTCACGGTCCCCGGCGCGCAGCGCCTGGTCGCTGCGACGCATAGCCACGACCATTACGAAGAGACGATCTACGGTATTGAAGGAGACTTGACCTGGACCGTCGACGGGAAACAGATCGACGTTGGACCGGGGCAGGCGTTATGCATTCCGCGCGGCGCCGTGCACCGATTCGATAACAACGGAAGCCAGGTTGCGAAAGCGCTCTGCGTGATTACGCCAGCCGTAATAGGCCCCCCCTTTTTCCGCGAGTGCGCCGATGTGATCAACGCGGCCAGCGGTCCGCCGGACCGAGCGAAGATGGCCGAGATCATGTGTCGCCACGGCCTGACGCCGGCGTCTGAGCCATCTCAAGGGTAGCCGGCGGGCTCTTCGAGCAGCCCGGCGGAAAGCATACTGAGACGACGGCAGCGAGCTCGCGACAACCGGCGAGCACTGGCTGACAACCCGCCCGATGCGAACGCCGGATCTGCGAGAGGGCACGTCGGTTGCGATCCGTGGGCCCGTCCACCGGTGTCGCATCACGGGTTTTCCCGCTCGATCCGGCGCCGAGTAGCGGCAAATCGCGGCGGCAGCGCCACCCGCGTACCGCGCTGCAATTCTCGCCGCCGCAGATTCGGCGAATCACTGAGGGGGGAGCGCCGGGGGTCGTGAGCGGACGGCGGCGCCGGTCGGCAAGAACGTCGCATTGAGTGAAGCGCTATCCGCTTGACGGAAGTCGTTGCATTGCGTGATTCGTCGCGCGACAGCCCATGGGACGCTAAGCCGGCGGACCTCGGAACCGGGCAGGATGACCCAAGTCGTTGCAGTTCAAGGAATTGCGCGAGCCCGGATTCGAACCGGGACGGGTTTCCCCACAGGATCCTAAGTCCTGCGCGTCTGCCAATTCCGCCACTCGCGCGGCCGGCGACATTATCCGGGCCCGCGAGTGGATCGGCAAGCGGGCTTCGGCGACCGGGCACAATCGCGCCACACCGCGCTGGACGATGCCATCGGTCCGGCGGCGGCATCCGGTCGCCTAACAATCGCTTAAGGTCGAATTCAGGCGGATTTCAGGCTGCGCATCCATAATCTGGCTGTGAGCGCCGAAGCGCGCAGATAAAGTCAGGTTGGATAGAGAAAGGAACCCAATCATGGCCCACACTGTTCCCGAGATGCCCTACCCGTACGACGCGCTCGAGCCCTACATCGACGCGCGTACCATGGAGATCCACTATACGAAGCACCACGCCGGTTACGTCAGCAAACTCAACGACGCACTCGAGGGCCATCCCGACCTCGCCGCCAAGTCCATCGAAGCGCTGCTCGGCGAAGTCGGCAACGCTCCCGACAGCATCCGCCAGAAGGTAATCAACAACGGCGGCGGGCATGCGAATCACTCGATGTTCTGGCAGATCATGGGGCCGGGAAAAGGCGGGCAGCCGAAAGGCGCCTTGGCCGACGAAATCAAGTCCGTCTTCGGTTCTTTCGACACGTTCAAGAAGACGTTCACCGACGCGGCAGCCACCCGATTCGGCTCCGGCTGGGCCTGGCTGACGCGTGGCAGGAACGGCAAGCTCGAAATCTTCAGCACGCCGAACCAGAACTCGCCGATCATGGACGGCTACAAGCCCATCTTCGGCCTCGACGTGTGGGAGCACGCATACTACCTGAAGTATCAGAACCGCCGCGCGGACTACATCGCCGCCTGGTGGAACACGGTCAACTGGGACGCCGTCGCCGATCGGTACTCCAAGGCCAAGTAGCGGTGCTGCGGTTTCTGCCGGCCGCGCTCGTTTGCGAGGATCGAGCTGCTCATGGCGCCCCCCACCGAGAAACGTAGTTTGCACATCGAGATTGACACGCAGCACTGCCGGCTATCCGGCGACGAACTCGAACGGATGGACGCCGACCTGGAGCCGCTCCGCGCTGTCTGTCGCGACTTCCCTGTTGTCGACCTCTACATCACCATCATTCGTCACGGGCGGGGCGGCGACTTTCACGTCAAGACCAGCCTCCTGCTGCCCGGGCGGACGCTCTTCACCGGCGAGCGGGAAGACCACGCCGTGCCCGCGTTCTCGCGCTGCGCGCGAAAACTCGTGCACAAGGTCGACGCCTACAAAGCCGAGTTGGAGAGAAGCGCCGAGCACGCGAAGGTAGGAAAGGGCACGGCCCATGAGGTTCTGCCCACGCGCCCGCCCGACGCCGACAAGATCGACGCGGCCGTGGAAGCGCGCGACTACGCGGCTTTCCGCACCGCCACGTTCGCGTACGACGAGCCGCTTCGCCGGCGGATCGGGCGTTGGGTGCAGCGCTACCCGCGAATCGAAGCGAAGATCGGACATGATCTGCAGATCGACGATCTCATCGAAGAAGTGTTTCTCAACGCGTTCGAGCGCTACGGCGATCGCCCGAACGTGCTGACGCTGGGTGAATGGCTCGAGAACCTGATCGACCCCTCGATCAAGCAGATGATTCGCAACCCGGACGAGGAGATGCTGAACATCAGCTTCGCGCGCTCGACGCACCCGGAATGAGCCAGGCGCGACGCTGGTGGCTACGGGGCGGACCGCATCGAGTCCCAGGCCAGGAGACCGAGCAGGGGCAGGCCCGCGAGCAGCAGCGCAAGCCCGATGATCGTCAACAGCTCCTTAAGCGTTCCACAGTGCTTCCTTTTGGCGTACAGGGCTTCGCCGCCTTCGCGGCCGGCACGATCCATGTCGCTCGCGGGAGGATCGTCCGGTGCGCTCTTGTCGGAAGGCGGTAAATCAGCAGGGCGTATGGTCACCAGGAACACCTCGACGAGGTTACCCGCTCGCCAGCCGAGCCGGTTTGTGACGGCGGACCCGGCGCCGGCATGTCGCCAGCCCCGCAGGTCGCGTCGCCGCGCTACAGCTCTCCTCGATCCCTATGGGCAAATGCCACTTATCGCCATTGCTCTTCTGCCCGGGCGCTCCGCAATCGGAGCGTCTTCCTCGGCATCGGATAGTTGACGGAGGAGCTCGCCAAGCCGCCAGGGCTTGGGAAGGAAGCGATGCACACCCATCGCGGCGAATTCATCCCGATTGCACGTGCCGCTCGTGCCGATGAGGGTCACGTCGTGGCGCGTGGCGCGTATGCGTTCGATCGAGACGGCCGGGTCGGTCTCGGGCAGATAGTAGTCGTGGATGACGAACTTGATCCGGTCTTCCGTCTCAAGCAGCGCCAGCGCTTCATCGGCAGTGGCCACCGCGAGACAATCAGCGCCGACGTGGCGCAGGAGCGCCACCGTCGACTCGCGAATCAGGGACTCGTCGTCGATCACCAGGACGGCGCCGGGCCATTGACGGCGCCGGCCGGCGACTGCGCTGTTAGGCGATTCCACGGGCTCGCGCTCCTGATCACATGGATACGACCGATAAGACCCGCGCCTCTGCGGCCAAGCATCTCTCGGTCACGGTACAAGTAGACCACGCCGACGCTGTTAGAAAAACCGGGTGCCCCGTACGACTGCGCTCAGGGATGCGCTGTTTGCACCGTCCGTATTTCCCCCAGGGCAGACGCCCATGTCGACCTGTTGCGCCCGCTACCGGCTGCGCCGGAGGCGTTCATCCCACTGGATCATGCCCTCGTCGAGATTGAAGTACGTGCCGGATTTCTCGAGACGATTGCCGCGGAAACGATACGTGTCGACGAAGTTGTCTG
>JBECKQ010000243.1:0-12584 GCA_040235375.1 Phycisphaerae bacterium | reverse complement strand
CGCCTGGGCATCCACGCGCAGGTCGCCGGCATGCCAGACGACCGAAGGCAGCGGCAGGTAGTTGTCGGCCAGCGTTTGCTCGACGGTTTCCGAACCGACGGGCGTGTACAGTCGCCCGTTGGTATAGACGAACGGCATGAGCGTCGTCCCGCCCTGGACGGGCTCCAGGTTGCCGTACTCGTCGAAGAGGCTTTCGGCGTCGTCGGTCGGCAGGCCGGTCACGGTCCAGTAGACCTGGCGATCGCGAAGCTGCTCGGGATAGGCACCGGGCGGCGAGGCCTCCGCGGCGACGCGGTAGAGGGCGAGCACGTTGCCGCCGGCGTCGAGGTCGGCGAGCCGAATTTCGTTTATTTCGATTGGCTGGTCCGCCGCCGGATCGGCCAGGTCGAGCCGGAGATATCGCGCGTCGATGGGGGCGTGGAGAAGCACTTCGAATGCCTTCGCGCCGAAGGGTGGGGCGTTCACTTTTGCCCAGTTCGTGCCGTCCTTCGAGGCGAAGAGGCCAATGCTCTTCGCGCGGCAGGCGCCCCAGTCGAGGCGCAGGCCGGCCATCGGCTTGATCCGGCGGAAGTCCATGGTGATGGTGACATGGCCCGTGGCCGGCGCCGTCCAGGTGCTGTCGGTGCTGCCGTCGAACAGGGCGGTGGCGCCATCGCCGGAGGGTGGATCGGTCGTAACCAGCACCTGATCGTCGGGACCTTTGACATCGACTTCGAAGATGGAGTAGCCCCATCCGGTGCCGCGCTTGCGACCGAGGATGCGCACGTAGCGAGCTTCGGTGGGGCGGAAGTAGATGTCGTCGATGCGGCCGTCGCCACGCTCGGTCGAGTAGACCTTGGTCCAGTCGGTGGCGTTCAACGAGGTGAGCACGTCGTATGCAGACGAGTACGCGGTCTCCCACTGGATGGTGAGGCCGGCGACCGTCGCCGGCCGGCCGAAATCGATCTGGAGCCATTGCGGATCGGAAAAGTCGCTGCTCCAGCGCGTGGTCGGATTACCATCCGCGGCCAGCGCCGGGGCGAGAGCGGGATCGTTGCCGCTCGAGGCGGTGAGGGTCCACTCGCCTTTGGGCGGCGGCGACGCGGCGAATGAAATCGATGAGACAATGGCGGTCGTTATGGTCACTGCGACGATTTTCGAACTACCGGTCATGGATCAGTCCTCGATGTTCATGCTGGATCACCGCACGCAACGCCGCGCCGGCTATGCCTCTTCGTCCGTCGGTTTGAAATGCCGGCAACCCCGTCCGAGCCGCGCCCGTAAGGAAGCGGAGGAGGCGGCAACCATCCCTTCGCCATCAACGCCTTACGATCGGTTCTGGCGGTCCTTCCGACATACGATGCAAGCGGGACTGCGCAATGCAGCGTTGATACTGCGTGCCCGGTGTGACTCCGATGGCAGCGGGGCAAACGAAGCGTTAACGTTGGATCCGCTCCCTCACGGTCGCGGCTCGGACATGCGTATACCGATTCAACCAGCAAGGATGCGTGCGCGCGTTTGCGCCGGTGTCCTGCTGTTGCGCACCGCTTGTTGTTGGTTGACGCGACCACCGATTGCGCATACTGACTAAGACAAGTGTCACTTGGTGGCACAAACGTTGTCCGGTGGGCAGTCGATCAGCGGCGCCTCTTCGGGAAACGAATCCATCTTCGCCTGGCCCCCGTTGCCGACGAAGATGCCGCGGGCGACGCAGTTGTCTTTGCTGCGCTGGCCGGCCTGCCAGATCCCGTTGCGGGCGTTGTTGCGATAAACGTTGTCGACGAATGCATTGCCGATGGTGGCCGCGTTCGGCGCGTCGCCGTCGGCGATGAAGACGGCGTCCTCGCCGTTGCCTTCGATCACGCAGTCGCGGAAACAGTTGCGCTTGCTGTCGCGCAGGAAGATCCCCACCGTCTGGTTGTCGCGGATGACGCAGTGAGAGATCAGGTTCTCCGACGGGCCGATGTCGAAGGAGAGGCCCGCGCCCTTGTTGTTCCGCAGCGTGCAGTCGTCGATAACGGAGTCGCTGATGTGGCCGTCCCAGGCGATGCCGTCGAACTCGTTTTCGAACGACTCGCAGTCCTTGATGCGGATGTTGCGGCACGTCTGCTCGAGGACGATGCCGCCGCTGGCCGCGTTCTCCATCGTGACGTTTTCGATCAGGCAGTCCTCCGCCTGGCGGACCGTGACGCAGTTGTTCCGCAGATGTGCCCGGCCGGGCGCCTCGCTCAGCTCGTCCTCCGGTTTCGGATTGGCGGCGCGATAGCCGCGGACGCGCAGGTTGCGCAGCGTGATGCCGCGTCGAGTGATCTGCGGGGTGGCCGGCACGGGTTCGCCGATGACGAACCCGGGGCAGCGCGCCCCTTCCGCCAGCACGAAGAAGGTCTTGTTGCCCTCGCCTTCGACGGTGATGTTGTCGCGGGCGATGTCCACGGCTCTCTTGATGGTGTACGTGCCGGCCGGCACGTGGATCACCGTCCCGTCGGGCGCCTGACGCAATGCGGCGCGCAGCTCTTCAACCGAGCGAACGGTCTGACGGTTGAGGTTCTGGCGTTCGAGTTCCGACCGTTCACGCGGCGTGGATCGGCAGGCGGCGGCGCCGCATAGAAGGCAGACGACAACGGCAAGACATCGTCGGGCAGAGCTCATGTCGATACCTCCTGCATGTGAATGGCGTCCTTGATGCTCCGCGGGTAACCAGTCAAACGCAAGGGCCTTGCGCCCGGCTGATACCGGGGCAAGGCCCTTTTCGTGTTCCTCGTTCGGTTCGACCGCGGACACTTATGGAAGCGGTCCCGTGAAGCCCTGGAGGAAGAAGTCGTAATCGGCGAGGTCGATGTCCTCGTCGCCATCATGGTCGAATACCAGGCAGTTGTAGTGCAGCGGCGTCACGCCGTTCCCGAAGAAGCACTGCTGGAATTCGTAGAAGTCGTACAGGTCGGAATCGTAGTCGCCATCCGAGTCGTCGCCGTTCGGGAAGCGGTTGAGAACGACGGCTTCCGCCGCGTCGAAGTACACGGTACCTGACGTGCCGGCCCCGGCAAATGCGACGAGGTTCGTGAACCGGGCGTTGGCGTAGCTGCCCGCGGGCATCGTATGGTCAATCGTATACTCGACCCACTGATCCTTGGGGCTGGCTGACGTCATGCAGCCCTGGTCGCAGATGTCCACGTTGGCCGGGGCGGAGCCGCCACGCCACTCGATCTTCACGCCGGCGCGGGCCGTTCCCACCAGGTCGCCATTCTTCTTTCGCAAGTATGCCGACAGGGTAATTGTTTTCCCCGGGACCACATCGATGTCCTGGTAGACGCCGGCTACGTCCGTTCCCGTCACTTTGAGGCAGGACTCGAACGGCTGGTTCGGGTAGCCCGGGACTTCCAACCCACTCTTTTCCGCCGACGAGTTGTCGCCGTTGAACTCCACCCAGCTGTCCAGTCCGTCAGGGCCGCCGGGGCCGTCCTCGAAGCTGGCATTCTGAACAAGATTGACGGCCGGCGCATCAGAGTACGCGGCGTAGACCGCGTCGAAATAGACGGTGCCGTTGCTGCCGGCGTCGTCCGGCACGTAGATCATGTCAAGTCTTGCCTGCGTCGCGTCCGCCGGCACCTCGATTCCCACGCCGCCCGTGGTGAGATTGACCAGTTCCCACGAATTCGTGTTCGAATCGACGTTAAATGTCAGGCTTTCCGTCGGCGCCGGCAGGTCGGGCGGATTGGCCTCATAGAACTCGAGCTTCGGGCCGGCGGCCACGCCGGCCGAAAGCCCGTTCGTGGAGCTCTGGTACAACCACACCTTCATGATGATGTGGTCGCCATCGGCCAGCGTGCCCATCTCCTGGACGAGGCCGGAGTAACCTTTCGTCGTCCCGACCTTCAGACTGTGCGTGCCGTCGTAAGCATAGTCCGTCGACTGCTCCTGATCCTCGAACCCGGTCCAGTAGTCAATCCCGTTAGGACTTTGCGAGCCGAGTCCGGCCTCCTCGAAATCGCCGTTGAGCAGCAGGTTCGGCCCGTTGTCGATCGTCAACTGCGCGTCATCCCAGAAGGCGGCCCCGGAGCCCGAGGTCGAGCTCCAGACGCAGCGCATTCTCGCGACCGCCGCGCCGGTAGGGGCGGCGACGGGGCCGATCATGCCCGACAGCCACGTGTCGGCCGGCGACGATGCATCCAGCACCCACTGCGTCGTGGACGAGCCGACGGGAAAGCCGAAGCCGTCAAAAAAACGAAGGGAGATGCCCGCCAGGGCATCACCGCCGAGCTTGTCCGGGTTGCCCGTCACCGGGTTGACCGAGTAGGTCATCAGCATCGCGCTGATTCTCACCTGGTCGCCGGCAGAGACCGGAACTTCCTGGTAGGCTTGCTCAATGGGATTGCTTTGGAACGCCTTCAGTGCGAAGCCCCCGCCGACAGGTACGAGGTTCGCCTCGCTCGATCGCTCGATCACGTTGCCCTCGCGTGTCCAGTGTGCGGGTACGTGCGGATCCTCACTGACGCCGCCTCCGCCCGACTCGAAGCTGCCGTTGGTCGTGACGTTCTGTGCCCCAGGCGCCGCGCCCGTGAACCAGAGGCATACGCCTGCGGCCATGACAACCGCTGCAGTCCTGGCTAGTCTCATAGTGCTTCCTTCCGGAACAGAGTTGCTTCTCGTTTCCCTGGCCTACGGCAACGTCGGCCCTGGCACCGGCCCCCTCATCGACGTGCCGACTAATACCCCTTGATGTTTTTTCCCAGCCCCCATGCCCAATACGGATGATTGCCGAATGGGTCTTTGTCTTTCGGATCGTAGTTCGGCGTTCCCCCTCCCTCGCCTTTGCGGTCGTAGTACCGAATTTCGGGAATCCGTTCCACATGCGTATCGAGGAATAGAAAGTCATTGCTGCCGGCGTGGCGCGGATTCCAGTCTATCGCGTCGCACATGAGCACGGCGTGGTCCGGGTACGGAATGCGGTTCACCAGGTTGCCGCTGATTGCCGGTATCTCGCCCGTAGCGCTCCCCGCGCCTTCCTGCCAGTCGTTGTACCAGTATTCCGTATAGAGCTGCTTGATGAATTTCTCGGAGGACGGGATCGCAAACGGATCGATTTGCGGGAACTCCCGACGCTGCACTGCCGCCAGGAAAAGTGAGTCGTTCTTGAGCGTGGTGTAAAAGCTGATTTCACCTGCCTTGTCGCCTTGCGCATATCCCGTTACCGAGCCGGGCGAACCGTTGTTGGCCAACGGGGGTGATCCCGGCCGCTTGTTCAGCTTCGCCGCCTTGGCCATCGGGCAAATGAACGAATTGAGGTCTTTAATGTACGGCCGAAGGAGGAAGATTTGATGAAACTGGCGGAAAGGCGCCTTGTTGTATTTCGGCGGATTGAACGCGGTGTTCTTCGATCCGAGGATCCACATCAAATGATCCGCGTTATCCTGCGTGTAGTATTGGTTGGCGAGGCCGAGCTGGTGGAGGTTTGATCGGCAGACCGCGTCCTTCGCCTGGTCACGCGCACGCTTGAGCGAGGGAAGCAGGATCGCGATGAGCAGGGCGATGATCGAGATTACAACCAGCAGTTCGACGAGCGTGAAGCCGGCGGTGCGGCGTCTGGAAGCCATGGGAGCCATCCTTTGCGCAATTCCCCATCCTTTCCGTCCGGTGTTCATTGCACTTCATGCGGCGCCGGAAGCCCCTCGCTTCGGCGAATCGTGCACCCGCGGGCATCATGCCCGCGGGTATCAGAATGCGGGCCCGCTCGATTATTCGAGCGGGCCCTGCGAAATCTACCGCTTCCGCAGAATAACCAGTCCACCGAGAGCCAGCAGCGCGAGCGTGGCCGGCTCCGGCACGAACGTCACGTTGCCCCACACCGCCGTCACGCCGTTGTTGGGGTTGTTCACATCGATCAGCGGTTGCATGACGCCGCCGACGTACGCCGGGCTCAGAATACCCCAGAGCCCGTGGGGCGGATCTTCCGCCGGGTTGCCTTCGTCAAACGCCAGCGGACCACTGGTGTAGTCGCTGCCGTTGTAGCTGACGAGGTACTCGATCGTGGCCGGACTCACTGACGACAGCCCGTTCGGATGGTAGATCATGCCCAGGTGGATGGTGTCGCCGGTGGTGTAGGTGATGCCCTCGCTGGCGGTGAAGCTGTAGAAGGGCAGCCTGCCGCCGAACGCGGCGATTTCGCCATTTCCACCGGACCTGACCTGGAGGCGGCCGTCACTCTGCGACCACCACGGAGCAATCTGCAGGCCCACGTCTGTCTGGGCCGTTCCGGTGACGGTGACGTCGGCGCCGAACGCGAAGCGATCGCCATTCATGAAGGTCGCATCGTCGATGCCATCCTCCGAAAAGCGCCAGTTGTGGAGGTTGGCGTACTCGCTGCCCACCCCATCGCCGTCCAACTGCATGTCACTGATGGTGATGGGCCCACCGGGCCAGGTGTCCGAGGCCGAGACGATCGAATCGGCATCGTCATTGAAAACGCGCAGATTGTACGTGATGTCCGTCGGATTGGGTGTCGCCAGGACCTGCGAGACGGCAAGTCCGCAGACGAGGGCCAATCCCAATGCAATCATTCGTCGCGGTTCGAAGACATTCATTTTCTTCACCTCCTGAATTGCGCCAGATCGTTTTCGTACGAGGGCCGGCCGGCTCGCGATCCCCGAGTCAGCCGACAGCCGTTTCCCGTAGAGAGCCATGTGGCATTATACACACAATGGCGGAACCGTTGCAAGCGCTTTCATTATCTGCTATCCTGTCGTCTGCCGGGGATCGGCTGCCGCTCCCCCTGCGGCTCTGCAATACAAGGGCCTGTATGAGCGTAACCTTCAATCACCAAACATGTTACAGCTCGCGGACAGAGCCGCCCACGCCATGCCTGTGTCCAAAAGATCGCCCCGACCATCGTCCCACGAACCGCCCGCAGTCGGGTATGATGGTGCGGGAACTCTTGCCAAGCGGGGTAAATGAGACGTGACCGAACCGGTGTTTCCATCGAACTTCCTTTGGGGGACGGCCACCTCCGCGTATCAGATAGAAGGCGCTGCCGACCTCGATGGACGCGGCCCCAGCATCTGGGATGTCTTCTGTCGCGTGCCCGGCAAGATCGCCCGCGGCGAAAGCGGCGACGTGGCCTGCGATCACTATCGCCGTTGTGCCGAAGACGTGTCACTGATGCGCGACATTGGCCTGCGCGCGTATCGGTTCAGCATTAGCTGGCCGCGCGTCATGCCCACCGGACGCGACCGCGTCAACGCCAAGGGCCTCGACTTCTACGATCGCCTCGTCGACCGTCTCTGCGACGCCGGCATCGAGCCCGTCGCCACGCTCTATCACTGGGACCTGCCTGCGGCGCTGCAGTTCGAACTCGGCGGATGGCTGCACGACGACCTGCCGAAGATTTTCGCGGACTACGGGCGCGTCATGTTCGACGCGCTCGGCGATCGCGTTCGCTACTGGCTGACGATCAACGAGCCGTGGTGCGTCGTGGACGGCGGATACTTCGCGGGCGTTCACGCCCCGGGAGCGCGTAACGAGCAGTGGGGCTATCTTGTTGGACACAACCTGATTCGCGCCCACGCCCATGCGGTGGCCGCTTATCGAGCGGGCGCAAAGCCCGGCGGCGCGATCAGCTTTGCCATGAACCTCGGCTACAGCTACCCGGAAAACGAGTCGAACGGTGACGGCGCCGCGGCCGAGCGGGCGATGGTCGCCATGGGCGGCTGGTTCGCGGACCCGATGCACTTCGGCGATTACCCGCCAATGATGCGCGAACGGCTGGGAGATCTTCTGCCCGCGTTTTCCCGGGAAGAAGCGTCGCTGCTGCGCGGCTCGATGGACTACATCGCTCTGAACTACTATCACAGTGACATCGTGCGGCACTCGCCGGCATCCGGCCGGTTCGAGCTCGAGCGGGCCGACTACCCCGACGTCCCGCGGACGGAGATGGGCTGGGCAATCGTGCCCGACGGCCTGCGCCGCGCCCTCCACTGGGTGGCCGATCGGTACCCGTCGCTCCCGGTGTACGTCACCGAGAACGGGGCGGCCTGCAACGACCACGTCGGCGCCGATGGGGAAATCGACGACCAGAATCGAATCGCCTATCTGCATGATCACCTCGCGGCGGCGAGCGACGCCCTTCGCGACGGCGTCGATCTGCGGGGGTACTTCGTCTGGTCGCTGCTCGACAACTTCGAGTGGAGCTGCGGTTACGACAAGCGGTTCGGACTCATTCGCTGCGACTTTCCGACGGGAAAACGGACGATCAAGGCGAGTGGCCGGTGGTACGCGCGGTTCATCGAAAGCGGCAGCTTCAAAGAACCGCAGGACGGGCACACGGCGGCAGTAAGGAGGTCCGTGTGAAGGGAATGAAGCACTACGCGTTTCCTGATGCGGCGTCGGCACTGCGCGGAAGCGCTGCGGCGTTGCTTGTGATCTGCACGGCCGCCTGGGGGGTGACGGTTGAAACGCCGCTGGCGAGCTACGAACCTTCGGAGACGGACCTCACCGTTTCGATCAATAACGCCGCCGATGCCGGCTTGACCGTGTCGCGTGTTCCGGGTGGTGTGAACGGTGCGCCGCCGGCGACTGACGGCGACTACGTGCTCAAGGTCGACTTCGTCGGCGAGGATGGCAAGGTCGAGTTCACGCACGACTGGGCGTCGACCACGTACGACCTCAACAGCGAGGACCATCTCCTGGCGGACGTTTACATTGCCACGTCTTCGGCGGTGCCCGGCCTGATGGGCATCTGGAGCCCCAACTGGAGCCCGCCGGACGAGTGGCAGCCCGCCGCGGGCATCCCCACCACCACAGGCGTCTGGACGACGGTTTCATTCGACGTCGCCAGCCGGACGCAAACGGGGCTGGATCAGATATGGGCGTTCATCTTCGAGAATCTCGCCGGGGCGACCGGCACCGCCTACGTGGACAATCTGCGTCTCAGCCGGACGGTCACATCACCGACGCCCGACGGGCCGCTTGCCGCCGCGCGCGAAGACCGTGTCGAGCTCATCTGGAAGGCCGTTTCGACCAACGGTTTCCAGGGTTACTACGTCTACCGCGGTGATTCCGCAGCGGGCCCCTTCGCGAAGTTGAATACGAACCCCGTCCCCGAGCCAAGCTACATCGACAAGACGGGGGCCGGATACTCGACGCTCTACTACCGCGTAACCACGGTGGCGAGCGGCATCGAGTCCGATCCTTCGGGTGTGGTGGCCGCCACGTACGACGGAGCGACCGATGCTGAACTGCTGGACTTCGTCCAGTCCAACACGTTCGAGTACTTCTGGAACTTCGGCCATCCGGTCAGCGGCCTCATCCGCGAAGGACTCTATCACGGCTACGACATCTGCGCGACGGGCGGGACCGGCATGGGCCTGATGGCCATCGTCGTCGGCGCGGATCGTGGCTTCGTCACCCGCTCGGAAGCGGCGGCGCGCGTGCTGCAGATGCTCACCTTCCTCGACGAGGATGCCACACGCTATCACGGCGCCTGGTCGCACTGGATCAACGGTACCACCGGCGCCACCATCCCCTTCGGCCCGAAAGACGACGGTGCCGACCTGGTCGAGACGTCCTATCTCGCGCAGGGACTGCTCACCGTCCGCCAGTATTTCGACGGCGCCAACGCGACCGAAACCGCCGTCCGCAGCCTCGCCACCTCCCTCTGGGAAGGCATCGAGTGGAGCTGGTTCCGCCGCTACACCGACAGCGATATCCTCTATTGGCACTGGTCGCCGAACTACGCCTGGGACATGAACCTGCCCATCACCGGCTACAACGAGACGATGATCACCTACATTCTGGCGATCGCCTCCCCCACGTACCCCATGCCCCCGACGAGCTACTACAACGGCTGGGCTCGCCAAAGCTCGTATGTCAACGGCAACGACTACTACGGCATTCACCAGTGGGTCGGCCCGGTGCTCGGTGGCCCGCTCTTCTTCACCCATTATTCGTTCCTCGGCCTCGACCCGCGATTCAAGCAGGACGCCTACTGCAACTACTTCGAGAACAGCCGCAACATCTCGCTCATCCATCAGGCATACTGCGCCGACAATCCGCACGATTTCGCGGGATACAGCCCGTGGGTCTGGGGGCTCACCGCCAGCGCGAACCCCTGGGGATACGACGCCCAGTCGCCGACGAACGACAACGGCACCGTCGCCCCGACCGCGGCGCTGAGCGCCATGCCTTACGTGCCGCACGAATCGCTCGTCACTCTCCGCCACTGGCTCGACACCTACGGCGCGAGCATCTGGGGCGGCTACGGCTTCCACGACGCCTTTAATCTCCAGGAGAACTGGGTCTCCGACACCTACCTCGCCATCGACCAGGGACCCATCGTCGTCATGATCGAGAACTACCGGTCCGGCCTCTGCTGGAAGCTGTTCATGGCCAATCCGGAGATCAAGGCCGCGCTGCACAGCATCGGGTGGACCTTCGACGGCGACATGAACGCCGACGGCAACATCGACTTGGCCGACTACGACGCCGTGGCAACCTGCATGGCCGGCCCCGACGTGGCGGCGCCGCCGGGCGGGTGCTCCGCTGCGGACTTCGCCAACGCCGACCTCGACGACGACGGCGACGTCGATCTGTCCGACGCGGCCGTCTTCCAGCAGGTGTTCGACGCGCCTTGAGCGTGAGAAGCAACGCCGGCACTCCACAACGCGCCGGCGGATGATATGATTCGCCTCTGCGAGACCGGCCGCATGATTCCTGGTGCCTTTCGTCAACCTCGATGACCGTTCGTAACGCCTTGCTCATCGTGCTTCTCGGACTGCCCGCGGCGGGACTGCTGGTATTCGGTCCGCGCGGCAAGTACGACGTGCCCATCGGCCGTACCGTCATTCGCTACTGGGAGAAGTGGTCCGGCGTCGAAGGCCGGGCCATGCAGCAGATCGTTGATGACTTCAACAACACCGTCGGCGCAGATAAAGGCATCTGGGTCGAGTACTGCGCCATCAGCAGCATCGAGCGGCGGACGCTCATCGCCACCGCGGGCGGCGACCCGCCGGACGTGGCCGGCCTGTACGACTACATCGTCCCGCAGTTCGCCGACCAGGGGGCGCTGCTCGATCTCGAAGACCTGGCTCGCGAGCACGGCATCAACGAAGACGCCTTCAAGCCCATCTGGTGGCAGATGGGCATGTACGAGGGAAAGCTCTACGCGCTGCCCAGCGCTCCCTACACCATCGCGCTGCTGTACAACCGCAAGCTGTTCCGCGAGGCCGGCCTCGATCCCGA
Organism: Phycisphaerae bacterium; assembly: GCA_040235375.1. Taxonomy (GTDB): domain Bacteria; phylum Planctomycetota; class Phycisphaerae; order UBA1845; family UBA1845; genus JBECKQ01. The sequence continues at coordinate 1,376 of JBECKQ010000243.1, read as the reverse complement.
TCGACCGCCGCGCACCATCGCCGAGCTGGACGAATACCACTACAAGCTGGTCAAGCGCGACGCCAAGGGGCGCATCACGCAGGTCGGCTTCATGCCTGCGCCGGCGCTGCTCGGCTGGTGGCACTGGGTGTGGCCGTACTTCTTCAACGCCCGCCTGTGGGATGGCCAGTCGTTCCACCTCGACACGCCGGAAGGCCGGGCGGCCATGCGCTGGATCGCCGAGCGGCGAAAGAAGATCGGCGTCGAGGACGCGTTGGAGTTTGAGGCGGTCTCGGGAGCGGTGGAGGGGGCGCAGAATCCCTTCCTCAGCGGCCGGCTGGCCATGGTCTTCCAGGGGCCGTGGATCGCCAACTGGGTGAACGCGTACGCCCCGGATCTCGACTATGCCGTCGCGCCGTTCCCGTCGGTGAACGAGAACGATCACAATGCGTTCGCCAGCGCGGACGTATTCGTGATCCCGCGCGGGTCGCGGCATCCGCAGGAGGCGATGACCTTCCTCGCCTACGTAGAGCGCCAGGACGTGATGGAGCGCCTGTGCAAAGCGCACTGCAAGGTCTCGCCGTTCCGCCACCCTTCGCCGGAGTTTTTCAAGGACCACCCGAATCCGTACATCCGTGTGTTCGACGCCTTGGCCGACTCGCCCGACGTGTTCGGCCCGCCGAAGATGCCCATGTTCCAGCACGCCTCGATGGAGATGCTGTTCATGCTCGAAAGTGTCCTGCAAGGCGTACGCGGACCGGACGAGGCCGTGAAGGCCACGCAGGCGAAGATCGATACCATCGTGGACGAGTACCAGCGAATGACCGCCAAGCGACACGGCCAGTCGCTCGCTGCCGAGTGATGCCGACAATGCGACGTGGCTCTCTACCCAACTGGATGCAGGGCTTGCTCTGGACGGCGCCGTGGTGGCTCGGCTTTCTGCTGTTCCTTGGCGGGCCGATGGCCATTTCCGCGTACATCAGCTTCTGCGACTATCCGCTGCTGCAAAAGCCCGTCTATGTCGGGTGGGACAACTACACCGGCCTCGTGGCCGACCCCGTGTTCCACAAGGTGCTGGTCAACACGGTGGTGTTCGCCGTGTTCGCCATTCCCCTGGGCACCGTGCTCGCCATTCTGCTGGCCAGCCTGCTGAACCAGAAGGTCCGCGGGCAGGCCATCTTCCGCACTTGTATCTTCGTGCCCTCCGTCGTGCCGCTGGTTGCAGCGGCCGTGGTGTGGCTGTGGATGCTGAACCCGCAGTTCGGCCTGATCAACGAGGGGTTGCGGTTCTTTCAGATCGAAGGGCCGAAGTGGCTGGCCCAGCCTGGCTGGGCCATGGCGTCGATCGTGCTCGTCAGCCTGTGGGGCGTCGGCTCGCCCGTCGTGATCTACCTGGC
>JBECKQ010000157.1:0-20188 GCA_040235375.1 Phycisphaerae bacterium | reverse complement strand
GGCAGTAAGTCTCGACGAAACGAGCCAGCGTACGCAGGTCGCGGCGAAGCTTGCGCTGAGAGCATCGCGCGGTGCGGCTCATTGGGGTCGTCGTCAACATACGTGTCAAGTGCCGCATCCCGTCACTGGCGTAACCGGTCCATCGACGGGGTAGCGGCGCCGGCCGAGCAACTGGCCGCGTACGCCGACAACGATCTCTTCCACTTCGACGTCGCACTCGGCCATCTCCCGTGCAGCGAGCACCATCTGCACGATACCCATGCAGCAGGGCACTTCCATCCGGGCGACGGTCACGCTGGCCGGAGCGTTGCGGCTGAGCATTTCCGCGAGCTTCTCGACGTAGCCGCGAGGATCGTCAAGCTTCGGGCACGCGATCACCACGGCCCTGCCGCTCAGCAGCTCCGCATGGAAGCCGGGATACGCCACGGGCACGCAGTCCGCCGCCACCAGTATATGCGCTCCCTCGAGCACGGGCGCGGCGGCGGGCAGCAGGCGAAGCTGGACGGGCCAGTGCGACAAGGCCGATTCCGACTCGGCGCGCGGTCCGGTTGTGGCAGTCGAGCAGGGGGCGGGCGTGCGACCCGGACCGGCGAACAGCGCGAAGCGGCTGCCGGGGCAACCGCCCGCGCTGTGCCGCTCTCCGGCTTGGGTAGCCGGTCTGGAATCCGGTGCGGCCGGCTTCGCATCCGCGCGCCGCGACGCCGCGGGCTCTCTGGCCAGATGCTTTGCGACGGCGAATGCGTCGAAAGACTCGGCTTCGCGCCGCTCGATTTTGATCGCCCCCTGCGGACAATGGCCGAGGCACGCGCCCATGCCGTCGCACAGCCGGTCCTCCACCAGCTTCGCCTTGCCGTTGACGATCCGGATGGCGCCCTCTTCGCACGCGGGGACGCAGAGGCCGCAGCCGTCGCACTTGTCTTCGTCGATGGTGATGATTTCGCGATACACGTCTGATCTCCGTTGGCGCCGGCGGATCGTTTGGCCGGCGGTTCTTGCTTGTCCTATGAAACTGTCGCACAATTCTGCGGGGCCGACCTTGACCTGGATCAACCGCCGGCTTTTTTTCAGGCGGAGCGTTCAATGGAGCCCACCGTCCGCCAGATCATTCATAAGTGCAGACTTTTCAGGGGTTTAGATGCGCGCTGGCTGGACGTGGTCAGCGCCGAAGGGCAGCTCCGCCGGTTCGCGAAGGGTCAGACCATCTTCCGCCAGGGCGACGAATGCCCCGGGTTGTACTGCGTGGGCGAGGGGCTCGTCCGCGTCTTCAAGACCGCCCCGAACGGCAAGGATCACGTGCTGCATTTCGCCGAGCCGGGTATGACCTTCGCGGAGGTGGCCGCCATCGGGCAGTTTTCGTGCCCGGCCCACGCCGAGGCGCTGGAGGATACGGTGTGCGCGCTGCTGCCGACGCATCGGTTCTGCAACCTGCTGGAGACGCATCACGAATTGTGTTTGCAGTTCATCGGCGGAATGGCATTCTGGGTGCGGGAACTGGTCGGGCTGCTCGAGGACATCGTGCTCCGCGACGCGCTCGGACGAACCGCGCGGCATCTGCTGCGGGCGTACCAGCCGAGCGCCGAGGTGCTCTCTCTTCCCATGCAGAAGAAGGAGCTGGCGAGCCATTTGAACCTGACGGGCGAGACGCTTTCGCGGACGCTGCGCCGCTTGGCGCAGGCCGGGCTGATCGAGATGCCGGACGCCCAGCGCATCCGGATTATTGACGCCGACCGTTTGCGGCAGGTCGCCCAAGGCCTGCCGCCGGCCGACTTCAACGGCGCCTGAAAAAGGGGTCGAGAGTCTTTTGCGGCCGGTGTTTTCTCGCGAATGTCAACGATTGGAGTCAAAAGAGACTCCCGACCCCTTTTTCTGGAGGGCGGTGCCATGCGAGCGATTCTTTGCGGTGTAACGGCGGCGTTGATTCTGTTGTCGGTCGGTTACGGCTGCTCGCGAATGCGGAAGTCGGAAAGCGCGTTCAAGCGCGTGCCGGAAGCGAAGATGGACGAGCCGCAGCTCGAACAGATGCGCAGGGCGATCGCGGCGCGGGACGCGATGGCCAGCCAGTTGCTCGCCGAGCTCACGAAGACGCTGAACGAGCACGGCCCGGCGGGTTCAATCCACGTGTGCCGAGACATCGCCCCGGCTCTCGCCGCGCACACATCAAAGAAGTACGACGTGGCCATCGGCCGCACGTCGTTCTGCCTGCGCAATCCGTTCAACACGCCGCCGGACTGGGCGCAGCCGTACGTTCTGGAGCGGCGAGCCGATCCCGTCTTCCTGACGAACGCGGACGGCGAGATGGCGGCGCTGCTGCCGATTGTCACGAAGCCGATGTGCGTGGCCTGCCACGGGCCGAAGGATCAGATTGCTGAGCCGGTTCTCGCGGCGCTGAAGGAAGAGTACCCGGCGGACGAGGCGACCGGATTCGAGCCCGGCGATCTTCGCGGCTGGTTCTGGGTCGAGGTGCCGCCTGTGGACGAGCCGTAGGGTTCACGACTCGTCGAGCTCATCGTCTTCTTCTTCGTCGTCGGTGTCGTCGTCGGATTCATCAACGAGGACAACATCGGGACCATCATCGGCCGAGCCGCTGCGGGCGGCCTCCGCTTTCAGAGACTCCCACTCTTCGAGCGTCATCACCACCTCGCGGGCCTGCGAGCCTTTGAACTCGCCGACCACGCCGGCCTCGGCCATCTCGTCGATCAATCGCGACGCCCGCGAATAGCCGATACTCAGGCGCCGCTGCAACAAACTCACGCTTCCGCGGCGAGATTCAAGCACGATCTGCACGGCATCGTCAAAAAGCGGGTCGCGCTCGCCGGACTCGCTTAGCCCCTTCGGCTTGATGCGCATGAGCTGCGGGTGGTATTCCGGCCGGGCCTGCGTCGCCAGATGCTCGATCATGCGGTGCAGCTCCTGCTCGTCGAGCAGTGTGCCCTGAGCGCGGATCAGCTTGGACGAAGCGGGCGGCAGGAAGAGCATGTCACCCTGGCCCATCAGCACCTCGGCGCCGTTCTGGTCGAGCACGATTCGCGAATCCATCCGGCTGGCCACGCGAAACGCGACGCGGCACGGCATGTTCGACTTGATCAGGCCGGTCACGACCTTCGCCTCCGGCCGTTGCGTCGCCACGACGATGTGAATGCCGACGGCACGCGACTTCTGCGCCAGCCGGGCCAGGTGATGCTCGACCTCCTTGGCCGAGGTCATCATCAGGTCGGCCAGCTCGTCGATGATGACGACGATGTACGGCAGGCGGACCGGAATCTGCGCCTTCTCCTGCTCGGTCGTCGGCTGGAAGCGGCGATAGATCTCCTCGGCGCCGAGCTTGTTGTAGCTGGCGATGTTGCGGACGCGCCCCTCCGCGAGAAGCTCGTAGCGCTCCTCCATCTTGGTGACCGCCCAGTCGAGGATCTGCTCGGCGCGGGCCATGTCGGTGATGATGGGCGACATGAGATGCGGCACGTCCTTGAACGCCGCCAGCTCGACCATCTTCGGATCGACGAGAATGAGCTTCACTTCGTCGGGCCGCTGCGTCATGAGGAACGAAGCGATGATCGAGTTGATGCACACGCTCTTGCCCGACCCCGTCGTGCCGGCGATGAGCATGTGCGGCATGGTCGCCAGGTCGGCCAGCAGCACCGCGCCGCTGGCGTCCTTGCCGAGGAAAATCGGCAGGGCCATCTTCTGCGCCTTGCCCGCCGCGAGCGTGAGAAGCTCCTTCAGACGCACCTGCTCCTTGTCGACGTTGGGCACCTCGATACCAATGGTGTTCTTGCCGGGAATCGGAGCGACCACGCGGACGGCCGGCGCCTTCAATGCCCGGGCGATATCGTTCGACAGCGAGGCGACCTGCGACACCTTAATGCCCGTGCCGAGCTGGAGCTCGAACATCGTGATCACCGGGCCGGTGTCGATCTCGACGACCCGGGCGTCGAGTCGGAATTCCTCGAGCGTCTGCTCGAGCAGCTTGGCCTTCGCCCGGACGAGCGATTCCTGCTGCGCGCTGAAGCCGTACTCCGGCTCGCGGAGGATCTCCAGCGGCGGAAAGCTCCACGAGCCGATCGGCTTGGGATAAGGCTCCGCCGGCTTGCGGTCCTCGATCGGCGCGCGCACGGTGAGCTTTGGCTCTTTGCGGGTATCCTCTCCGGCGCTGGCCGACTTCTCGGCCGCTGCCGGCTTGGCATGCGGTTCGTCGTTCTCCGCCGGCAGCAGCGTGCCTTGCGACTCGGACGGCGCGGCCGCGGTGCTGCTCGGCCGGCCGGGATTGATCTTGAGCGCGGGCCGATTCACCTTCACGACGGCCTCTTCACGCTCGTCGCTTTTCTCCGGGGCTCCGGCCGGAGCGCCGGCCGGTACGGGTGCGGGCAGCGCGGCGCTCACCACTTCGCGCGTGGCGCTGATCGCTCCCTCGGAGGCTTCCCGAATCCGCTGGACTGCGCTCGGCAGCCGCAGCACCCACCCCTCGGCCACGAACACGAGCCCGACCACGAAGCTGTATACCAGCACCAGCGCCGTGCCGATGCTGCCGAAGCTCTGCACCATCACGCGCGACAGGCCTGCCCCCAGCATTCCGCCGTCGCCGGGGGCCAGCGTCGCTGAACCCGGGGACGAGATCAGCGCGACGGAAGCGGACGTGCACGCGACAAGAACGATCAGCCCGAGCCCGCGCTGGAGAAGCTGTACTATCTTTCCGTGGATCAGCCAGAGGCATGCGGCGAATGTGCCGAACAGTGCGAGCGGATAAGCGCCGTCGCCAAGCCAGTACAGCAGCGTGTACGCGACCCAGGCGCCGAACCGTCCGCAGCAGTTCTGCGTGGGATCGTTGTGCGGATAGATGCCGGGGTTCGGCCAGTCGCCGACGCTGTAGGTCAGCAGGCATGCCCAGACGAATAGACACAGCAGCGTCAGGAAGATCGGGCCGGTGAGATTACGCGTAGCGGGTGCGCTCTTTGCCTTCCGTGACATCGGGACTCCTTCCCAACGACTCCGTCCATGTGCCGCCGCAACCGGGCAATCCGCGCAACGGTTACGGCCCGCCGATGCCGGCGGCGACACGGCCGGCCGGATCGCGCCCGTCCGGCGGCCTTCACCAGTATCGGCGCTGGCATGGCGGTTTGTCCACCGCCTTGCCAGTACTGACCGGCCGTCTATGCACCATTGGCTCGCGAACTCGATCGAACGGCGGGCGTCAAAGACTGGCACGAAAGGTGCCACAGATGGCTATTGTCGCAGGTTTTCACGCACCGGAAGTCTGGAGATTCGGCATGTTCGACTCGGCCGCGGAAGCGCTTAAGTACATTGGTGACCACGACATAGAGATGGTTGATCTGAAAGTGGCGGGCATCACCGGCCAATGGATGCACATCACCATTCCGGCGCGGAATTTCACGCAGAAGCACTTCGAAGAGGGGGTCGGCTACGACGGCTCATCCGGGTCCGGCTTCACCAATGTCGAAAGCGGCGACGTCTCCGCCCGCCCGGAGCCGCAGACCGCGTTCATCGATCCGTTCTGGGAGCGACCGACGCTGAGCTTCATCTGCGGGACCGTGGCGGCGGACACGAAGGAGCCGTTTCCCAACGATCCACGGACGATCGCGAAGAAGGCGATCGAGCACATGCGGGCGAGCAAGATCGCGGACGAGGCCTGGATGGCCCCCGAGTTCGAGTTCCACGTGTTCGACAAGCTGACGGTCCGCAACGCCCCGTATCACACCGAGGTCATCATCGAGTCGAGCGAAGTCGAGCCAGACGGGCTGACCGCGGCCATTCCGCCCAAGCGCGGATACCTTCGCGTCCCGCCGGCCGAGCAACTGCACGACCTGCGCTCGGAGGTCACCCTGCTGCTCGAGGGCATGGGCATCTCCGTGCGCTATCACCATCACGAGGTGGGAGCGCCCGGCCAGTGCGAGATCGAATGCAACCTGGACACGCTGATCCGCGCGGCGGATCGGGCGATGCTCATCAAGTACGTGATCAAGAACGTCGCCCGGCGGCGCGGCAAGATCGCGACCTTCATGCCCAAGCCGGTCTATGGCGACGCGGGCAACGGCATGCACGTGCACCAGAAGCTCGAGAAGGGCGGCGAGCCAATCTTCTACGACGAGCGGGAAAAGAACTATGCCCGGCTCAGCAATACCGCATTGTGGTACATCGGTGGACTGCTCACGCATGGCCAGGCGCTGACCGGGTTGACGAATCCCTCGACGAACTCCTTCAAGCGGTTGGTCGAAGGCTACGAAGCGCCGGTGAACCTGTTTTTCTCGTTGGCGAATCGCTCCGCGGCGATTCGCGTTCCGCGGTACGCGGTGACGCCGAAGCAGAAGCGGATCGAGTTCCGCCCGCCGGACTTCACCGGGAACATCTACGCGTCGCTGGCCGCGATGCTGATGGCCGGTCTCGACGGCATCGACAATCAGATCGATCCCGAGAAGCACGACTTCGGGCCGTTCGACGTGGACATCGCCAAGCAGAGCGACGAGTTCAAGAGTCGCATTGCGGCGCTGCCGCGGTCGCTATACGACGCCCTGACGGCGCTCGACAACGATCGCGCATTTCTGACGCGGGGCAAGGTCTTCCCCGAGGCATTTCTCGACACCTGGATCGAAGGCAAGCGACGCAATGAGTGGAACGAGGTCAGCGTCCGGCCGCACCCGTACGAGTATCACCTCTATCTGGACACGTGACGTTTCTCGCAGGGTCGCGAACACCGCCCTCGTTCAGATCGTCGTCGCGGCCAGCCTGCTCGACCGATAAATCGGAGTTTCGGCGCAGGCTTTCGAGAAGGAGGGCGGCTTCGCGGAACGACTCTACCGGGTGAGGCAATCCAGAATGCGAGGTACGCAACGCGTCGCGGTGCTTGCCACGCCTCACCGCGGCGACTACCTTTCCGCGACATGAACGACAAAATCTGCGCAACTTTCATTCTTGCGGCAAGTGTCGCGGCCCTGGGCGGCTGTGCCCAGGGGCTGCCCGTGGGGGATACGGCGCCGGACTTTCAGCTTCGCGATCTTTCCGGCAACACGGTCATGCTCTCCAAGGAGAGGGGACAACCCATCCTCCTGTGCTTCTGGGCGGCGGGGTGAGGGCCCTGCCGTGCGGAGGCTCCGCACTTGAAGTCATTGCAGGATAAGTACCGCTCCAGGGGGCTGCGCTTGATCGCAGTCAACGCCTGGGACGAGCCGCGCGACATGCTGCGCGGTTTCAAATCGCAGCTCGACCTGCCGTACACGATTCTCGTCGACGGCGGTGCGGTGTTCGAGAAGAAGTACAAGGGCCGATCCGTCCCGATCAACTACCTGCTCGATTCGGAAGGCAGGATCACCTACGTCCACCTCGGGTGGGACAACGGCGACGAAGAGAAGCTGTCCCGCCAGATCGAGGACGTCCTGTCGAAATCCGGAGGCTGACGCGTCGCCGCCGCTGTGCTGCCAATAATCCCGGCTCACGGCGCGATAACCGCCGGCGGCCGGCGGCTCAGGCCCGCGTCCAACCGATAACGGCAGTGCCCGTTCACTTATGGGCGAGCCGCTTGCGGTTATCGAATCGCGGCGACGCCCCCGTCGCCTGTCTCTCATAAGTGACACTATGTGTCACCTGAAGCCGCTGCTTCTTCGCGGACGTAGGGGCACGTCCGTCATTTCGTGCGGTTTATCCAGTCAATCGCGGCGCTCGACCCTCCGACAAATGCACAGTGCCGCGACGAGCGACGGCAGCGGCGCCCGTCGAGGCGCTTGGGAGGACCGAGGCAATGACCGACGTGGCAACGGATCGAAGGGCGTGCGTTCGCGTGCCCATGAGCGGAAGCGTCCGCTGGCAATCGGGCGGCCGGCAGGGAACCTGCCGCCTGTTGAACATCTCGCCGCATGGGGCGGCGCTGCTCGCGCCCGAGGCCGACGCCCGCCTGATCGGTCCGCGCATGACGCTCGACATTCTGCTCACCGACACCATGAACTGGCGCATTTCCGACGACGCTCGCGTCCTGCGGCGCACCCCGCACACGGATTCGCTGTGTGAGATTGCCGTTAACTTTCGCGGAGTCTGACGGCCAAGGGCGGAGGCAGCGCGGCCCCGCCGTTGACGAATCGCCCGCGACACGTAACCTTCCACCCACTTACAGGAGTAACGAGCAGCGCTCACCGGCGGGCGGCGGCGCACACGGGGTCGATCGCTCGGTCGCCGGAGCGCGTTTTGGCACCACCGGAGCTGACTGATGCGACGTTCCGCGGCAATGCGCGCCACCGCCGTCGGTATGGTCGCCAACGCTTTTCTTCTCGTTCTCAAGGGCACGGCCTCCGGTCTGTCCGACAGCCTTACGATTTTCTCCGAGACGTTGAACTCGCTCGCCGATCTGCTGACGGCGGTCGTCGTCCTGCTGTGTGTTCGCTGGGCGTGGATGAGTCCGGACGAGGAGCACCCGTTCGGACATCGCCGGGCGGAGCCGCTGGCGGGAATGTTCGCGGCGATCTTCACCGGCATTCTCGGCTTCGAAGTCTGCCGGACGGCCATCGTCGATCTCTGGCATGGACACACGGCGGCCTACATTGGCTGGTATCCGGTTGTGGCCTTGTGCATTACCGCGGTGCTCAAGGCGTGGCTGGCGGTCTACTTCTCCAGGCGCGGCGAATCGCTGAACAGCCCCGCGTTCAGGGCGACGGCCGTCGATTCACGCAACGACGTGCTCGTGGCCCTGCAGGCCCTTCTCGCCGTCGTGGCGGCGCAAATGCAACTGCGTACGCTGGACACGATCGCGGCGCTCGTTGTGGGCGTGTACATCCTCTACAGCGCCCATCGCGTCGGCATGGAGAATCTCGATTACCTGATGGGCCGAGCGCCGGGGCCGAGAATGCTCAACCGCATCCGCACAACGGCGGACAACGTGCCCGGCGTATGTGAAGTGGACAACGTGCTGGCCCACTATGTAGGCACGTTCGTCCACGTCGAGTTCACCGCGCGCGTGGACGGATCGTTATCCACCACCCAATCGCACGATGTGGCCGAGGCTGCTCGTGCCGCGGTCGAGGCCATCGGCATGGTCGACCGGGCGTTTGTGCATATCGAACCGATGCCGGCCGAAGGCGAAAGTGTCGGGAGTTGATAAGAAATGTGAGGGGCATCCTGCCCGTGGAATGATGGGCTGGAAGGCCATGCCACAGGAGCCACGGCCCGTCCTGCGGGCCAGATCGCGCCATCCGCGAGGAGCGCTCCGCTAGTCGACGACTTGTCGCCAGCTTCCCGGCTGCTCGATCATTCGCGTGGTCTCGTAGCCTTCCGGCGGGTCTTCAGCGATCGTGGGGTCGTGCACGATCTCATTGGCACCTTCAATACTGACGGTGCCGTCGCAGATGATGAGGCCGCGGACGCGTGCAGACTCCATCATCTTCAGCGTGCCGATGACGTGAATCAGGCCGCGCACTTCATTTGGATAATCGTCCAAGGTGTCCCCGTCGGTCAAACCGTCATAGGCCACGCCCGAGGGATTGAAGTTCGTTGCATAGGACGCTTCCGAAAGGGAATAGCTGTCGCTCCTGCACTTCAGCTCGAGGTTACCGCGCACGATCAGCGCGGGGTAAGTCAGCCTGTAGTTTTGCAGGAAGTCGGCCTCTTCGAGGCGGACGTGCTTGTTACCGCAGTCGATGATCAGCGTTCCATATATGCGAACGCCGCGTATCGTGACGTCGCGGCCGGCAGTATTCATGTAGTACACGCCATCGGCGTTCACCATCCCCCATGGGTTGCGCCCTGGACCAAACGCCTCGTTCTCGATCACGTCGGTGCTGGGCAGCACGGTCGCCTTCGCCACGTAGTCGTCGAAGAGGCTGGTAGGGGGGAGATCTTTGCTGGCGGCGTTTTGGGTGATCGAACCCGTGATCGTTCCCTTGCTTGTCACCTGGACGGCCTCGACGTCGCCGTAGATGGTGCCGTCGTTGCTGATTGTGAGATTGCCGGAGAGCGGCGCGCCGGTCACGCGAATTGAATCGGCGGCTTTAACCGAAATGTCGCCCGAAGCGTGCAGGCTTGTCCGAAGCGCCGCCAGCGGCTCGATCACTTCCGTCAACATGACCTGCGCGCAGTGGCGGGCCTCGCCAACGACGCCCGTGCCGATGAGGAGGACGGAGTCGCTCTCCGAGTCGGTGATGTCGCCGTCGCTCGGGTCGACCGCCTCGAGGGACAATATGCCCGCCCCCAGCGGCTGGTCCGTCACCCAGAATCCGTTGCCATAGAGCGTGCGCCAATCCGACTTGGTCTCGACGCGCAAAAGGCCGATCTCCACGGCGGACCGGGCGAGCACGCGAGCAGTTTCACGCGCCATGCCCGCCTGGGCGCCGTGAAGCTGCACGCGCTGCAGGAGACAGGCGGATATTCCGATCACCGTGACCAGCACGGCACTGGCCAGCACGACGAGGTACGCACTTGCCGATCGCCGATGGCCATGAATACCGCGTGCGAGGCCGCCTTGTTGGCGGTTCACCGCCGGCGGATCGTACGGCATGCTATGCGAGGCGATTTCAAGCACGACGTCTTCCTGTCGGCGGCCTTCCACATCCGCGGCACCGGTCGCCGAGGTTATCGATCATTGTTTCACCGGCGGTTCCGGAATAACGCGCACGGTCGAGGCGCCACAGCGGATTGCCGTGAGCGTCGCGACGACGCGGGTCTGCCTCTTTACGGTCACCGTGATTCGCTTCGCTCCCATCTTGGTGGGGACGACAGCGAAGGTCGCGGGATCGATAAGGGCGACGCTGACGGTCCGCGACCAGCCGGCGAGGTCCGCAATTGCGGTGCCGTCCTTGCTCTGGGGCGGTGAGGCCGACCAGTCGTTGTAATCATCCACATCATCGAAGAGCGAGCGCCCCGGACCGGCAGTCTCGCCCGCCTCCAGACCGAGGATGCCGGGTGCTTCGGGGTCGTCGTATGGCTGACTGAGAATCTCGCTCATCAGTTGCTGGGCGAGCTGCATGCCGCGGCACTTGTCGCCGGCGATCCGTTCGTTCTGTTTCGCGATGCCGACGGTCTGGAGCGATGCGGCCAGCATCACGCCGACGATCACGATGGACACGACGGCTTCCACGAGGCTGAACGCCCGCGTGTGTCTTGCGGCCGATGTACCGCTCATCGCTCGCATGGTCATGGCGCCTCCGGCATGTTGAGCAGGTCGACACCGGACTCCACGCGGGACTGTTGGGCACGGCCGGCCCGAACCGTAATGTCGACGCGAACCACCAGCGGGACCTCAGTCACTTCGATGGGCGTTGCCGAGGAGACGGTGCCGTAAACATAGAGGTAGAGGTGGCCGTTGAGCACCTTGAACCAGTCAAGCCCCGTGCGACCGAGCTGTATAGCGTCGGAGACGGACACGCCGGTCATGGAGAGCAGTCGGCAAGCCTTTCCGCTGCTCGTCGTGAACATGATGCAGAGGCCTTCGTCCGGCGACAGGCCGCCGGCGTCGCCGAAGAACACCGTTATCCAGGTGTAGGATGTCGGAATCTCTGCGGGGTCCACGGTCACTTCGTCGACTTGCGAGCCCGTCGGACCCAGGTCGCCATTCGCAACCGCGAGGTCGATTGTCGTGGGGCTCGTCATGGAAAGGTCGCGCTCGGCCTTGAACTTCAGCCGCGTCACCCTCCAGCTGTCGATGCCGCTGGGCAACGTCGGCATGAAGCACTCCCCCCATGATGTGTCGACGGTCAGTTCCGCGCCGGTTGTAAGCGCCGCCGCGCTGTCGAGTTCGAGAAGGGTGGTTTCCTCGCTTTCCTTCAGGTCACCCGCCGTCCGGCGCGGAGAGGAGCGCAGGTCATAGGTCAGCGCCAGTTCGCGGATGTCATCGACGAAGACGACTGCACCCTGGCCGTCGTATTCGCGGGTTAGCGGATCGCCGGTCGTGCCCGACCAGGCGTAGCGAATGGTTTCTTCCCACCCGTCGCCGTCGCGATCCGCGACGTTGAACGTGATGGCGGTGGCGGTGGCCTCGCTGACTTCGCGGGCATAAGCCAGCTCGGAGGCGATTTGCTCGACAGCCTGCGATGTGGCGAGGGTGTCGCCGAGCGGGCTGTCGCCGTCGTCTACCGCGTGCGAGGCGAGAACGATCGCCGAGGTGATGCCCAGCATCAGCACGGTCATGATCGCGGCGCTGGCCACAAGCTCGACGAGAGTGAAGGCACTCTGCCGTCGGTGGACGGGGTGAGTTGCAGCAGCGGCGTCGCTCATAGAGACGGAGGCACTCCCGGTTGAGGCTATTCGGGCAGCGGGACCACTTCCGGATCACTGATCACGTGTGCGCCGCGAGTTACGGAGATACCGCCGGTCGCGGCGTCCAGCTTGATAACTCGCTGATCGGCCCCGGCGAAGATCGCGATGCTTGCGTTCGCCGCGGGATCTCCGAACCCGTTGAATTCGAAAATCACGTCCTCGAGCACGGAGTATTGAACGTGGACTTCGTACGGCGGCTCCGACAGGTCGACCCGGTAGGACGCGATCGCTCGGTCGATGTTGCTGATGGCGGACCAGGTGTCGTCGCCTTCGCTCTGCTCGATCACGTATTGGCTGGAGCCGGCGACGAAGCGCAGGCGCTGCGCGGCGGATTTCGTCCTGGCCCGCTGCTGCGTAAAGCGCAGGTCGATAACCACACGCCGGGCGGCTGCGTCCAGCCGCGCCCGCGTCACCGCTGAGGCATACCGGGGGTAGGCGATCGCCGCTAGGACGGAGATGATCACCGCCACGGCCATCACCTCGACGAGGCTGAACGCCCGGTTCGCACTTGGCGCCGTGTGCCGGCGCCGCCGACCAACCGGCCCTCTGGTGGTTTGTCGTTGTGGTGTCGCCATATCAAGCGTCTGGACGACCGGTAGAAGTCTTCCTGGAGGCCGACTGGTTCGTATGCGCGGGCCCGACTGTTACATCGGCACGCGGGCGAAGGGCCTTGCCGTGTCGGCGTGCGGTTATCGGTGCGACCCCACTGGTTCAGTACCGCCCGATGAAATGTGGCGCGGTCGCGGCACGAGTCAGTGGGCGTCTGGCGATGGCATTGACGCCCCTCAGGGGGGCGGATAGCATCCATTTCGCAGTATTCAGACCGGGGCCGATGGCGAGCGGCGCCTTTCGGCTCCATATTATGGGGCCTGACCGGCTACCACGAACCATGGAACCATCGGGCCAGGGTGGCGCTGGGCGCTGCGTGGACTGGAGGCATCGTGGCCAAGTCAGACAGCATTCAGATAGAAGGCACCGTCACGAAGGCCCTGCCTAACGCGATGTTCATGGTCGAAGCGGAAATGGGCGACGGCAAGCATGAGGCCCTCTGTACCATCGCCGGCAAGATGCGCAAGCACTACATTCGCATCCTCCCCGGCGACAAGGTTACCGTCGAACTCTCGCCTTATGACCTCTCCCGCGGCCGAATCACGTATCGCCATCGAACGTGACCGTTGCTGACACCACCATGTCGCGATCGGTTTGCTTTACCGGTTGAACCGCGCGCCTTGCGCTGCGACCGGCGATCCGACTGCTCAGCGTAATCATCCCCACGGCCGCGAGAATGAGCGCGCCACCCAGCGCCGTGCGTGGAGTAAAGGGCTCTCCCGCCACGGCCACGCCCAGAAACACCGCCACCACCGGATTCACGAACGCATACGTGCTCACTTGTGCGGCTGGTCGGTGCTGCAGCAGCCACACATATGCAGACATGGCCAGCAGCGATCCGAAGATGACCAAGTACGCCAGGGCGGCCACGGAACGGAAAGAGATCGCCGCGAAGTTCACTCGTTCCGCTTCGCCGGCCAGAAGACCCACGATCCCGAGGGCCGAACCGCCGGTGAGCATCTGCATGGCGGTCGCGAGCGGTGTGCTCGCCGGTTGCTGGCAGCGCCGCGAGTACAACGATCCCAATGCCCAGAAAACGCACGCCGCCAGAAGTGCCACCGCGCCCGGTAGATAAACACGCTCTCCCGCCAACCCCGCAGGATCGACCAGGAAGTAAACACCGGTCAGGCCGAGCGCCAGACCAATGATTGCCACCCGCGTCGGACGCGCGCCACGATAGAACAACCAGTCGAACAGAATCATCCACAGCGGTATCGTGGCGATGAGCAGCGCCGCCAGGCTCGATACGACGTGCTGCTCGGACCAGCACACGAGCCCATTGCCGCCGAGCAGCATGAGCGTTCCGACGATCGCGGCCCCGATCCACTGCCGCTTTGTTAATGGTCCGGGCGCCGCACGCCGCGCGAGCGGAAACAAGATCGCACCGGCCACCAGGTAGCGCGTCGAGGCCATGAGCAACGGTGGCAGGGTCTCCACCGCAAAACGGATCGCCAGGTAGGTCGAGCCCCACACCAGGCAGACCGTCGCATAGGCGAGGGCGACGCGTGACGCCGACGGCACGCGATCTTCAGTCGGCGCGACGGACATCGCCGCTCTCCTTCGCAGCACGGCTCAGGGTCTCGCGCCAGAGCATCGCTCGCTTGCGCTCGACGCCCCAGTGATAGCCGCCCAGTTCGCCCGATTTGCGAACCACGCGGTGACAGGGGATCACGTAACAGACCGGGTTCGCGCCCAGGGCGCTGCCCACGGCGCGGACCGCGCCCGGGAGTCCGATCGAGGCGGCGATCTGCTCGTACGACGCCACCGTGCCGGGCTCGACGCGGAGCAGCGCCTCCCACACCTTCAGCTGAAAGTTTGTGCCGCGAAGCAGGATCGGCAGCGGCTCGCTGTCTCGCCTGCTTGCGGGGGTGGAGAAGACCGCCGCGGCCACGCGCACCGCCGCCCGCGGGTTGTGACGCAAAGTGGCACTCGGCCAGCGTCCGCGAACAAGTGACTCGGCCACGCGCTCATCCGCGCCGTCGCAGAACGCGAGCGTGCACACGCCGCGCTGCGATACGCCGATGATGCACGGCCCGAACGGGCTCGGCCGCACGCCGTAGTCGACTTGCAGTCCGCAGCCGCCGGACTTGTACTCTCCCGGCGTGACCGCCTCGATAGTGACAAACAGGTCGTGCAGGCGGCTCACGCCCGACAGGTTCAAGGCCGTGGCCACGTCGAGCAGCGGGCGCGGCTCGCGGAGCAACGCCCGGGCCCGCTCGAGCGTGCGGAACTGGAGGAACCGCTTCGGGCTGATTCCGACCCACCGGCTGAAGAGCCGCTGGAAGTGATACTTGCTGAGGTGCACGGCCGCCGCCACGTCGTCCAGGTTTGGGCGGCGATCCCAGTTCTCATCGAGATACCGGATCGCCTCGGCCATCCGCTCGTAATCGCAGGAAGCAAGCGCTTGTATCATGCAGGCAGTGTAGACGGCAGGGATGCCGGGACGCGACCCGAATCTTGCGGTTCGCCGCAGGGGGGCCGATCACTCACTTTTGCCGACGACGCCGAGCAGCACGCTGTCGGGGTGCTGCCGGTTTTCGGTGTATTTCTCGATGAGTGCCCGGATCTTCGGCTGATCGGCGTCGAGCTCGAGGGAGCGGTGCCAGTATTCGAGGGCCAACTCACGCTTGGCCCCGCCGTCGTGGCTGAGCACTTCGAGCATCTCGATGCTGCCCAACCCGGCGTACGCGCTGGCCAGGCGCGGGTTGAGCGAAAGGGCCTTCTGATAAGACTCCCTCGCCGCGGCGAAGTCCTGGGAACGGAACTGGCAGTAAGCGAGCGCTTCGTGCGCGGCCGGCAGCGACGGGTCCATCTCCACCGCCTGCTCGAGCGTCTTGCGGGCCATCTTCAAGCGATCCTGGTTCATGTACGTCTGGGCCAGGTTGACCAAAACGAGCGGCTGATGATTGTCTCGTTCCAGCGCATTCTTGTAAGCGCTGATGGCCTCGTAGTATTTGCCCTGCCGGTCCAGGGCGACGCCAAGATTCACGTAAGCGAAGGGCCGGTCCGGATCGATCGCGATGGCCTCCTGGAAGCTCTCGACTGCCTGCCCGCTGTTGTCCAGCTGCTGGTAGCAGACGCCGAGGTTGAGGTGGGCATCGAAATCATTCGGGCGGAGCTCGCAGGCATGCAGGTATGCCTCGACGGCGTCATGAAGCCGCTTAGTGAAATGGTAAAGCTGGGCAAGGTTGAAGGTGTCCACGAACGATCGCGGACGCAGCCGCACCGCCTCCGCAAAGCAGTCGATGGCCCGGTCGTAGTCACCCATGCGCCGGTAGATAATACCGAGTTTCGAGTGCGCGACGGCCAGTTGAGGGGCCATTTCCGTCGCGGCCTCGAACTCGCGGATGGCCGCGTCGAACTCGTTCTTCTCCATCAGCTTGAGGCCGCTGTCCACGTGCCGGTTGGCCTGAGCGCGGTTGATTTCGGCGCAGCCTCCTCCGAAAAGCGCGGTCGTGACCACGATCGCTGCGGCTCGAATCGCGAACATACGCATGGTCAGAGAGCCCCCTGTGAAATCTCGCTTTCTTGTTCGCTAGATCGGGACGAGACCTGTTAAAAGTTTCGTCAAACCGCAAGAGTTGCATAGCTTAGCGAATCTGGCCGGTAAGGTCACGAGGCGGGTGGCCGGTGGGTGTTGATTTTTAGCCCTCGCCGCCTACCATCCGAAAGGACTCGGGCGGTCGCGGACTTCAACTGGAGGCGCAAGCTTTTGCCTGACAGGATCTTACTCGCAATCCCCGTCTTTAATGAAGAGGGCTCTTTGCGCCCCCTGGTGTCACGCGCCAAGTGCTTCGCCGACGAGATTCTCGTCGTCGACGACGGCTCCACGGACCGCACGCCGGAGATTCTGAACCGTATACCGGGTCTTCGCATCATTCGGCACCGCGTCAACATGGGCTATGGTCAGAGCATCGTCGATTCCTTCAACTTCGCAATCCGCCACGGCTACGACTGGCTGATCACGATGGACTGCGACGGCCAGCACGATCCCATCGCCATTCCGCGGTTCGTGCGCGCCATCGGCGAGGATGACGCCGATGTCGTCAGCGGCTCACGGTACCTCGCCCCCAGTGACAAAGACGACCTGCCGCCGCCCGACCGCCGCTCCATCAACATGCGGATCACGCGCATGCTGAACGACCGGTTCGGTTGGGCACTGACCGACGCATTCTGCGGGTTCAAGGCCTACCGCGTGGAGTCCCTCGCGCGGATGAGCGTGACCGAGCCGGGATACGCGATGCCGATGCAGTTCTGGGCCCAGGCCGCCGCGCTGTGCCTGCGAATCCGCGAGATCCCCGTGCGGCTGGTGTACTGCGACACGAATCGGACCTTCGGACACGGGCTCGACGATCCGGTCCGCCGGTACCGGCACTACCTCGACGTGTTCATCCGAGCGGTGCGGTCGTTCGAACCGTCCGCGACAACGCGGGCCTGCCGGTGGATTTCAGAATCGCCTCCGCGGGAGTGCGCCCCTGCAACTACAAAGTGCGTCCCAACCTGAAGTGGCCTCGTCGCGACGGATCGACTTCTCGCGACTGAATACACCCGAGCACGGGGCCGTGCTCGTCGAGCCGCCGGCGTCCGCGCTGGCGGGCATTGCCCGGCATAACCACGAGTTGCTTTCGCGCTGCACGCGCGAGGTGTTCGGGGTGCCGCTCAACGAGCTGCGCCGCCGCGTGCGACGCGACTTTTTGGCCGGCGATGACCGGCTGATGATCGTGACCGGGCATCAGCCGGACTTCATTCATACCGGCGTTTGGGCGAAGCACGTGGTTGCCGTTCGGCTTGCGGAGGCCGTCGGCGGCGTCGCCGTCAACCTCATCGTCGATCAGGACGTGCCCAAGAGCACGCATCTCGACGTGCCCCGCGTCCGTAAGGACGGCGTGGTGGTGGAATCGATCTCCTACGCCCCCTGGTGGCGCGGCGCTTTCGAGCTGATTCCGGCCGTCGATCGTGACCTGCGCGAACACTTCGCGTCCGCCGTGCGCAATTGCCTGGGCGATCGAGTGGGCGACACGATGATGCCTATATTCCTCGACGCCTACACGTCCGCGCCGGTGGCAGGCGACTGGGTCGACCAGGCGGTGGCCGGCCGCAAGGCGGTCGAACGAGCACTGGGCATCGGCATCCGGGATGAGCGCGTCAGCCGGGTATGGGGCGGTCCGCTGCTGGGCGAGATGATCGCCAACGCGCGGCGGTTTGCTGATGCCTACAACCGGTCGCTGGAAGCGTATCGCCGAGAGTTCGGCGTAATCGGTTCGCAGCGTCCGGTGCCGGACCTTCGTTGTGACGAGACGCAGTGTGAGCTGCCGGTCTGGGTCTATCGTGGCGACGAACGTCGTCGGCGGCTGTTCGTGCGCCCGGCGAACGGAAGCGTCGAGCTGTACGCCGGCGGGACGCCGCTCGGTCGACTGAGCGGCGCGGCAACAAGTGACTGGAATACGATGGCCGGCGAGCTCGCCGCCATGCGGCCGTGGAGGTTCCGGCCGCGGGCCATGACGCTAACGCTCTGGGCCAGGCTCGTGCTCGGGGACCTGTTCATCCACGGCGTCGGCGGGGCGCGCTACGACCGGGCGACGGACGAGCTGATTCGCGAGTACTTCGGCATCGAGCCACCGGGGATCGCCTGCGTCTCCGCGACGCTGCATCCCGATCTGCCGACGCATCCGCTCCAGCGCGACGCCGTGCGCATCGCGCGACGCCGCGTGCGGGACGTCGAATACAACCCGCAGCGGTACATCGACGACGAGCGGATCGAAGCTAACGTCGAAGAGCGACAGCGGTGGATCGACCGTTCGGGTTATCTGCGCGAGAGCGAGCCGGACCATCATGCCGAGCGCCGTCGCGTGTTTCACGAAATCCGGTCGGCCAATCAGCGTATTCTCGACGTGCATCCCGAGGTGCGAACGCATCTGCGCGACGAGCTGGAACGGGCCCGGCGATGGTCCGTAGAAAACGTCGAGGCGCGCCGCCGAGATTACTTTTTCGCCATCCTCACGCGCGCTGAGCTCGAGCGACTGATCGAAGCGTTGCCCGCCACGCATGACCTTGCGGATTGAACGCCGCTGGCGAGGCGCGTCACGCCGCGATGTACGCCGCTCGCGTGACATATCCGGCCAATCGCGATAGGCTTAAAGAGCAGGCAGGACGGCGGCTGCGGTGGATACGAGATACGGACTGGGCGGAGTGTGACATGCCAGAAAACGACGAAGGCCCCAAGATTCAGGTGGATTCCGATTGGAAAGCGGAGGCCCAGCAGGAGAAGGAGCGGCTCGCAAACGAAGAAAAGAAGGTGACCGAGGCCGGCGCTCAGCAGGCCGCGCTCGGGAATCCCACCTTCGCGCACCTGATCAACCTGGTCGGAATGCAGGCCGTGATCGCCCTCGGCGGATTGCGGGGGCCGGGTGGAGAGAGCATGCCGCCCGATCCGGAAGCAGCCCGCTTCCACATCGACATGCTCGAGATGATCGAGGAGAAGACCGCGGGGAATCTCACGGAAGAAGAGACGAAGATCCTGTCAGGGACATTGCACGAGCTGCGGATGATGTACGTTCAGATCGTCAACACCATTGCCCGCGGGGCGGCCGGTGAGGGGGGACCGCAGCAGCCGGCCTGAGGCGCGCCGTATTCGACGTGTCGCGGCTCGCAGAGCCAATAGTCGTGTTTATTCCGATTCGCACCGAAACTTCCGTTCGTCACGCCCCCATCGCGAACGTTGCGTTGGTGGGTCTCAATATCGTTGTCTTTCTCATCTTCGATTTTGCGCCCACCGGTCCGCTCCAGGCGTTCAAGGAGCAGCACTTCGTTCTTAACGGGCAGCATCCGGCCTTCTATCAACTGATCACCTACCAGTTCGCCCACGCGGACGTGCTCCACCTGGTGGGCAACATGCTGTTCTTGTGGGTGTTCGGAAACGGCGTCAACGCGAAGCTCGGCAGCATTCCCTACCTGCTGTTCTATCTGGCCGGGGGGATATTCGCCGGCCTGGCCTTCAACTGGGTGTCGGACGCGTCGTTGCTGGGGGCCAGCGGGTCCATCTCCGCGGTCACGGCGGCGTACCTGGTGCTGTTTCCGCGCAGCCGGGTCACCGTGCTGTACATCTTCTTCTTCATCGGGGTGATTCACGTGCCGGCGATGTTGATCATCGTCCTGAAGATCATCCTGTGGGACAATATCATCGCCCCGCAGTTCGCCGCGGCCGGCACACCCGTGGCCCACTCGGCGCATCTGGCCGGATACCTGTTCGGCTTCCTCGGCGCGATGATTCTGCTGCTGACGCGCGCCGTCAAGCGCGACCAGTACGATCTGCTTGCGTTGTTCAAACGGTGGAACC
>JBECKQ010000154.1:0-4928 GCA_040235375.1 Phycisphaerae bacterium | reverse complement strand
CGATCAGCGCCGGCCGGCCGGGCATCATCCGGTGGTCGAATTGCTGCGCAGCGCGGTGGAGATCGCGGCCAGCTCATATTCGCGCGAGTCGGTCCGCATGCTGCTCAAGACGGGGCTCGTCGGGTTGGCGGACGAGGTCGCGGACGAGCTGGAGAACTACGTGCTGGCGCACGGCATTCACGGCCGGTCGCTCTGGACGGGGCCGGATTGGGGCTTCGTATCGAAAAACAGGGTGCACAAGGAGCCGACCGAGGCGCAGTCGCGGCGGCTCGAGAGCGTGAACGCGGCGCGGCGACGGGTGGTCGAGTTCGTCGATGCGTTCGGGGCCGCGGCGACCGAACCGGCCGACGGCAAGGCGTGGGCGGCGGCGCTGCGCGGACTGCTCGAACGTAACGCGATCGCCGACGAGATCGAGCGCTGGGCGCGGCAGGCGGAATCGTCGGGCAGGGTCGCGCTGGCCGAAGAGCACCGGCAGGTGCTGCGCGACGTCGCTGCATTCCTGGACGACGTCGAAAACGCGCTGGCGGACTTGAAGCTCGACGTGGCGGAGCTGGCGGGCGTGCTCGAGGCCGGCTTGTCGCAGCTTACGCTCGGGCTTATTCCGCCGACGCTCGATCAGGTGCTGGTTGGCTCGATTGAGCGCAGCCGGCATCCGGAATTGAAGGTGGCGATCGTCATCGGCTGCAACGAGGGCGTGTTTCCGCAGCTCGCGAGCGAGGATGCGATGCTGACAGATGAGGATCGCGAGCGGTTGGCGGATTCCGGCGTGCGCGTCGGCGTAACGCGGCGGCAGCGCATTCTGGATGAAGCCATGCTGTTCTACGTCGCGGTGACGCGGCCGAGCGAGACGCTGCTGGTCATGTCCGCGGCGGCGGACAACGATGGCAAGGCGCTGCGGCCGTCGCCGTACTTGCAGGATTTGCAGGCGGCGCTGCCAGGCTTGGAGCCGGTCGTAATAAACAATCCCGCGCGGACGCGGGCGATTTGGCATCTGCTGACGGCGGCGGATCTGGCGGCGGGCCTGGCGCTGGAGATGCGCGGTCGGCCGGCTCCGGATGCTGACCGCACGGACAAGCGTCAGCTTTGGAACGATTTGTATATCGCAAGCCGGGCGCGGGACACGCTGCATCCTGCGCTGAAGCGATTGCTCGCGTCGCTGGCGTATAGGAATCTTCCGGTGTTGTCGCCGCAAAGCGCCGAGCAGATGCTCGGCAGCCAGTACCGGGCAAGCGTTTCTGAGCTGGAGACGTTCGCCAGTTGCCCGTTCCAGCGTTTCGGCCTGTATGGCCTGCGGCTTTTGCAGCGCGAGGAGGCAGACCTGGAGCCGGCCGACGTCGGCACGGTGCACCACGCAATCCTGGAAGAGTTTATCAACGACTGCCTGCAACGGGGCGAGAACTTTGCCCTGACGAAAGAGAGCGACGTGCTCAGCCGTCTCGAACAGTGCGCCAAGCGGATCGGCGCGTCGCTCGGGGCGGAAGGGTATCGGACGACGGCGCGGGACGCGTATCTGCTGATGCGGAGCGCGCAGGATTTGGCGCCGGTGCTCAAGTCGCAGCAGGCGGTGCTTTCGGCGGGTGCGTTCCGACCACGGGCGGCGGAGGCGAAGTTCGGCTTTGCGGATGACCCAAAGAGCCTCCCGGCACTGGACATCGACACACCGCTGGGCCGCAGAGTTTTGCTGCGCGGTTTCATCGATCGCGTGGACCTCGCCGAAGTTTCGGACACGATGCTCGGCATCGTCGTGGATTACAAGCGGACGTTCGGCAAGCGGTTGAACCTCGCGGAAGTCTATCACGGCCTTTCGATTCAGTTGCTGGCTTATCTGCTTGTGCTCGCGGAGCAGGGGGAGACGCTGGCCGGGCGGCGGATCATTCCCGCCGGGGCGTTCTACGTGAGTCTGCTGAACAGCTATCGCGCAGTGGACCATCCGCGCGATGCCGAAGACGACGAAGACAACAGGGCGGATGCGGCGCCGCGCGGCGTGCTCGACGTCTCCCGCATCAGGGAGATTGACGCGAGCATGCCCGACACCGGCCGGTCGGCGATCTTCAACTGTCACCGCAGGAAAGACGGCTCGCTTGGTTTCGTCGATTCGTCTGACGCCGCGGACGCGGAGCAGTTCGCCGGCCTGCTCGAACTGACCAAACGCCGACTGGGCGAACTGGCCGACGGCGTGATCGACGGCGACATCAGCGTGTCGCCGTATCGCCTGCGGGACTTTTCGCCGTGCCACTGGTGCAGGGTGCAGGCGGTGTGCCGTTTCGAGTTCGGCGATCCGGGCATGCGGCATCTGGAATCGTTGAAGCGCTCCGAAGTATTCGAACGATTGCAGCGTCCGAAGTGATGGCAGCTATCAACTGGACAGAAGATCAGCGGCGGGCGATCGAAACGATCGATCGCAGCGTGCTCGTGTCCGCGGCGGCGGGCTCGGGCAAGACGGCCGTGCTCGCGGCGCGCTGCGCGTACGTGATCAGCGACGCCGCGCCGCCGGCGCGATGCGACGTTGACCGCCTCCTGGTCGTGACCTTCACGGAAGCGGCCGCGGCAGAGATGAAATCGCGGATCCGGCGGGCGCTGGCCGAGCGCCACGCCCAGCGGCCGGACGACCACCGGTTGCGCATTCAGCTTGGCCTGATCGACGCGGCGCAAATCTCGACGTTAGACGCGTTCTGCCTGTGGATGCTGCGGCGCTGGTTCCACCGGGCCGGCATTGACGCTACGGCGCAAGTGCTGGACGGCGAAGAGGCGGAACTATTGAAGACGGAAGTGTACGACGAGCTTTTCAACGAGCTGTACGAGCGGCCGGACGGGCTCGGGCCACGGTTTCGCACGTTGGTTGACGCGTACGGGCTTGGTAGCGACCGGATGATTGCTGTGTTTCTGCGGTCCCTGGCCGAATACGCGATGAGCCGGCCGGACGCCGACGACTGGCTGGCGATGTGCCGCGACGATTCAGCGGCACGCGTCGAGCAGATCATAACCGCCACGCGCGAGTGGCTGCGCCGCGAGATGTTCCGCCAGACGCAGCATACGGCCGCGGTCGCCCGGCTCATCACCGCGCGAATGCCGAAGTTTGCATTCTACGCCGAGAAAATCGCGGAGTACGCGCGCCGGCTGCAAGACTGGCGCGCGGCGCTGGGCGTCGGCAGCCCCGAAGCGTGGGACAGTGTCGCCGCGGATATCAGCGAGTACGAGCTGAGCAGCAAGGGCAGCCCGAGATTGGCAAAAGACTGTCCGGACAAGGATCGCGAGGATCGCGACCGGGCGCGCGATCTCTTTGACGAAGTGAAGGCCCGGCTGCTGGTCGGACGCTTGCAGAAAAGCGTCTGCCGGTTCACCGACGGCGAACTGCGCGACGGCATTGGCCGCACCATGCCCTTTGCCGCAACGCTCGCGGAGCTTGCGGAAGCGTTCATCAACAAACTGGATCGGACGAAGCGGTCGCTGGGCGTGATCGACTTCGCCGACCTTGAGCGGCTCGCGTATCGACTGCTCACCGAGACGCAGGAGGGAGAGTCCGTCAGCCCGATCGCCGCCGAACTGCGGACCCGCTTCCATTACGTGCTGGTCGACGAGTACCAGGACATCAACCCCATGCAGGCCGCGATCCTCCGGCTGGTGAGCCGCGATGAACAACGCGGAATGCCGGGCAACCTCTTCACCGTCGGCGACGTGAAACAGAGCATCTACCGGTTCCGGCTGGCGGAACCGTCAATGTTTCTCGAGCGCGAGCGGGCGCTGCGGGCGAACGTAGGCGGCTGCTGCATCGATCTGCAAAAGAACTTCCGCAGCGCGCCGAAGATCATCGAGGCGGTGAACGCGATATTCGGCCGGCTCATGCAGAGCGAAGCAGGCGGCGTCGCGTACGACGAACGTGCTGCGCTGAAGCATCCTGACCCCGAGGCACCGAGCGGGCCGCCGGTGGAGATTCACGTTCTCGAACGGTCCGTCGAACGAGAGGCCGAAGAGGAGGAGAAGGAGACGCCGCGGTTCGTCGATCTCGCCGATCCGACACAGTGGACGGCCGTCGAGCGCGAGGCGTTCTTCATCGGCCGCCGCATCCAGGCGCTCATGGCTTCCGGCGAGATGGTGCCGGTCGGCGATACCGAGCGACCGCTGCGTTATCGCGACGTGTGTGTCCTGCTGCGGTCCACGAAGCACAGCGCCGATCGCGTGGCACGGATGCTGAACCGGATGGGTGTGCCCGCATGGGCGGATTCGAGCGGCGGCCTGTTCGACTCGCTCGAGGTGCGCGACATCCTGTCGCTCCTGTCGGTGATGGACAATCGTCAGCAGGACATCCCGCTTGCCGCCGTGTTGCGCGCGGGCATTCTTGGAGAGGCGCTGACCGCGGATGAACTGATCGAGATCAAGACCGTCCGCCGGTACATTCCGTTTCACGAGGCGGTCCGCGAGTACGCGCGGCGCGGGGCGGGTCAGGCGTTTCGCAAGAGACTCGATAAGATACTGCGGCGGCTGACTCACTATCGCGAGCAGGCGCGGGTGCGGCCGCTGGCGGACGTGCTGTGGGAAATCTACCGGGAGACGGGCTATCTCGGCTATGTCGGCGGACTGCGCGGCGGCGATCAGCGGCGGGCGAACCTGCTGGCGCTGCACGAGCGGGCGCGGCAGTTCGGCAACTTCCGCCGGCAGGGGCTCCGCCGTTTCCTCGAGTTCATCGAAGCCTTGCAGGAGCAGGGGGAGGACCTCGGCTCCGCCTCACCCGTCGGCGAGTCGGAAGACGTGGTCCGGATCATCAGCATACACCGGGCGAAGGGGCTCGAGTACCCGGTGGTCATCGCTGCGGAGATCGGACGGCAGTTCAACCTCGGCGATACGCGCGGGCGGATGCTGTTCGCCCGCGAGGTGGGCATCGGGCTGAAGGCCGTCGATCGCGAGCGGCTGATCGAGTATCCGACGGCGGC
>JBECKQ010000397.1:0-7211 GCA_040235375.1 Phycisphaerae bacterium | reverse complement strand
CACAGACCGTGCGCCCGGCGTGCCCGGACCGTGTACGACAGGCATGACCACCCCGTGCCTGCCGTACACGGCCCGATAAGGCCGCGAGAGCAGCGCGCCACGCGGGATGAAGAAAGGCTTGAGACGTGAGGCTTGAGGCAGAAAGAACCCGGCGGCTAGCGCGCGACCTTTTGCAGGTCCACCACCTTGCCGTTGTCGCTGACGTAGATCGGCAGGCCCTCGCGGCGGAGTTGCCTGACCTCACGCTCGAACGCCTCGCAGAGCCCGGCGCAGATGTCGTCGAGGCGACGGTCCAGCAGGGCCTCATCATGCTTGGCGGGCGGCGGCTTGTCGGATGCGTTCATAGCGCTTCGGCTCCAGTATCTCAGGCTCGCAGCCATGTCGCCGGCGGGCGACGAGCACGAACTGCTCACCGGAATTATCGCACAACACCCAGCGGTTGGCCAGCGGAAAGTACAGATCGAAGCAGTTGCGAAGCCCGCGCCAGTACCGCCGCTCGATGTCGGCTCGCGGCACGTCGTGCCCGCCGCGTTGGACCCGCACCGCGACGCGGCGGGCGGCCAGCTCCGGGCTGGACAGCCACAGATAGGCGACATGGACCGCGTAGCCGCACGCCTGCGCCTCGCGAAGAAACCGGGCGTGGCTGCGACCGGCGAGCGTGGCCTCGAATGCGAACGTCTCGCCCTGATCCCGCAACTCGTGCATGCGACGCAGCATCACGCGCCCGGCTTCGAGCGGCGAGTCGGTGGCCAGCGCCTTGGCGATCTGGTCCGCATTCAGAAAGCGTTCGGTGGGGAAGCGCGCCGGCAGCAGCGCCGCGGCCGCGGTCGATTTGCCCGCCCCGTTCGGCCCGGCGATCACGAAGACCTCAGGCTCGGCCATGGCGGCAGAGCATAACGCGCGACGCGGTCACTGCCTATTGCCTTCTGTTGCGCGTTCCGCGTTCCGCGTTCCGACTTCCGCGTTTTCCTCAAGCCTCAAGCCCCGAGCCTCAAGCCTTCTTCAAAGCGACTGAAAGGAGCGACCCTTGTCCATCAAGTACGCCCTCTTCAAGAACCACCTGACCGCCGACCCTCCTCATTGCGGATTTGGGATTGCGGATTGCGGATTCGAAGACGGCCGAGGCGGCC
Organism: Phycisphaerae bacterium; assembly: GCA_040235375.1. Lineage (GTDB taxonomy): Bacteria > Planctomycetota > Phycisphaerae > UBA1845 > UBA1845 > JBECKQ01. Next base: position 6,081 of record JBECKQ010000397.1, on the reverse strand, counting down.
GCGTGAGGAGCGCGTGAGCCCATGAACCAGGAGCAGATGAAGGACCGGACGCAGGCGTTTGCACTTCGCGTGATCAAGCTGACCGAGACGCTGGGCTGGCAGGGAGCGGTCGGCGTGATTGCCAAGCAGTTGTCGAAGTGTGGCACGTCGGTCGGCGCGAACTACCGCGCGGCGTGCCGGGCGAAGTCCCCGGCGGACTTCGTGTCCAAGCTGGGCACGGTAGAGGAAGAGGCGGACGAGAGCGTCTACTGGATGGAGTTGCTGATCAAGGGTGAGTACGTCAAGGCGTCGCAGCTCGAACCCTTGTTGCAGGAGGCCAACGAGCTGGTGCGGATTGTCGTCGCCTCCATCAAAACCGCGAGGGGCAATCGATGAACGCGAAGCCACTCAATCCGCAATCCGAAATCCGCAATCCCAAATGGGAAGGCAAGCCGAGCAAGCTGGTGTTCCTGAACCCGGCGACGCTGGTCCCCGGCGATTACTACCTGGAAGTGCGGGCAAGGATGGGCCGCCCTCCGGCCGGCGCCGACAACCGCGAGCTGCGCGTGGGCCGGCTGGATGCGACGCTCACGGTGTGAGCGTGGCGATTGCGGATTGCGGATTTGGGATTGCGGGATGAAGACGCCCGCTCGCGTCGCGAGCGGTCGATACGAACGAAAGGACGAACCGATGCACACGATCGAAGTTGTTGACCGTAAACGGGGGAGCGGCCCCTCTGCCAATCCGCAATCCGCAATCCGCAATCCCAAATGGCCGGCGGCCTTCCTGGCCGCGGCCCTGCTGCTTCCCGCCGCGGCCCTCGCCGGCGCGCCGGGCGCCGTGGGCGACCTGTACGTCTGCAACCAGGGTCAGGACAAGGTCGAGCAGTTTGACGGTACGACCGGAGCGTACGTCGGCGACTTCATCACCTCGGGCAGCGGCGGGCTGGACTTTCCCCGCGGGCTGACCTGGGGGCCGAACGGCAACCTGTTCGTGTGCAGTGCCGGAACTGACAACGTCAAGGAGTACGACGGGAGCACGGGCGCATTCGTTCGCGACTTCACGGCGACGGGAACGGGTCCGCCGGGCGGCGGCGCCGAGGGCGGCTGGCTCTACGAGCCGCAGGATGCCGTCTTCGGTCCGGACGGCGCCCTCTACGTATCCGGCGAAGGCAACGACGCGGTGCTGAGGTATGACGGGACGACGGGCGAGTGGCTGGGCACGTTCGCCATCGGGGGCGAGGACTTCGGCGGCCTGGACAGCCCCATCGCCCTGGCGTTCGGCCCCAACGGCCACCTGTTCGCGTGCAGCAGGGGCCCGCTCTTGGAGGCGGACGCCATTGACCGCAGTGTCAACGAGTACCACGGAGCGACCGGGCGACTGGTCCGCGAGTTCACCGGCAACGGCAGCGTGAACTGGATCCAGGGCCTGACGTTCCGCCCAAACGGCAACCTGCTCGTCACGTCCTCCGAGGTGCCCGACGATCCGCACCTGCCCAACGTGGTGCTGGAGTTCGACGGCGTCACCGGCGCCCCGCTGGGTGAGTTCGTAACCGACGGGCTGGGCGGCTTGAATTGCTGGGCCAGCCGGCTCACCTACGGCCCGAATGGCAACCTCTTCGTCACCAGCTACGACAACGGACTGGCGATCGAGTACGAGGGCGAGACGGGGGCGCTGGTCGGTACGTTCGCCAACGTGTCGAGCCCGGTCGGCCTGGCGTTCAAGCCGGCGCCGCCCGATCCGCTGCCGGCGCCCACGATCAGCGGCGTGTCGGTGAGCCAGCACGATGCGTGCGAACCGCTGACCGGCGTAGTGGTGACCGGCACCAACCTCGATCCCAACGCGACGCTCGTTATGCTCCAGGATCCCAACGAGCCGCTGGGTACCAACGGTACGGCTGTGGCGACGTATGTCGGTCTCGTGACCGGCGACAGCGGCGACGGCACATCGCTGACCGTGTACTTCGACCTGGACGGCGGCGCCCGCATGGCCGGCGGTGGGTGGGATGTGGTGGTCCAGAACCCCGACGGCCAGGCGGCCACGCTGGCCGCGGCGATTGACATCACCGCCTGCTACACGGCCGACGAGGGCAACCTCTTCGTCCTCGGCAACCGGCATCGACAGAAGACGCGCTACGGCCTGTTCGAGTTCGATGGCGCGACCGGCGATCTCATCGGCTTCGTCGTGGAGGATCCGACGGTCGACGGCGACGATCTCGGATGCGGCGTACCGTTCTGCCCAAGGGGCCTGGTGTTCCACGCCGGCGGCGACATCCTCATCGGCTCGATCAAGCGGGGCTCGGTTGTTCGATATGACGGTGTCACCGGCCGTAAGCTGGGCACGTTCATTCCCGCAGGCTTCGCGGGAAGCCAGCAAAAGCCGGTTGGCCTCACCTATGGGCCGAACGGCAATCTCTTCGTGCTGCATCGAGGACCCGCCGGTGCCGGCGTGGTCGAGTTCAACGGCCAGACCGGCGCGATGGTGCGCGATTTCGTACCGGTCGCGGATGGCTGTGGGATTGACTCGGTGGAAGACTTCCACTTCGGTCCCAATGGGGATCTGTACGTGCTGGACGACACTTGGGCGCCCTGCGATCCATATATCTTCCCAAACGCGGGAGTCCATGTCTTCGATGGCGTCACCGGTGCATGCCTGGCCAACCCGTTGATTAAGAAACCGCTGCTACCAGCGCCACTGGTGACCCGCATGGAAACGTTCGCGTTCGGTCCACACGACGGACTCCTTTACGTACCCACGTGGGGCCAGAATTGCACCGGAAGCAACCAAGGGGGTGTTCGAGCGTACGACCCCAAAACAGGTGCACTGCTGGGCGAGCCTATAGCGCTCTCCCCGACACTGGACTCAGAGGTCTCGGCTACGTTGGGTCCGAACGGTCACCTTTTCGTGTCGGCTTACATGAGCGGTATCGACATCATCTCCGAGTTCGATATCCCGGACCCCATATCGGGCACCTGGTTGGGCGTGTTCGCCACGCAGACCAACGCCAGCGGAAGCTCTGACGCCGAGGGACTCCTCTTCAAACCCCTGCTGGGCGACGCGGACGGCGACTGGGACCGCGACCTGGCCGACTTCGCCGCGCTCCAGCGGGCGTTTGGCGGCCCGGGCGTCACGCCGGCCAACACCAACGACCTGACGTTCGACTTCGACCGCGACGGCGACGTGGATGCCGACGACTTCCCCGCGTTCGCCCAGCGCATGACCCCGCCGAAGGACTGGTCCGCCCCGACCGGGCCCTGCTGCCTGCCCGACGGCAGTACAAATGGCACGAGTGCCTGCGTCGCAAGCACCACCGCCCGCGAGTGCGTGGTCGACCTCGGCGGCTCCTGGCTGGGCTCGGCCGGTGCCGTCTGCCCCGGCGACTGCCCGGCGTTTGGCGCGTGCTGCGATCCGGTCGACGGGACGTGCACGCCGCGGACGGAAGAACAGTGCAGCTATGCCGGCGGCGTCTACCAGGGCGACGGAACGGACTGCTCGACGGCGGGCTGCCCGCCGGCCGGGGCGTGCTGCTCGCCCGACGACAACAGTTGCCAGGAGCTGACCGAGCTGGCCTGCCTGGACGCGGGCGGCATGTACCAGGGCGACGACACCGAGTGCGCCACGACGACCTGCCCGTTCGGCCGCTACAGCAACGAGATCGATCCGATGACCAGCGCGGCGTTGGCCGGCGCGGGCTTGCAGCTCGCCGACGACCTGACGCTGGAGGGCACGGGAGCGCGTGACCTGACGTATCTGGACCTGCGGGTCTACGGCAACGGCGGCGGCCCGTTCGACGTGACCGTCGAGCTGTGGACCGCCTGCCCGGGCAACGGCGGCACGCTGATCCCCGGCACGACGTTCACGTGGAACGCCGTCCCAGACGACGGGTACGTCTGGGAGCTGGTGGCCGATCCGGTCGATCCCCCGGTGACGATCCCCGACACGGTGTGGATGGTCGCGACGTTCAGCACGCCGCAGTCCGGCTGGATCATCGCCGAGCAGGCCGAGACCGGCTTCACCGCGGACCTCTTCGGCAAGAACGCCCCGCCCTGGGGCTGCAACTACTACTTCGGCGGCTCGCCGTATGCGGGGATGTGGGCGAACTTGAGGTGTGTTGCAGGCGACAGCAAATCGCGCTCTGGCGCTACGGGGCCTGTCCTTCGCGTCGAAGCGATCACGCCGGCCGCGATGATCCAAGCGGTGGAGGCGTCCCATGAACATTAGCAGACAGCGGAACGGCGGGTTGCCTTTCAATCCGCAATCCGAAATCCGCAATCCGAAATGGGGTGCCGGCCTCTGGGCCAACCTGACCTGTGTCGCGGGGGCGAACAAGGCCCGCGGCGAAGAAGGCTTGAGTCTTGAGGCTTGGGGCTTGAGGGAAGACCGCGCCGGCGAGCCGGTCCTGCGGATGGAGCGGCTCGAGACGCCCCAAGCGATCGAGGCCGTCGAGTCGTCCCCCGAACGTTGACGGACAACAGAGCGACGGTTTGCCGCCCGCTCCGCAATCCGCAATCCAAAATCCAAAATGAGCAGGGCCTCTTTCGCCATCCGGGCGGCCCTCCGATTAAGATCGGCCCGCCGGTTGCGTACAGGTTCAGGGAGAAGCAGAGCGCCGCGATCGCCAACAAGAGCTCCTCCAGAGTCGTGCCGGCAGCGATCGCCCGGCCATAACTCGACGGCTTCGTCCCCGGGCGGGCGAGGCCGTCTTGAGTTTCCGGGCCGTGGGCGGTCGCGTCGTGGTATGATCGGCGTGCCGCCCAACGGACAGAGTCTCCAACCCGCCGAGGCAACACATGAACGAACGACCCACAAGCGACAACCAACCCAACTCACCCACTCGACCGGCCGACGATGCCCGCCCCGCCAAACGCGTGATGCTGATCGGCTGGGACGGAGCGGACTGGAAGATGATCAATCCGCTGATGGAAAAGGGGCAGATGCCCAACCTGCGGCAGCTGATCGAGCACGGCGTCATGGGCAACGTGGCCAGCCTCACGCCCATGCTCTCGCCGATCCTGTGGACCTCCATCGCCACGGGCAAGCACGCCGACAAGCACGGCATCCTGGGGTTCGCCGAGCCCGACGGCAAGGGCGGCATCCGTCCGGTGACGAGCACGTCGCGGCGCTGCAAGGCGCTGTGGAGCATCCTGAGCGAGCGCGGCCAGCGAGCGTGCGCCGTCAACTGGTTTGCCAGCCACCCGGCCGAGCCGATCAACGGCGTGATCGTCACCGACCGCTACGCCAAGGCCGTCGGCCCGCCGGACAAGGAATGGCCGCTCGATGAGCACGCGGTGCACCCGGCGGACCTGCTCGAGCAGGCGAAGGAGCTGCGCGTCCACCCCGCCGCGACCACGCCGTCGCAGGTCGCACCGTTCGTCCCCAAGCTCGCCGAGCTGGATCCGCAGAAGGATCAGAACCTGAGTCAGCTTCGCATTCTGCTGGCCGAGTGCGCCACCGTGCACGCCATGGCAACGCTGCTCGCCGAGCAGGAGCGCTGGGACTTCCTCGGCGTGTACTACGACGCGGTCGACCGCTTCGCTCATGGTTTCATGGAGTATCACCCGCCGAAGATGCCGCATGTCTCCGATGAGGACTTCGAGCACTACAAGGACGTGATGACCGGCTGCTATCGCTTCCATGACATGATGCTGGGCCGGCTGATGCAGCTCGCGGGAGACGACACCACGTACATCATCCTCAGCGACCACGGTTTTCATAGCGATCACCTGCGGCCGGAAGGCAGCAGCAAGATCAAGGACGGCCGCCCGGTCGCCTGGCATCGCCAATACGGCACGCTGGTGATCAGCGGCCCGAACATCAAGAAGGATGCGCGCGTCTACGGCGCGTCGCTGCTGGACATCACGCCGACAGTTCTCTGGCTGCTCGGTCAGCCGGTCGCCGACGATATGGACGGCAAGCCGCTCACGCAGGTTCTCGACCGCGAAACGCCGCCGGTCGCGGAGTCCATCGCTACATACGAGACCACGTCGGATGTCGGATGTCGCACGTCGGACGAAGAGGCCGCGGCCGCAGCGTCTCAAGCCTCAAGCCCCCAGCCTCAAGCCTCCGAGGACGATCCTTGGGCGGCGCAGCGAATGCTCGATC
>JBECKQ010000361.1:0-36273 GCA_040235375.1 Phycisphaerae bacterium | reverse complement strand
GTACAACCGCTTCCGCGGCCTGCTCATCCGCTGGTGCAAGAAAGATGAGAACTACACCGCCCAATTGCACCTGGCCTCCGCCATCATCATCGGTAGCTTCATTGGGTTATCCGGATAGGCTCTTAGCTGGATTACGTCGAATCTGCGGTCATCACGGGTAAGAAAATGCCGGCCTTCGGCGGCGACCAGCTCCACGTCATCGCGCTGAAACACCCCTCGTGCAAAGTTCGCGTACCGCCCCTCGAGCAGCGCAACCGTCTGGGGATTCACGTCCACGCCGACGACGTGCTTCGCCCCCCCATGCAGGGCGATCATGACATCCACGCCGCCGCCGCATCCGATCGTCAGCACGTCCGCAGCCTTCCTGATGCTATAGGGAGCCCCCTGCAGATAGTACCCGAGCACTTCGGTTGTTTCCGGCGAGTTCTCCGGCCGGATGATGCCCGTTATCGCATCGCCATCCTGATAGATGAAACGAACCTCGGGCGGTGGGCCGCTGTACCGCTCGGACAACGCGCCGCCGAACGAGCGGTTCTCGTGAAGCGGCCGAGTGACATCGAGACGCGTGATCGGGTGCCACTTTGTCAGCTCGATCAAGTGCTGCTGGCGGAACAGGACCTTGTCGGGCGGAGCGTCCAGCGGCAACGCGTTCGTGTTGGCGACCACGAGGGCGAGCACGGCCGCAACACCCGATCCGCGCAGGTACCTGGTTCGCCGGACGGTTCCGGACATGACCGCCACCACCATTGCCGCCGCGCCGACCACGAAACACGCGGCCACGGCGCCCAGCCAGACCAGGACGACGATTGCCATCAGGCACCCGACCGCCGCGCCCGCCAGATCGGCGAAGTATACGCTCGTCACGCCCTCGCCGGACCGGCTGACGATGAACCCGATGCACGAACCGGCAAAGAAGAACGGTATCCCCGCCGCGACCACGATGATCAGCAAGGACAGCAGTTGGCTGTAGTCGCCGTACGAGAATACGTCCACGGGATAGAAGCGGATGCGCGAGATGAGTACGACCGCCCCGATCGATGCGACTCCGAAGTACCACGCGTGCCGTGCGATGAACTCGTCGCCGCTCGCGTGACGCGACTCCGGACGCCACGCGGTGAGATACGTGCCGGCCGCTCCGAACCCGAGCAGCGCCACGCTGATCACCAGGTAGGTGAAGTGGCAGAACATCATGAACGCGAAGTCGCGGGTGAGGGCGACCTCCAGTATGAGGACCGCCATCGCCAGCAATGCCACCTGCCCACAGCGACGGGCAACCGACACGTTCATGTAGGGTGTCCCTGTGAACCGCTCGCGATACGTGCTGGGCGCCGGCAAGAAAGGACGTAGCCCAAGCGGTTGTTCAGCCTATCTCTTCGGTCTTTTTCAAGTCAAGGAAAATCAAATCCCTGCCGGAATTCCCCTTTGTGCGACGAGGATGCTGCCGCTCGGTCAACAGGTGGATTGCCCTCATCCGCCTGCCGGTATTTACCGGCGATTATGACGAAGTTCCTGCGCACCAACCGGCGACTGAGTTGCCCAAAACAGGCGTCAAGACGAGCGGCGCAACGGCGCTGCAGGAAGGCAGCGACAGTGTCGACACGAGCTGCCGAGTTCTGCCGAGATGACAAAGTACTGAAATGAATAGTAAGTCGCGGAAGTCTGCCGGCGGGCCCGCTTTCGCCGGAATCGCGACGGCCGCGGGCGAGCGCGTATACGAGCGGCCCCGTGCTATCTTAGTGGCGCTTCATGTTACTCACCGGCGTTACTGAACCGCCGCGGCCCCGCGTGTCGGGTCGAAGAAATTCGCCACCAGGCTGAAGTAGTACCGCTTCGCGTAGGCGGCGAATCCCACGTGGCCGCCGCCGGGCAGAACGATGGCCGCCACCTCCGGATTCTGCGTCTCGGCGATCAGCGTGGCCACGTCCTGCGCCGGCGCCAGCGGATCGTCGCACCCGTGCACGATCAGCACCGGCAACCGCGCACTTTCCAGCTTGTCGCAGTCCGGCTCGCCCTTGTAGGGAATCAGGCGGATGAATGAATACCCGTCGATTGCCCCGTCCGGCAGCGGAACGCCGGTCCCTTCGATCTCGAATCGAATCAGCTTGCGCAGGTTGCCCGATTTTTCCGGGAAGTTCTTGCGGATCATGCGATCGCGCACCGTCTGCTGAATGGCCGCGAAGATCGGATAGGCAAACGCCGATCGCGGCTGATCCAGCTCGTCCATCAGCACTTCCCACCCCAGCACCGGCGAGAAGGCGATGATACCCGCCCGGAATCGGCGGCGATTCGGATCGTAGTGCATCAGCTCCGGCTGAATCGCCGGATGAATGCAGGGGTCGTTCTTCTCCCGCCCGTCATACCACGCGGCGAGCAGGGCGACGTTCGAACTCCAGCAGTAGCCGACCAGCCCGGTGCGCTGAACGTGCGGCAGATCCTCCAGCCAATCGGATACGGCCATCAAGTCATCACTCTCGCCGACGCCGAACGTGCAGTACTTCTTCGGATAGCGAGCCTCGGTCTGCCCGTGCCCGCGAGGCTCGAGGGCCAGCACGTGAAAACCGGAATCGCGCAGGAAAATCGCCAGGTCGCGCGTGCGGCGGACACCGTTGTCGCCGTACAGTCCAGGCATCAGCACGATGCAGTCCGCGTCCTTGGGCCGCCCATCGACCATCGCATAGCCCAGCCGGCCGGACAGTGACAGGTCGTCGAGCACCGGTATCCACACGTCCTCGAAGCCCGACCATGGCGGCGCCGGCTCGTCGATGCAGTAGCCGCGGGCCGCGGCCTGGGCCGTGCAGCGAATCCCTCGGAAGTTGTCGAGGATGCTCTGTAAGGACTCCTGCCGCATGCCGAAGTGCGCGAACACGTCGGTCGGCTTGCCATTCTCATCGAGAAGGTTCTCGGTCAGCAGGGCCGACGGCGCCGGCGGCAGCAGCGACGCCAGTTGCTCGTGTGTCCGCAGGAGCCACTGTCGTGTGGTCAGAGCCGCGGTCCGTGTCGTGGTCCGCGCTGCGACACGCTGATAATCGGTTGCTTCCATCTCGAACGAACGCTCCGCGAGGCAGCCGGTTCCGATGCCGGCGATCACCGACGCGAGGATCGCCGGCATGACGCGAGCCGCGCTGCCCGCCCGCTCAGGCGTATGGGGCACTTCCTTTACCTCCCGCCGGACTCGCGCGCTGTGTCCGCTACCAATGCCATCCATTTGCTGGGGTCATTTTCTAGCGGAGCGGGCGTGCCGAGGCAACAGGGCACTCGCCACAGCAGCCGTCCGGTCGCCGGCCGGCGGAACCGGGTGCAAAGGTGGAGCATCAAGGGGCTTCGGTCTATACTCCGCTCCTTCGCGCCTGCGGTGCGGTCGCGAGCGCGTTGGCCGATGCTCAGCGGAAGGAAGTTCGCCAGTTGTCTGCAACCGATTATCCCAGACGTAGTGGGCGCGGTGGAGCCGGCCGGATTCTCATCCTGGGCTTGCTGACGTGTATCGCCTTCGTGTCCGCCGGCTGCGCGGCGGGCGCCGAGCGCATCCGCCTGGACGACGACGTCGTTCTGCCGAAGTCGGCCGTGGTCGTCTTCTTCGTCGATGGCCTCGACAAGCACCGGCTCAACGACATGCTTGCCGAAGGCGATCTGCCGAACATCCGCCGGTGGTTCATTGAAGGCGGTGTCGGCGTCGAGCATGCCGTCTCCGTGCTGCCCAGCATCACGTACGCCGCCTCGGTCTCGTTTCTAACCGGACTGTACCCCGGGCATCACGGCGTCCTCGGGAACCGATGGTTTGATCCGGATACCTGCACGGCGCGGTACTACGTCACGCCATCCACGTACCGCACGGTGAATCAGCACTTTCACCGGCCGACGCTCTATGAGGTGCTTGAGCACGTCCTGACCGTCAGCGTCCAGTTCCACACCCGCCGCGGCGTGACGTGGACGAAGGACAACGCGGTGCCGACCGGGCTCGACTATTTCTGGCACGAGTACTGGTTGGCCGACCGGCGCGTGGGGACATGCGTCGCGGACGTTGCGCGCTTCGCGAATCGCGCGGGTCGCTGGCCTGCGGTGTACTGGAACTACTTCCCGGGGAACGACGAGACGGCCCACTACTACGGCTCGGACTCCGAGGAGTATCGCACGTCGCTGCGCACCATCGATCATTCGATCGGCCAGATCATCGGCGGCATCGAGCAGGCCGGGATGGGCGACAGGACGTACTTCGTGCTCGTAACCGACCACGGGCACGATCAAACTCAGCATGAATTCGACCTACCCGAGTGGTTGCGGCAGAACACGAGCTACCGCGTGTTTGAAGGCACGATTACAGATGACGACTATCTTGCGAGGCTCCGCCGGCTGGATGACTATGACGCCGTCGTGCTGAACGGCGCATTCCGCCGGATGGCCATCCACCTTCGCGGTCGCAACGGGTGGGGCACGCCGGTCGATCCCGAGCACCTGCGCATGCTCGCGTGCGACTCGCCGCGGTCCGGAATCGTTCCGCTCTGCAAGCTGGAGGCCGTTGCCCTGGTGTGCTACCGGATCGGACCGGATGAGATCGCGGTGGCGACGCATGCGGGGTCCACGCGCGTGCAGCGCCGTATGGTGGATGGCGTGAAGCAGTACAGAATCGTCCCTGCCGAGGGCGAGGAAAACGGGAGTATACTACTCGGCTATGCCGCGGATCCGCGGCTTGCCGACTTTGTCGCCCGGGGGTGGCACGCATCGCGCGAGTGGCTGGCGGCCACCGCGGAGTCGCGGTTTCCCGATTTCGTTCCGCAGGTGGTGGAGATGTTCGACTCCCGGCGTGCGGGCGACGTTGTCGCGTTCGCCGAGAAGGGCTGGACGTTCGAGCCCGGCGACAAGAGCGGGCACGGCTCCTGTGTCGCTGCCGACATGGTCGTGCCGATGTATTTTGCAGGGGTCGACCTGCCGCGCGGGGCGCGGATTTCCTACGCTCGGCTGGTCGACATCATGCCGACCATCATCGATCTGCTCAGCGAGAGTGATCGACTTGTGTACGCCGGAGCGCTCGACGGCGTGAGCATCGCGCAACAGCTTCGGGCAGCGACGGCGCAGAACGGTCAACAGCAGTGAGTCACGCCTCTACAGTTATGGATTCTCTGGGCGAAGGCGACGCCGGCGCGAGCGTGCTCTCCGGGGCCGGCGCTACGCAGGCTGGCGTGCGCGCCGTCGCCGATTGGCGCTATCGACTTGCCGTCTGGGCGGCGATCGCCGCTACGGCGCTGGCCGCACATGGCTGGACAATCTTTTCCGGTTTCACGCTCGACGATCATTTGCAGGATCAGTATCTCAGCCGGGCCCACTGGTCCGCCGCCGACTTCCTCGAAGCGACCACCATCGATCCGAAGTCCTTCGTCGAACTGTGGTGGCAGAACAAGCCCGTACACCTTCAGTTCGTGCGTCCCTTCGCCGTCCTGCTCATGAAGGTCTCGCACGATCTTTCCGGGGGAAGTCCGGTCGCTCAGCACGTGGTGAGCGTGGGCCTGCACATCCTGGGGGCGTTGCTTGTACACAGCCTGTGCCTGCTGCTGACGCGAAACCGGTTCTGGTCAGTTGTCGGCGCTTTGCTGTTCGTGGTTTATGCCCACAGCGTGTTCGCCGTCGGTTGGCTGGCGGCGCAGAACGCCGTTCTGCAAACGGTGCTCATGCTGGCCTCGCTGCTGTGCTACATTCGCGCTTCGCGGCTCAACGTCGGACCACAGCCAGCCGTCGGTTTCGCAGGCGGGGGCGTTGCGACCGCGCCGCGGATGCGGGCGGGCATGTTCGCCGTCGCGGTGCTGCTGTGGGTGGCAGCGCTGCTGTCGCGAGAGAACGCCATCATGCTGCCGGCCATCTTCGTGGCGTTCGACGTGGCGTTCGGCGGCTGGAACCACGCGCGAGCGAGGCTGGGGGCTTACGCGCTCGTCGGTGCGGTAGCCGCATGCTTCCTCGTCTGTCGGCTGGGCTTGTATTACTACCCGCTACCGGATGTCTACGTGCAGCGACCAGACGGCGCAGGCTACGCGGCCTGGGCCCTGGCCAAGCTGATGCACTATCTGTGTGCGGCCATCTGGCTGTCCCCCATGCTGGTCGGGCCGTCCGGACGGCGGCATCCCTTTGTCGAGGTGCCGGGAGACTGCCTGCTGATGGCGGGCATCCTCGTCGTTCTCGGTATCAGCTATTACCTGGCCTGCCGGCGGATCCGCGGCTGGTGGATCTGGCCGCTTTGGCTGCTGCTGGCTGTGCTGCCGATGGTGCCGGTGATGGCCACGCCGCATACCGGGTATCTGTGCGGCGTGGCGTTTGCCGTCGGGACGGTCCTGTGCGCCGGAGCGGGCGAGGGCCTTGCCGGCCGCCGCGTGCACCGTGCGGCCAAGATCGTCGCCGTGTGGTTTCTCGCCGTCACGTGCGGCTACATACCGGTATACATCAATCTGTGGCGATCGGTTATCGCGGCGGACAAGGTGCCGCTCCAGGCACTCGCCCGACTGGAACCGCCGCGCGGCGCGACCGACCTCTTCTTCATCAACCTTCCCTTCCCGGACATCTACGTCAAGACGTGCCTGGATGAGGCCTGGAAGGACCAGGTCGGCGATGTCCGGTGTCACGTGCTGACATTCGCGCCGTCGATTCTCGGAATGGAGCAACCCTACGTGCTCGAGCAGATCGACGACCGGCGGTTCTCGATCTCCATCGTGGACAAGCCTTACTTCTCTGGATTCCTCGGGCGGTTGCTGATCGACGGGATGCGCAACGGCGGGCCGTTGAAGGTGAATGACGAAGTGCGCGGCGACCTCTTCGACGTGCGCGTTCTCGACGCCGATGAGCGGGGCGTCCACCAGTTGCTGTTCGCGTTCCACGAGCCGCTCGAGTCGCGCAGCTATCGTTTCTACGCCTCATCCCAGGAATGCGGACTCGTGCCGTTGCGGTTCCAGCGCAGTTCGCCGGCCGAGACGGCGCAGCTCGCACCGCCGGTTGTGCCTGTCGCGGCCCGCGCCATCGAAGCCGCTGCGGAGAAGCTCCGGGCGGGCGATCGACAGGCAGCGGAAGTGTTGCTGTCCGCCGCTGCCGGCGGCGATTCAGCGACGAGAATGCAGGCCTGGGATTCATTCCGCGAGACAGCGGCGCCCGTGGTGGCCGCGGCCGGCTCGCCGGTCAGCCTCGACCTGGCCATTACCGACCCGTCGATGGGGCAGCTCGAGCGCGTCGCTGCCTGGTGGCGCGATTACGTGGATGACGCCTTGATCGAGCAGGTGTGGAGAGGGCGGTCCGAACAGAGAAATCTGATGCGCGAGCGGGACCGCGTTCTTCGATTCCGACGGCACGCCGCCAGCATCATCCGTACGGATCTGTATTTCACCGGGCCGCCATACCCGGGGCCCGGACAATGAGGGACTGCGCCACCGCATCCGGAGGCGCGCCGGTCGAACGCTGGATCGGAACGCCGATGGCGGCCAGCGCGCCGGCCAGATCCTCCATCCGTACCACCGGAGGAAGGGCCCCTGCCGTGCTCATCGCGAAGCCGGACGTGCTGCGGTATCCAAGATTGCCGTGTGCCGCGGCCAGATCGAGTGCATCCGACATCAGCTCGGCCCCGCAGTGCCACCCGTCCTTGACCGATACGAGCACGTGGGGCGTGCTCTTCATCAGGCCGTGAAACGCGCGCCAAACGCGATGCAGGGCATCCGGGTAAACGTGGTCCTTCGTCACATCAAAGAGCACGCGGTCATCCGCGTAGCCTTCCGCGGATAGCTGGTGGGACCGCGCGAGCTCCTCAAAGATCGCATTCAGCTTCAGCGGATCGCCGAACGACAGCGTGTACCGGTATTGATCGCCTCTCTTGCGGACGGTCGCCTCGCCGTCTCGGCTGAGCACGACGACGGCATCGTTGTCGCGGTACATCGTCAGGTCGATTCCCTCGACCCCGACGAGATCGCGCGCCACGGCGCGCGGTGCGGTGGTGTACACTGCCGCCATGGTCACGACGCCGAACTCCGGCACGACCGCGTCGCCGAAGTCGGCCAGTCGCTCGTTCTCCCTATAGCCGAGTTGGTGGAGTACCTGGCGAAGAGGAATCAGCCGGCTGGACACGAGGTTGTGTCCGTGATCGGACATCAACGTGATGTTGATCCCGCCGGAGGACTCATACACAAGCTGCTGGCAGAAGCGATCGAGCCGTACGAGAGCGGCCTGGTGCCCGTCGCGTCCCTCGCTGGCTCCCAGCGCCGAAGTCCCGACCGAGTAACCGATGAACGGATCGCTGTCGCTGCGCTGGTACCGCTCGCCGATTCGCCGGAGTTCGTGGCCGTACCATTTCAGCGGGTGCAGGTACGCGCCGATGTGCATCGCGTAGGGCAGGTGATAATCGACGAAGTCAAGCCAGAGTGAATTGCTCTCCTGCCCGTAGTTCCAGTAACCGTTGGTGAGCCTCCGGCCGTTGTAGTACTGCGTCTCGATCGCCGGGGTGGGTGAGATGCCGAAGAACTCGTCCAGCGACAGGTCGGTCATGACGGGGAAAGGGGCGACGATGCGCGCCGGCGGGTAGAACAGGCGGAACCGCCCCTGGTCGCGGATCTCGCGTACCATATCGAACGGGACGCTGTCGAGGATGATCAGCAGGTTGCGCGTGCCGGCGGTAAGGGGCGGCCATACTTCTGGGGGCGTTTCGGGGTCCCAGCGCAGCGCCGCCACCATCCCGTCCGGCCCGAGCGTTTCCACCCAGTCGGCCTGGCCGTCGCCGTCTAGATCGTACAGGCGCTCGGTTCGACCATCAGCCGCGCGCGATTGCTCGATCGGCCCCACGGGAAACAGCTTCGGTCCCGGTCCGGCGCAACCGCTGGTGGCAAGCAGCGTGATAACGAACAGCGCCGCGGGTGCGGCGGTCTGGATTGATCGGCTCTTATTGCTCGACAAATTCGCTCCGCCCGGGCGACTTAGCCACGCCGCCTGCCGACGAGTCTAAACCGCCAGAGCCCCAGCGTGAAGAGCAACAACCCTATACCGGCCGGCCCAATGGCCCCACAGCCGGTTGTTGTCGGCTTCGGCGTGGGCGATGGCTGAGCGGTGGGCGTGGGAGTTGGCGTTGGAGTCGGCGTTGGTGTTGGCGTGGGCGTGGGTGTAGGATCGCTCGGGCACAGGTCATTCTCCTCGTCGCAGGTAGTCCCCGGCCCGCAGGGAAGAACGCCGTTGGTGCACTCGCCGGTGCTCAGACACACCTCCGCGCCGTTGCAGAACAGCCCGTCATCGCAGTCCGCGTCGGTGACGCAACCGTCGCATTCATCCGGAATACCATTGGCGTTCGTATCTTCGCTCTCGCCGGAGGCGATGTCGCATTCGTCCGGAACGCCGTTGGCGTTGCAGTCCGCACTGGCCCCACTCGCCACGTCCTGGCTGTCGCTGATGTTGTTTGTGTTGCAATCGAGCAGCGTCCCGCATAGCGAGATACCGTCAAGGAACGTGCCGCGGTTTCTGCTGCTGATATCTGCGGTAAAGCGAATATCTATTCTCGTCTGCTCGGCGGCCGGCTCGATGGGTACCGTGTCGTCAATTGTCGCGCCGGTGTCGTCGAGCGGAACGTCGTACGTGCCGACGTTGATCCAGTCCGTAGCGTCGCTGGGCTTCCAATCGACAGTCAGTTTCTCCCCGCTCGTCGCGCTGCCGTACGTTCCCCATTCGTAACTGAGCGTCAGGTCGGACCAGCCGATGATGTCGATGCCGCTGCGCACCAGGCTCATCGTGTTCGACACCGGGGCGAACTGAACGTACGTATAGCCGCCGGAAATGACGATCCGGATATCGCTGCTCTGCTCCTCCTCTTCGGTCCATCCGTTGCCGACGGTGGCGCTGACGGGCCGCTCGAAGTCGTCCGTGAAGACGCATGTCTCCTGTGCGGGCGCCACCATCGCCATACCGAGCAATGCTACGAGTGCGATTGCCAACTCTCCCCGGTTCGTCTTCATGTTTCAGCCTCCCGACTGATAAAAGACGCGACTCTTGACGCCATTGTAGACACGCCGTTCGATTTTCTGTTTAACGATAAACCAGAGCGAGCACTGGTGTCGAGAGGACCGCACCGGCGGCCGATCAACTGCGCGGCGCGAGCTGTCCATGAGCCCTCCCAGCAGTTGTGTGTGTGATGGTGACGTGCGCTACATCGCCCGGCTTCGCATTCTCCGCGTCGAAGAAAACCTCAAAGTAGCGATCGCTCCGGCCACATGCAGGGTTCGCTCCTCCCGCGACCGACCCAGAGGAATTTCCGTGGGGCCCCGACTCCTCGATCAGAACCCGTACGGTTTCCCCGACGAACATCGCCCGGTATTGGGCCGCCAGGCGCTGCTCGACCTCCCGTAAGCGGTCCATTCTATCCCGGACCGCGTGTCCGTGAACGAACTGCCCGCCCCATCGCGCCGCCGCAGTGCCGGGGCGTGCACTGAACGGGAACGCGTGGATCTTGCAGAACCGGGCGTAGTCGGCGACTTCGAGCGATTGGCTGAACATGGCGTCGGTCTCCCCGGGAAAGCCGACGATGATGTCCGTCGAAACGGCCGGCCGATCGAATGTCCGATTCACGCGGTCGATCATGCTGATGTAATCATCGACCGAATACTGGCGATTCATCCGGCGGAGAATGTCCGGGCTGCCGGACTGCAGAGGCAGATGCAAGTGGGGCACGCAGGCCCGGCAGTTTGCCATCGACTCCAGCAGGGCGTCGTCCACATCGCCGGGTTCGAGGCTCGACAGCCGGAGACGGCATAGCCCCTCGACGTTGCCGAGAGCCCGGACCAGCGCTGCCAGCGGTGTTTCGTCCGCCGCGAAACGCCTGCGGATGGCGGTCTGTCGTCCATAGGCGCCGAGGTAGATGCCGGTGAGCACGATCTCCCGGTGTCCGGCGGCGACGAGCCCACAAGCCTCCGCGACGACGGCATCCACGGGCTTCGAGCGTAGCGAGGTCCTGAGGCCGGGGATGACGCAGTAGGTGCAGCGGGCGTCGCAGCCGTCCTGGATTTTGAGAAAAGCGCGGGTGTGGCCGGCGAATTCGCGGATCGGCACGCAGAAGCCGTCCTCTGAATTGACAATGGGCAAGGTCCGGGAAATACTATTTTGGCTAGTAGGATCATTGCGCCGGTGCGGGGTTTTTCGGTTCGCGGCTGTGTCTCCTCCCAGCCGGAGGCCGAGTCGCACCGGCTTGCCTATGGGACCCGAGCCTCGGGAATCCTCGTTGCTGGATCCGCCGGCGATAAGCCTGCGTATCTCGGCCAGAGCATCGGTATCGTGGCCCAGCACGCGGACAACGCCCGGGATCGCCGCAAAAGACCCGGGGTCGGCGGAAGCGTCACACCCGATGACGACGGTTTCCGTCGCACCATCGCCGATCAGGCGTCGAACCGCCTGGCGGCTCTTGGCCGAGGCGCTGCAAGTGACGGCACACGTGTTGACGACGGCGAGATCGGCATGCTCGCCTTCTCGTGCGGGGCGCATGCCCAGCGATTCGAGGAGCTCCCGCAGTTGCTCGGACTCGTACTGATTGACTTTACAGCCCAGAGTGCTTAGTCGATACTTGCCCTGCATTGTGAAGTTAATCTAGGCCCGCCTGACGGGCGCGGCAAACGCGCTGCGGCTTCCACGCACTAAATCGGCCTGCAAGCAAGGAGTGAATGGATGGCAGGTCCACAGACCGTCTGGGGCATCGACGTTGGCAAAAGTGCGCTCAAGGCGCTGAAGCTGAGGATCGCGGCGGACAAGACGATTGACGCTGTCGCCGCCGAGTACGTCGAGCACGCCAAGATCATGACCCAGCCCGACGCGGACCGCGACGCCTTGTGGTCCGCCGCCCTCGAGAAGTTCCTCTCCGACAACGATATCAGCGGCGACAAGATCGTGATCAGCGTGCCCGGCCAGCAGACCCTGTCACGCTTCAGCAAGCTGCCGCCGCTCGAGCAGAAAAAGAAAATCCCCGACATCGTCCGTTACGAGGCCGATCAGCAGATCCCCTTCGATATGGACGAGGTCGTCTGGGACTACCAGACGTTCCAGGCGCCGGAGAGCCCGGACATCGAGGTCGGCATCTTCGCGATCAAACGCGAGCTGATCCGCGACCACCTGCAGCACTTTGCGCCGTTCGATCTCGAGCCGCTGGCGGTCCAGACGAGCCCGCTGGCGGTGTACAACATGCTCCACTTCGACGGGCTGCTCGGCGACGGCCACCTCGTCGTGATCGACATCGGCACCGACAACACCGATTTGCTGGTCGCCACGGAGCACAGCCTCTGGACGCGAACGATCCAGGTCGGCGGCAACAACTTCACCGAGGCGCTGGTCAAGGCGTTCAAGTTGTCGTTCAGCAAGGCGGAGACGCTCAAGCGGACGGCGGCGACAAGCAAGTACGCCCGGCAGATCTTCCAGGCGATGCGGCCGGTCTTCGTCGACCTCGTGCAGGAGCTGCAACGCTCGATCGGGTTCTACACGGCCACCCATCGCGACGCGGAGCTGAGCAAGGTCGTGGGCATTGGCAGCGCTTTTCAGCTGCCCGGCCTTCAGAAGTACTTGCAGCAGAACCTGCAACTACCCGTCGAGTGGCTGGACAAGTTCAAGAAGATCAAGATGCCGGAGACGGACGGAGGCAGCCCGGGCAGCTTCGCGACAGCGTACGGGCTGGCCGTGCAGGGACTTCAGCAGGCGGAAGTGACCAGCACCCTGCTGCCGCCGGAGATCGCCAAGCAAGTGGTCTGGCGGAAAAAGAGGGCGTTCTTCGCCGCGGCTGCGGCGTGCCTGCTGCTGGCGGCGGGCGTCATCTGGTTTCGCAAGTACAGCGACGCCAACGTGCTCGAGCAGAGCGCCAGCAGCGCGAGCTTTCGCTTCAACGACGAGGCCGGCGCGCAACAGTTCATAGAGACGGCAGCGCAGCAGAATCTGCCGCCGCGTCGGTTCGCCCAGGAGGCCCTGGCGGCGGCGCAAGCGTTCCAAAGCGAATACAACCAGCTCACCTCTCAGGGCGGAGAGGACCAGCGAAAGACGGAGCAGATCGCGCGCTTGCTCGAGAATCGGGCGATGTGGCTGAAGATTCTCTATGCGATCCACAAGGCCCTGCCCGCGCAGCCCGCACCGCTGGCCGACGCCACGGATGGGGCCGAGTATGTCGCCGCGCTCAAAAAGGCCGGCGACGCCGCCAACCGGGCGCAGCGGCCGGAGATGTGGATCGACTCGTTCAAAGCGGTCTACACCGACAAGGTCGACGACGAGACGATCCCGGACGAGTGGGAGACCATGAGAAACGTCGAGCAGATCAAGAACGACGGTGGTCAGCCTCGACCTGGCTTCATCATCACCATGCGCTGCCGCACGCCGAACGCCGACTCGGGACTCTTCGTGAAGCGGACGTTCATCAACAACCTGATGAACACCGGCCGGCAGGAGAAGGCCGGCTTCTACGTAGACAAGGTCGGCCTCGTCAGCGCCAAGGCGGGCGACGAGAGCGGGCAGCGGAGCAGCGGGCGCACGCCGCCGGGCGGTCGGGGAAACTACGGCGGATGGGATCGGGATCGCAGCGGTCCACAGCCCACACCTCCTCCGAGCCAGGATACGTCGAAGGATCCATTGACGGGCGAGGACATCAGCCGTGACTGGGAGTTCCTGGTGACGATGGACATTGTTCTCCAGGATCTGCCGGAGAAGCCGGAGCAGCAGGGAACGTGAGGAACGTCTCCGCCAGGAAGAACCGGCGAAGGACGAACGGAGCTTAGTGCATGGCCATCGTGCGCGACATAATCAAGCGGTATCTTTTCGAGATCATCTGTGGGGTCCTGGCCGCGGCGGGCATCGGTCTTGCGTTTGCGGGACTCTCCAGCATGTCGGAGGTCCAGTCCGGCATGCAGCAGGCGGCGGAGCTGCATTCGCGGCTCACCAGCATGGCCCGGTCGAGCACGCCGCCGAACCCGGCGGCGATCGCAGCCCAACAAAAGCGAATCGAACGGATTCAGCAGACTTACCAGACGGCGATGGCCTTCGCGCGCAAGCTCGATGAGTTCCAGCCGCTGGTGCCCGGCGCGTTTCCTTCCGCGTCCGCGGCGGACAAGAAGGAGTTCCAGCGTGCTTATCAGGCCGAGGTCGGGAGCTGGTTGGGTAAACTCCAGGCCGGCGCGGAGCCCACCGCTCTCATGGTCGACGAGGAGAAGGTCCTGATGGAGGCGGAAGAGGCCACGCGCATCAACCTGCTGAACATGAGCCCGCAAAAGGCGAAGAGCGAATTGTCCGCCGACGTCCGGGCGGCGCTTCGCAATGCGCAACATCTCTACATGTACGCGACGGCGGATGCGTTCAACCAGAGCGCGGTGTCCGCCGTCGGGGGGCCGATGTATTCCGAGTCGCCGCCTGGGAACGCGGACATGTGGTACGCCCAGTTGGAAATCTGGATTCAGCGCGACATCGTCGACGCGATTGCCAGGATCAACGAGGCCGCCGCGCAGAAGCTCGAGAAGAAGGACCGCTGGGTGGCCCACCTGCCGATCAAGGAGCTGGATTCCATCCAGCTCAGCTCGTATTACATCGGCGATAGCGCCGGCGGGGGGCGCGGCAGCGAATCAACCAGGGACCGGGCGTATCCGCCCGGCACAGCCGACAACGTCTTCACGAAGGACAAGTCGAACGACCTCTACGAAGTGCTGCAGTTTTCCATCAGGATGGTCGTGGACGCTCGCGACCTGCCCACGATCATCGCCGGGCTGTGCCAGGATCGGTTCCACACACCTCTGCGCGTCGACTACGTCAAGAAGGAGCCCAGCGAGAGCTGGACGGGCAAAATCTACGGGGATGAGCCGCTGATTGAGGTCACCATCGACTTCGAGACCGTCATGTTTTCCGAGCTGTACCTGCCGCTCATGCCGGACGAGATTCTCACGGTCGTGAACAAGCAGCGACCGCAGCCGCCGGGCACGGAGGGGACTTGACCGCTGAGACCGCGGAGCAGGCAGCGATCGAGCAGCATCGACAAGCAATCTGAGGAGCATCGACAAGATGGCCAAGCAAGCAGTCGGTCCCGTTGTGCGGCACCTGGAAAAAGGCGTGCTGGCCGCCGCCGCGGCGATCTTTCTCTTCGTCGTCGCCACCTATGGCGTCGTCTCGCCGAACAAGGTGGCGCTCGAGTCGGACGAGCCGGTCGGCCCGACCGGTGTGGACAGCAAGCTGAGAGACGCGGCCGAGCGGCTGGTCCAGCGGCTTCAGACCGCAAAGCCCAAGGAACAGGAAGTGCAGGATCCCCTTCCGGACATTCAGCTCGCGGGCGACCCGCTCGAGCTGGCGAAGGTCCCGCCTGAGCTGCCGAGAGCGGTTATGTACGCCCCGGTTCCGCCGGAGCTCAAGGGCGGCGACCAGATCGACCGGCGCCCGCTCATTCAGGTCGCGGCGACGGAGAAGCCGCAGGTGGGACCCTCGGGCCGAAGCGGGGCCTATCTGCCGCCCCCGGAGCCGTTCACCAGCAGTTCAACGTCGGGCGGTCAGACGGAAGCGTCCCTTCGCGACATCAACTGGGTCACCATTCACGCCCTGTTCAATCGCGAGGAGCAGGAGCGTCGCGCCCAGGAAGCCGGCTGGGACCCCAGCTCCTGGAAGGCGCTGTTCCTCGGGTTGGAAGTCCAACGTCGGGAGCAGCGTCCCGATGGCAGCTTCACCGACTGGCAGGCGATCGATCCGGTGACGCGGCGACTGCCGCCGCAATACCCCGCACCGAAGGTAATCGACGGCGCCGTCCGTCCTGAGGATCGGCAGGAGGTCGTCGCGTTCAAGGACTTGATCTCCAAGGATGAGAACCAGCTCGCCCTCATGCGGCCACTGTTTCCGCAGACGGCCTACGGCGACCAGTGGGAGTATCCGAAGCTGGGTTCGAACGACGTCCTCGTCATGGATTGCGACTATCAGCAGCCGGACTGCAAATGCCGCTATCCGGAGTGCAGCGGCGCGGCGGACACGAGCCAGCTTGACGTGGCCGGTCTGCTCGACGACGCCAAGAATGCGATTGCTGATTGCAAGCTCGACAAGGCCAAGGGCCTTCTCGACAAGGCCAGGGAC
The DNA here is from genome assembly GCA_040235375.1 of Phycisphaerae bacterium. Taxonomy (GTDB): domain Bacteria; phylum Planctomycetota; class Phycisphaerae; order UBA1845; family UBA1845; genus JBECKQ01. Next base: position 20,220 of record JBECKQ010000361.1, on the reverse strand, counting down.
CTTATCACCAAGGACGCCTACAATCAGCCGGGAAAGGTGTCGCGACAGCAGCGGGAGCTCGACGACCTCGGCAAGGACCTCGAGAAGGCTCGCGCTACCTGCGCCGAGCAGAAACCGGCGGGCCGTTCGCCGGTGCAGGTCCTCTGGGCCCACGACGACACCCTCGAGGGCGGACGGACGTATCAGTACCGCGTGCGGCCCCGGATTTTTAACCAGTACTGCGGCAAGCCGGCGCTGCTGGAGAACGCGAAGGACGCCGAGCAGGTTGAGCTGGACGGGCCCTGGTCGGAGCCCTCCGATCTCGTGACCGTCCCGGAGGACACGCACTTCTTCGTGAAGTCGTCGCGCGCAGAGCGCCGCGAGGTGACTGTTCAGGTTTTCAAGTGGTATCGCGGCCAGTGGCTCGACGACAGTTTCTCGGTCAGTGTGGGCGAGCCGGTGGGCAAGGAATCGCGGGTGAAAGTGCCGCCGAACGGCGATCGGATTCCCGTGCTGTTCGAGACGGGGGCGCGGATTGTCGACATCGATTTCCGCCGGCCGTACCGGACGCGAAGCCGCCGAGGCAACAAGCTCGGGCCGATGGGGCAGACGACGGCGCTCGTATACGTCGATGCCAGCGGCCGGCTGCACGAGCGGTTGGAAGCCGTCGACGACGGCAGTGAAGCCTACCGGGACATGAAGAGTCGTGTGTGGAAGCCGTGATCGGCGATGAACGCTCAACGGGCCGTGGGCAGATTGTGTTTCGTCTTCCTGTTGTGCGCGGCGTTGCCGTGCGCCGCGTGGGCTCAGGCCCCCGCTGAGCCTGCGGCGCCCGCGATCATCGACGAGTCGTCGATCGACCTGGGATTCGCCGAAGCCGACAAGGCGAAGGTTGCAGCTCTCATCAAGCAACTCGGCAGTCTCGAATACGACGAGCGCGAGGCGGCGACGCAAGCGCTCTCCGCAATCGGGCCGGGCGCCTTCGCCGCGCTGGCGGAAGCATTTCGCGCGACGGATGACTACGAAGTCCGCTTGCGAATCGAGAAAATCGTTCGCGAGCAGTTCCTCTGGCACACGCTCTACAAGCACTACGGGTTTCTGGGAATCCAGTACGTTCCGTCGCCCATCCGACGGTCACCGGGCGGCCTGTTGGCCATCCGTGTGACCGGCGTGCAGCCCGGCACCGCGGCGGTATCGCTGCTTCTGCCGGGCGATCGCATCATTGCCGTTGACGGTCGCCACCTTCCTGACGACGCCAGCGAGGATGATTTCCCCACCATCATTCAGGAGAAAGGCGCCGGCGGAAAAGTGACGCTCGCGGTCATTCGCGGAGGGGACATCAAGCAGGTCGAGGTAACCCTTCAGGCTCGGCCGCTGCGTTACTACGCGGATCAGCGCAATCCGGAGCTGATGGACAAGCTCAACCGCCAGATACAGGCGTTCGCGATCTGGTGGAACCGGTTCTTCGGCCCCTCAAGGAAACCCGAGCCACGGCTGCCGTCTCACGACCTGTTCGAGCTGCCGGTCATAGGGAGGACGGGGCCTTCTGGCCGTTGACCATTTCCAGCACGTGCTCGTAGCGATCTCGGAACATGGTTGACCATTCCTCACGCGTGCGAGCCGCCTCTTCGGGGCCGGCGCTCTCGAGCTTCTTGCCCGCCTCGATTGCCTCCGCCTCGTCCATCGGCGCTTTCGTCAGTTCGGCGAGGGCGTCCTGAGGCATGCCCGCGTCGACGACTGCCTCCCATGCCTGCTGGAGGAGCACGTGATTCTCGCCGCACGCGGCATCGACAAGCGGGATTAGCGCCGGAACGTACTGCTGCCCCCGCTCGACACGATCCGCACTGATCCCGAAGTCAACCTCGTACGGATTCTCGGCGACGGCCAGCTTGCCGGCGAATTCCGTGTAGATCTTCGGGTCGATCGGGTAGTGGTACAGCGTGGGACCATAGGCGTTGTGTTCCTCGGATTTGGCGCCCCAGGCGAGCTGCCCGTCGGTGCTCAGGCAGTAACGAAGGAAATCGCTGGCCAGCCGCGCGTTTGACGCGCAGCGCAGCACGCTGCTGACGTCGGGCGAGACGGCCGTCGCGTTGGGCGGGTTGATGTACCGGATCTTGCCGTCGGTCGCATGGGCGAGGGCCAGGCCGTCGAAGTTGACGGCGAACCCGGCCAGCAGGATGCCGCTTTCGATCTGGCGAAGCACGTCATTGCTGCCGAGAGCCAGCGCCCGCGTGTTGGCCAGCGCGCGCAGGAGCGTGCCCCACCCCTCATTCCATCCCTCACTTTCGAGGACGAGCATCATCGCCTGGCGATGGCTGCCGCTCAGCGAAGGGTCTGCAATTGCCAGCCAGCCGCGGAAGCGCGGGTCGCCGAGATCGGCCCACGTGGTCGGCGGGTCGATGCCGCGCTGCCGGCACATATCGTCGTTGTAGACGATACCGAAGCTCGACAGGCCCGTGGCGAACCAGCGCATGTCCGGGTGCCGGGTCGGCAATCCGCGGACCTCGGCGGGAATGTCCGTCATTGCTTCAGAGAGGTCAACGCGGGCCGAGCGATCCTTGCGGGCCAGCTCCTCGTGGTCGGTGATGCCGCCGCCGAACATGAGGTCGGGCGTCTTCGCCACGGCCGGCCCGGCGGAGCCGTTGAAGATGTCTTCGATGTACTGCACGCATTGGGGCGTGCCGCGCACGATCCAGTCGATGGTCACGTAGCCACCGCGATTCTCGCGATACCAGTTGGAGAAGCCCACTTCGAACGCGTCGCGAATCTGCTGACTGTGCGGCGTGATGATGGTGAGCGTCTCCGATTTGGGCGCGATCACTTCCGCTTGCGTGCTTTTTTCCTTTTGGCAGCTTGCGAGCGAAAGCGGCAGAAGGAGGGCGAGGCAGATCAACGTGAGGCATCGGCGGATCATCGTGCTTCTCCAGGGCTCGAGCGGACCGGCGGCAACCATTGGATGCGACCGTTGCAGTCGCGCGCTGAGCAGGGGCCTATGACCTCCACGGTCGGTCGGGCCGCCGTTTGTCAGGACGTGTATTAAAATCGAGGATACGACCGTATGTCAACGCGGTCGGGGGCTTAGCGATTCTTCTTTCCGCGATGGCTGCTCGTCTTCTGCGCTTCTTCGGCCTTCTTCTGCAGCCGTTCCAGCAGCGACGGCCCGGAGCGGGGCTTCGTCGGGTGGGGCTTGGGCCGCGGCCCTTCGAGATCCTGCTTGTGGATGTGCTTGCGGATGTACCACTGCTCGAGCGCCCCGAACAGGGAACTGGTCATGATGTACAGATTCAGACCGCTGGGGAACTTGTAGAAGATGATGATCATCAACAGCGACATGTAGGGCATCATCTTCTGCATCTGTTCCGCCTGCTGGGCCTGCGACGTGCTGCTGGCCTGAGCCGTTTTCTTCGGCTTGGGCATCAGCTTCTGCTGGGCGAACATGGTCACGCCCACCAGGATCGGCAGCAGGTTGAAGCAGTGGATCTCCCACCCGAAGATCGGCACGTGAAACGCGTGCTGGAGCGGCACCAGGCAGTCGGGCGCGGTCAGGTCCTTGATCCACCAGACGAAGCCCCGACAGCGCATCGCGACGTTATTGCTCAGGCTGGCGTACAAGGCAATCCAGATGGGCATCTGCAGGAACATGGGGAGGCAACCCATCATCTGCGTGAGCGGGTTGATGCCCTCCTCCCGGTAGAGCTTCATCGTCTCTTCCTGGATGCGCTTGTTGTCGTTGGCGTACTTCTTCTTGATCTCCTCCATCTTCGGCTGCAGAGATCCCATGCTCTGCTGCATCTTCACCATGTTCACCTGGGTCTTCTTCGTGATGGGGTGAAGAATGACCCGCACGATGATCACGAGAAAGAAGATCGCCACGCCGAAGTTGTGGAAGACGGATTCGAGCCAGTTCAGCAGGACGATCATCCAGTCCGTGAGGAAATTGAACGCGCAGCTACCGTAGCCGTGGGTGATCTGCGCCATGTAGTCGAGCTTGACGTAATCGGCGTTGGCCGGGTTCTTAAACGTCTCCCGGTCCTTCGGGCCGGCGTAGACCGCGGTGTGCAGAACCTTCTCCGCGCCCGCGGGAATCGTGAGCGGTACGGTGGTCGTCCGCGTGGTCACGTCCTCGATGGTCCGCTCGACTCGGTCAAGATCGGCCCCTTCGACCAGGGCGACCCAGCCGGAGTCAGGCGTGGCTTCGGCATTGATCGGGCACCGGGTGAACGTGAAGTAAACGTTCGCCGTCGCCCACCACAGCAGCGGATTGGCGCCCGGCTCTCGCTCGTAGAGCACGAGGTTCTTCTTGCCCGCCACCACATCGCCAAACGTGAGAGTCTGGAGATGAACGCTTCCCTGGTGAAGCGTCGCCCCGTAGACCGTCTGGTCCCGGTGAAATCGTCCCTCGGCGGCGATGCCGACGGCCCCATGCTCGGTCACGATCACTTCGTGCGGCTCGTTCGAGAGATTGCGGATCGCCAGGCTGAGAAACAGATCATGCCGCCCCGTCTTGAAGGGCTGCGCCGGAAGCCTGTACGTGCGCTCCAACTCCAGAACCGGCTGGTCGCCCTGGGCGATCGAAGTTGTGAAATGCGCAATCTGCGCACCGGCGGCTTCCTCCTTCCGGGCGTGCCACTTCACATCGGTGAAGGGAACCTCCCGGCCGTCGACGACGATTTTCTCCAACGCCACGGATCGCCAAGGCTGATCCAGTTGCTCCTCTCCTTCGGTCTCCGGGGCCAGGAGCTCGTAGCGATCCTCGGTCTGGACGTTCTGGCGGTAGTCCGACAAGCGCAGCCGGGTGATGGCGGCGCCGATGTTCGTCAGGTCCACCTCCATCCGGTACGGGCTTTTCTTGTGGCCGGCGATCTCGCCAAGGGTCATCGTCTCCGCGGTTTCGGCGCCGACAGGATGCAACTCGGCGTGCGGCGCTGCTGGCTGCGTCCGCGCCTTCGCAACGCCCGCTGGCTGGGTGGCGGGAGCCGTTGCGGTGGTCGGTGGGGGGGAAGCGCTCGCTCCGGCCGGAGGCTTCTTGGGGCCCCAGAGCTGAAAAGCGATCCACTGCCAGAGCAGGAACACGATGAGCGCCCAAAACAGGGCGCGGAAGAAGTTCTTGTTATCCATTTTGATCCAACACGGCGAGCCGGCCCCAGGCGCCGCGCCGGGGCATCAGCTCACGCGCCGCGGAGCTGTAAGCACAGCCAGTGTTACTGACGTTACTAGCGGCCCTCAAGCAGCCGGTATCCCAGGAAGTCGTCCAACTCCGGAACGTCGAGAATCCTCTGCACCGCCGACTGAACATCATACTCCAGGCGGACGAACTCGACCGTTGCGATGTAGCCGTCTTCGGTCGGGTCCACGTCGCCCGGGCCGACGTCCTCGGGATACGGCACGGGCTCTCCCTTCTCATGTACGATCACGAAGCAGGTTCGAACGTCCCTGTCGCGCGGTTGGCCGACGCTGCCGACGTTGATGATGGCCTTCTCATCCTCGGTGATCGTGTAGAAGTTCGGCTCGCGCAGCTCGCCCGGCGGGTCGAAATACGGGTCGTCGAGGAATACGCCGGGCACGTGCGTGTGCCCGACGACGCACGCCTTGTGCTGCTCTTCCAGTCGCTCGAAATTGGCCAGGATTTTGCTCGGATTCGTGTATACGTCCTCGGTGAACAGGTACTCGTTGACCGGTCGCCGGGGCGAGGCGTGCACCATCAGGAGGTTCCTGGCCTCGTGCCGGATCGGAAGTTTGCCGAGAAACTCCCACCGCCGGTCGCGCAGCGTTTTCTCGGGTTCGTCCTCGAAGACCTGCCGAGTCCAATAGCACGCCCGTTCGGCGCTGACGTTGAAGTTGAACGGCTCGTAGAAGCAGGCATGGTCGTGGTTGCCGCAGACGGACATCTCGCACCGCTCGATGACGATGTCGAGGCATTCCCGCGGGCTGGCGCCGTAGCCTACGATGTCGCCCAGGCAGAAAACCGTCTTGATTTGACGCCGGTCAATCTCCGCCATCACCGTCCGCAGGGCTTCGACGTTCGCATGGATGTCAGAGATGATGGCGAACACGTATTTTCATGTCCCTCCCGGCCACTCTCGCCGCGCGGAAACCATCTCCGGGGGCTGGTTGGCCTGCCCCAGCGCCGAAGAGCCGGATGCTATGGTCAGCCGCGCTAACCGTCAACATGACTGGACACACTTGGAACGTCCCTGACAAGAACCGACTTGCGATCGCCGCATCGGTCTTCGTGACGGCCTCCGCTCACCGCGCTACAATGGGCGGAATATCCCGCGGACAACCAACAGGGGAACCACGATGGACACGCATGAACTGACGCGCAGCCTTCGAGTCGAGAACGCAACGAAGATCGTCCTCGTCGTCGCCGACGGACTCGGCGGACTCCCCCAGGCCCCCGGCGGCCTCACCGAACTCGAAGCGGCCCGAACTCCCAATCTTAATGACCTCGTGAAAAACAACGTGTGCGGCCTGATGGATCCGGTCATGCCCGGTATCGCTCCGGGCAGCGGGCCGGGTCATCTCGGCCTTTTCGGCTACGACCCGATCCAGCATCAGATCGGCCGTGGCGTGCTCGAGGCGCTGGGAATCGACTTCGATCTCGGCCCAAAGGACATCGCCATCCGCGGGAACTTCTGCACGGTTGACGAGAAAGGCATAATCACGGACCGGCGCGCCGGCCGGATCGCGACAGAGGCGAGTGTAAAGCTTGTCGAGAAGATGCGCCGCATTGAAATCGAAGGCGTGAAGGTCTTCGTGGAGCCCGTCCGGGAGTACCGGTTCGTTGTCGTGTTCCGTGGCGAGGAGCTGGAAGGGGAGGTGGACGACACCGACCCCCAGCGGACCGGTGCGAAGCCGCTTGAGCCGAAGGCGCGAAACGAAGCGTCGCAGCGCACCGCGAAAGTCGCCGCCGAGTTCATCCGCCAGGCAAGCAAGATTCTGGAGGGTGACCACCCGGCAAACATGATTACGCTACGCGGGATCGCCCGAAAGCCGCCCATCCCCACGATGCATGAGGTCTACGGCCTGAAATCTCTCGCCGCGGCCGTCTACCCGATGTACCGCGGGCTGGCTCGGCTCGTTGGCATGGACGTGCTCTCTGACGTCACAAATCTCGATGAGCAGATCGCGGCGTTGCGTAAAAACTGGGATTCACACGATTTCTTCTTCCTGCACTTCAAGTACACGGACAGCACGGGGGAGGACGGCAACTTCGACGCGAAGGTCAAGCGCGTCGAGGAGCTCGACGCGCGAATTCCGGACGTGTGGGCGCTCAAGCCCGACGTTCTGATCGTCACCGGCGACCACAGCACGCCGGCCAAGCTCCGCAGCCATAGCTGGCATCCCGTGCCGGTACTGCTGGCGGCGGACTCGTGCCGTCCGGACGCCGCGACCGAGTTCGGCGAGTCCCACTGCCTCCGCGGGGGCCTGGGGCGCTTCCCTGCCAAGCTGCTGATGGTGCAGGCGCTGGCTCACGCAGGCCGGCTCCAGAAATTCGGCGCGTAGCCTCTCAGGCATACGTCCTATAATATCCCCCAGGGAGCCATCTATCGGCGAACATCGCCTCGCTGATGAGTGGCAAGGGGCACGGGGCCCCCGGAGTGCCACTGCGACGGTGCTTCAACCCTGTCGAACGGACCCTGATGGCCGCCGCCCTGTCGCCAGAGGGCGTTCCTGCCGAACCACAGCCTCCGCAGGGGCGTACCACCAGCGACAGGAGGGTGACCGTCCGCGCTCGCCGCGACATTAGTGGCCGGCAATCCGTTGGCAACATCGGGCGCCTGCCCTGGGAGGAGCGATGGTTTCATCGCTGACCGCAAAGCGCATCGTCGTGACAACCTTCGCCCTATGGCGCTTCCGGCTCCGGAAGACGAGAGAGAACCCCGTTTGACTCGTGTCGCTGTCGTGCGATACTCGTGCCCCCGCCGGCTCTGGCCGACCGTTGTCATCGGCCCTCCGGCTGACCTAACCCCTGCTCCTGACGGGAGATCAAGACCGAATGGCTCACGCTCACTTTGACTTCAAGAGCTCCGTGCAGGCCGAGACCGGCCGGGCCAGCGCCCTGCTTATAGCAACCCTGCTCGGCGGTATGCTCGTCGTCAGCTCCTTCGTGGCGGAATACCTCTTCGAGTCACCCATTCGCAACGCCCAGGGCGACCTCGTCAACCCCTATTCCGACATGCTCGCCCTTGTCGGAGCCGTTCTGCTCGGTTTCCCTCTCGTGTGGCACGCGATCAAGCACCTGGCGCACGGCGAGATGCACATGGACGAACTCGTCGCCATGGCCATCGCCGCCGCCATCGCCATCGGCGCCTACCAGGAAGCAGGCATCATCGCCTTCTTCATGATCATCTCGAACCTCATCGAAACGCGAACCGCCCTCGGGGCAAGGGCATCCATCGAGTCTCTGCTGCGGCTGACGCCCGACAAGGCCCACGTGATCGATGAGGAAGGCAACGAGCAGGTCGTCGAATCGCGATACCTCAAGCCGGGCCATATCGTGCGCGTCCGACCCGGCGACAACATCCCTGCCGACGGCCAGATCATCAGCGGCGAATCGACGGTCAACCAGGCCAACATCACCGGGGAGTCCCTGCCGGTCGACAAGCAGCAGGATGACGAAGTCTTCGGCGGCACGACGAACCTCACCGGCGCCCTCGACATTCGCGTGTCCAAGGCCGGCTCGGATACCACGCTCGGCCGCGTGCAGTCGCTGATTCTCGAGGCGGAAAAGACCCGCCTGCCGCTGATGCGCCTGATCGACCGCTACGCGGGCTGGTACACGCCGACGATCATCATGCTGGCCGCCATCGTCTGGTTCTTCTCGGCGGACAAGTCGCAGGGGATGGAGAAGGCGATCACGATGCTGATCGTCGCCTGCCCGTGCGCGTTGGTGCTGGCCACGCCGACGGCGATGGTCGCGGCGTTGAGCTGCGCGGCGCGCCTCGGCATCCTGGTCAAGAACGTCATCCACCTCGAGCACGCCCGCAACCTGACGGCCGTCGTCCTCGACAAGACCGGTACGCTTACCACCGGTGAGCTTTCCGTTACCCAGTTGCGGCCGGTCGAGGGAGTGGACGGCGCCGAGCTGCTTCATGCCGCCGCATCCGCCGAGCAATTGAGCAAGCACCCGGCGGCCCGAGCGGTCGTGGGCATCGCCCGCCAGGCACAAATCACCCTCGCCGATGCCTCCAATTTCGAGGAGGTGATGGGCCGTGGCGTCACCGCCCGCCTCGACGGGACGAGCGTGCTCGTCGGCCGCCGAAGTTGGATGGAGGATCGCGGCGTCGACATGAGCCCGGCGAACGACCCGGCATACGCGGAGCCGGACGGTGTCAGCGTGCTCTACGTCGCCAGCGGCGGCCGCTGCATCGGCTGGATCGGCCTCGAGGACAAGACCCGCTCTGACGCCCGCGCCGCCATTGACGAACTGCGGGAGCTCGGCGTCCGCCAGTTAACCATGGTTACGGGTGACAAGTGGTCGGTAGCCAAGCGCGTCGCCGGCGAGATGGGCTGCTCCGACGTGCAGGCCGAGGTCCTGCCGGCCCAGAAGCTGGCCCTCGTCGATGAGCTGAAAGACCGCGGCCACCGCGTGATGGTGGTTGGCGACGGCGTCAACGACGCGCCAGCCCTCGCGGCGGGCGACCTGGGTGTCGCCATGGGCGCCGCGGGCAGTGACGTGGCCATCAACTCGGCATCCGTGGCGTTGCTGAATAACGACCTGAGCCGCCTGCCATTCCTGATCCGGTTGTCGCGCAGCGCGACGAAGGTGATCTGGCAGAATCTTATCTTCGGCGTGGCCTTCATCGTCGTGACGCAAACGCTGGCCATCTGGGGCAAGATCAACCCGGTGTGGGCGGCGATTCTTCACACGATCGCCACCGCCATCGTGATCTTCAACAGCGCCCGCCTCGTCCGCTTTGGCGAGGAGCGGCCGGAATCGTTCACGTACTTCGAGGCCGAGCAGCCGGCCGCGGAGGCAGCGCACGAACGGGCGCCGGCGACGAGCGCGGCGCCGGCGACGGCCTGAGTCGGTTGTTATCCCTCGTGCCGCCCTCGGGTCCGGGCAGAGGGTGGCCGCGAATCTCACAGATTTCTCGGCCGGCAATTCACAACCGCGGTGCGGCCCGCCGATCTTTGCGCTTGATGCGCCGGCCGCCGCGGGTATGCTGTGGGTGGACGGATCGAGCACATCAGCGAACGGAGTCGCGTCATGCTTCTTTGGGAAGCCGTTGGCGGTAAGAAACCACAACAGTCCTCTACCAAGTCCGGTGTGGTGCGCGCCGTTACGACGCGCAGGCTTCGCAGCATCCAGGCGGAAGATCGCTGTTCCGCATTGACGCGGATTGGTCGACGTTGTCGTTGCCGGCGCGCCCGCGGTTCCGAGTTCTGCAACTTCCACGATCCCGAGATCGCAGCGCAGATTCGCGAGCGCGCTCGCTTGAAGCGAGAGGACAAGAAACGGCAGCTCGCCCTCCTGCCCGATGGCTTCGTCAAGTCGCTCAACAGCGTCGATGGAATCGCCACCGCCCTCGACAGCCTGTATCGCGAGGTCCGTCTCGGCGTTGTGTCGCCGCGCACGGCCAGCGTCATGCTGGCCATTATCGACAGGCTGCTGGTCTACGAGAAGCTGGTTGCCACGGTCGGCAAGCGCCGCGTAACCAAACGCCAGCGGGCGTTTGAAGTGCGGCAGCAATTGGCCGAAGTCCTCCAGGATCTGAAGCTTCCCGAGCCGGCTCGCCCGGTGAAGACATCGGTCGTACCCGCCGCCCATCAGGCGGTGCAGAACCTCACGGCCGGCTGAGCAACCGACTCCACAGCACGTCCATTGCCCGCCAGCGGCGCAGGCACGCGTTCCGATGGAATGTCCCACGCCGGGGTGGTTTTCGTATACTGGTGGCGAGGTTACGACCCCCTCATTCCTGCGGCGTGTCCTCAACGATGGCGAGGCTTGTACGATGCAACGCAAACTGCTGGCGCATCTGACCATTGTGGTGACGGTTGCGGTCGGTCTGGCGGCCGGTGCAGCGGCGCTCGCGGACGAGGATTCCGCCGAGCGACTTCTGCAGCAGCGCGGGCTCCAGCGCATCGGGTCGTACTTCGTTCTTCCCGCGGAGAAAAAACTGGCGGCCGGGCTCGAGGCCGTCGAGCCGCTTAAACGCGAGATCGACGCCTGTCGCAAGGAAAAAGCCAGGCACGACAAAATCGCGGCGGACATACAGAATGCGCGCGACGCGGCCGTCGCCGAGCGCAGGCAAACCACGATGATGCTGCTGCGCGCGCAAAACGAGGAGCAGCTTGCGGCGATGGGCGTGCACTTACTCGAGCTCACCGACCGGATCACGCTGCTTACGCGACAGCTCAACAGCGACAGCCAGGGCGACGAGCTGCGCCGCCGTATCGGCGACGCGACCGAAGCCTACAATGAGAAGCTTCTCGACCTGCGCGTCCTCGTTGAGCAGGCCAGGGCCGACTACGAAAAGCTGGCGAGCGACCAAGAGGTGATTGCCGCGATCGACGAACTGCGCGACACCACCGGCCGGAAGGTCCACCTCGGGCCACGCCGCGTCTTCCAGCGCTACGAAAAGCAACTGGCCGAGTTGGAGAAGGCCGTACGCAACGACGTCATCGAGCTTGACCGCCGGGGAGAGGTCTTCCTGATCGATGTCAAGCTGAACGGCAACCTGAAGGAGACCATGGTGCTCGACACGGGGGCGTCGTTCGTCTCCATCCCGTCCTCTCTGGCGACCCGGCTCGGCATCGCTCTGACGGACGCGGATCCCACGATGACGATGTCTCTCGCGGATGGGCGCAACGTCGACGCGAAGCTCATCCAACTGAAGTCCGTCGGCGTGGGCCGGTTCACGGTGGAGAATGTGGATTGCGTCGTCATGCCGGCGGACATGGCCGATGCGCCGCCACTTCTCGGCGGCAGCTTCCTGCGGAACTTCGTCTACCGCGTCAATCCGGACGCGCAGCGACTGGTGCTGTCGCGACTTGAATCCACAGACGAATGAGCCCGGTCGGAATGCGGCGCGTCGCTCATGGCGAGCCTACTCGCGGGGGCGCGATCCGCGGCCCAGCAGCTTGCCCCATAGTCCGCCAGCGGCGGCTGGATCCTCCGCCGTCGCCTGCTCTCCGGCGATCTTGCGGGCCATGTCCTGAATGGCCAGGCGGGCGGGGCTGTTCGGAGAGTCCTTCATGACCGGATGGCCAAGGTCGAGCGCGCTTTGCACGCGTCGATAGTCGTTGGGAATCATCGCGAAAACCGGCCGCCTGAAGTGGGCCTTAATATCGTCCGGCGAGATGCGCTCGAAGCTCGCCTTGCAGCGGTTCAAAACGATCTCCACGCGATCGTCTTCCGCCCCCATCTGCAAAAGGCATCGATAGATCCGCGTCGCGTTGCGGATGCTCGTCACGTTCGGCTGCGTGATGATCAGGGAGCGGTCCGCCTGCGCGACGGCGGCGGCGCTCAGGAAACTGAACGTCCGCGGGAGGTCCACCACGATGTAGGGGTAGAGCTCGCTCATCACGCAAAGCATCGCCTGCACGCCTTCCGGCGTGACGTGCCGGGCCTGCTCGATCTCCTCCGGCCGGGCCATGACCGCGAGATTAGAGGGTAGCTCGTGGATCGCCTTGCTGATCAGCAGATGGTCGGCGTCAACGCCGTCCCTGCACACGTCGGCGATGCTGTACCGAGGCGTGCAGTCGAAGGCACAGCCGACGTCGCCGAATTCCAGGTTCATATCCACGAGTGCGCACCGCCGATCGGTGAGGTGTCCCAGTTCGATTGCCAGGTTGCACGCGACCATCGTCGCCCCCACGCCGCCGGACGAACCAATGACGCAGATGCGCCTCGACGAATGCAACGACCCCTTGCGCATCGCGCGGATGCGGCCGACGGCCGTCTTCAGATCTTCAATATCCACAGGCCAGGGAACGAACTGGCTGCAGCCGGCACGCATGGCCTGAATGATGTGCGCGGGATCGGTTTGCCCACTCAGCCCCAGAATGCTGCATCCCGGTGCGATCTGGACGGTCTTCGATACCGCCTCCAGCCCCTGGCCCTTCGCGTCGTCCAGATTGATGGCCACGATGTCCACGCAAGTGTGCCGCAGCCAATCCCGCAACTCCTCCCAACCGGTCGCCAGACCGACGATCTGAACGTGCGACAGTTTCTGGAACGGCTGCTGAAAGGGCGGGTCCTTGAGCCCGGTGGCATCGAACAAGCAGATACGGATCGCGTCTGTCATGAGTTCACCACGTGCCTCAGTTTTCGGTCATTGCACCGGCGCATATCATTCACAGCTATCGTTGCTATCGGCCCGCACGGGCAGCGCTTGAATCAAAAAGACAGCGACCGATAACATGATTACCGCGGCTGGCCGGGCCGGCGCCGGGCGCGCCGCGTCTTTGGGGGATGTTCGACCGTGTCGTCAGCATTCCGTAGGATCAGCTCATGTCTTCAACGCCCGACGTTGCGGTGATCGGTGGCGGAGTCATCGGCCTGTCGTGTGCCTGGCGACTCGCGCAGGATGGGTTGAGCGTCGTTCTGCTCGAGCGCGACGCCTGCGGTGCAGGCGCCAGCCTCGCCTCGCTCGGCGCGCTGATGCCGCCGAGCCCTCTCCATCGGCGGCCCAAGCAGTCGTTCCAGCGCGAGAGTCTCTGGTCCTGGCCGGCGTTTGCCGCCGAGCTGCGCGACGCGACGGGCGTGGACGTCGGCTACGAGCGGTGCGGCAGCCTGGACCTGCTGCATAGTGTGCAACGTCGCGACCAGGCCATCGCCGAAGCCCGGGCCGCTGCCACCGATTGGCCGTCGCCGGATGGGGATCCGCCCGTGCGGATATTGAGCCCGGCGGAGGTTCGAGAGTTGGAGCCCGCCGCGGTGTGCGACGAGCTTGGCGCCCGCTTGTGCCGCGTCTCGGCGCAGGTTTCCGTAGCCGCCCTCATGTCGGCGCTCGTTGCGGCGTGTCGTCGCGCCGGAGTGGATATCCGCGAGGGGCAGGCGGTCACCGGCCTGAGCTTCAGGAGTTGCCGAGTGTCGGCGGTTCGCGTCGCCAGTGAACGGCTGGCGCCGCGCGTCGTGCTGGTGGCGGCCGGCGCTTGGACACCGTCTATCGCTCCCGAGCTGGCCCGTTGCGCGCCCGTTCATCCGACCAAGGGACAGGCCATGGCATTGCAGGTGCGCGGCCGCCCCCTGCGTCACATCATCAAGCGTCGCAGCAGCTACCTGTTGCCGGCTGCCGACGGCGAGGTGCTGGTCGGCTCGACCACGGAGCGGGAAACGGGCTTCGATTGTCGGGTGACGGCAACAGGTGTGGCCACGTTGGCGGCCGGAGCGCTGCAACTCGTTCCCGCGCTCGGTGACGCCGGCGTGCTGCGAACCTGGGCCGGCTTGCGCCCGGAGCCGGAGTTCCACGTTCCCATCATGGGGCCTGTCCCCGACTGCGATGGCCTGGTCATCGCAGCGGGCCATTTCAAAACAGGGCTCTCGTACGCGCCGATCGCCGCCGCGATGCTGCGCGACTGGATCGTGAAGGGTTCGGCGTCAGTCACATCCGAGGCTTTTCTGCCGCGACCATTCAACGGCAACTGACGGGAATTCCTGACGCCGGCGGGCGACCGCTCGGGCAGCGAGGGATGCCGTCCGGCCGCTTGACCGTCTTCCTTCCCAGGTCTACCATTCACCCGAATTTGTGCGGTCAAAATACCACCTGCACGCCATCATCCACGGAGAAAACGAGTCATGGCAGTTAAAGTGGGCATAAACGGCTTCGGACGGATCGGGCGGCTCGCGTTCCGGGCGATGGCTCAGCGGGCCAGCGAATTTGAGATTATGGCGGTCAACGATCTGGCCGACGCCAACGCCCTGGCGCTCCTGCTCAAGTACGACACCGTTCACGGCAGATACCGCGGAAATGTGTCCGCCGAAGGTGAGAGCCTGGTCGTCGACGGCCGCAAGATCAAGGTCCTGTCGGAAAAGAGTCCGGCCAAGCTCCCCTGGAAGGAGCTCGGCGTCGACGTCGCCCTGGAATCGACCGGCGTATTCACGCGCCGCGAGTCGGAGAAAGGCGGCTATGGCGACCACCTCAAGGCCGGCGCCAGAAAAGTCGTCCTCAGCGCTCCGGCGAAGGACGAGCCCGATCTGACCGTGGTCCTCGGCGTCAACGAGAAGAAAATCAACGCCGATCACAAGTGCCTGTCGAACGCGAGCTGCACGACGAACTGCCTGGCGCCGCTCGCCAAGGTGCTCCACGATACCTGGGGCATCAAAGAGGGTCTCATGACCACCGTGCACGCCTACACGAACGATCAGCACACCGCCGATCAGATTCACAAGGATCCGCGGCGCGCCCGCGCAGCGGCCCAGAACATCATTCCCACGACCACCGGTGCTGCGCGAGCGGTCGGCAAGGTTATTCCCGATTTGAATGGCAAGCTCAACGGTTTCGCCCTGCGCGTCCCCGTGGCGTGCGCTTCCGTGACGGACCTGGTCGCCAACCTCGAAAAGAAGGCCACTGCGGTCGAGATCAACGCCGCGCTGAAAAGTGCCGCGAGCGGGCCCATGAAGGGCATCATGGAGTTCTGCGAGGATCCGATCGTCAGCAGCGACATCATCGGCAATCCACACAGCAGCATCATCGACGCCCTGAGCACCATGACGATGCCGCCGGACGGCGGCAACATGGTCAAGGTCGTCGCCTGGTACGACAACGAGTGGGGCTATTCCATGCGAACCGCCGACCTCATCAAGCTCGTGGCCAACATCTGAGCTTCGTCGTGCCTGCATTCGATGCCCGTACAGCGGTCGGTTCCTTACCGGCCGCTTTTCAGTTGGCAAGCTCTTGTCATCGTTTAAGGAACACCGGCCATGGCCAAGAAGACTGTCGACAGTGTCAACTTCTCGGGCAAGCGCGTGCTCATGCGCGCCGACTTCAACGTGCCGCTCGACGATGATCGCAACATCACGGACGATCGCCGCATCCAGGCGGCCATGCCGACCATCCGCAAAATCCTCGATAGCGGCGGCCGCTTGATCCTCATGAGCCACCTCGGCCGCCCGGAAGGCGCGCCCGACGACATGTACTCGCTCGCTCCCGTTGCCCGCCGCCTGTCCGAAATCCTCAAACAGGATGTGAAGATGGCCCCCGACTGCGTCGGTCCGGAGGTCCGCAGGATGGCCGAGTCGCTGAAGGACGGCCAATGCCTCCTCCTCGAGAACCTGCGGTTCCACGAGGAAGAGACTATCAAGGACAAGAAGGCCAAAGAGGACGCCTCGCTCCGCAACCGCAAGGACGACTTCGCCCGCTCGCTCGCGGAAATCGCCGACGTGTACGTCAACGACGCGTTCGGCACCTGCCACCGCGACAACGCCAGCATGCTGACCGTCCCGCAGCAGATGGAGGGCAAGCCGCGCGTCGTCGGCTACCTGATCCAGAAGGAGCTGAAGTTTCTGGGCGACACGGTTCGCGAGCCGAAAAGGCCGTTCGTCGCGATTCTCGGCGGGGCCAAAGTCTCCGACAAACTCGGCGTCATCGAGAACCTGTTGCGCAAATGCGACCGCATCCTCATCGGGGGCGCCATGGCCTACACCTTCCTGGAGGCCGACGGGATCGGGGTAGGTGAAAGCCGTATTGAGAAGGACTTCATCCTGGAGGCCCAGCGGCTTCTGGAAGAGGCCGGGGATAGAATCCAGTTGCCCGAGGATTCCGTCGTGGCGACGGAATTGAAGCCCGGCGCCCTGTATCAGACCGTTGCCGGTGAGATACCGTCGGGCAGGATGGGCGTGGACATAGGTCCAAGCGCCATAAAGATTTACAGCCGTATTATTGCGTCCGCGGGCACGATCGTATGGAATGGACCGATGGGCGTCTTCGAGATTCCTCCGTTCGATAAGGGTACAATGGCCATCGCCGAGGCTGTGGCCAGGGCCACGGACAAGGGCGCGGTCAGTGTGATCGGCGGTGGGGACAGCGCGGCGGCAGTGGAGAAGGCAGGATTGGCCGATCGCATGAGCCACATCTCCACCGGAGGAGGGGCCTCCCTGGAGTTCCTGGAAGGAAAGAAGTTCGCTCCACTCGAGGTCCTGGACGACGCCTGAGCCGGGACCGACTGCAATGGTGACCGGGAAGAAAACGACAACGGCTGTGCCGCAAGGACCGCAAGCGCCGTTCGCGCTTGCGACGCCCGGAATACGCATCGCCCCCTCGCTGCTGGCGGCGGACTTCTCGCGACTGGCTCAGCAGGTGAAGCTGGTTGAGGACGGCGGCGCCGACCTTCTGCACCTGGATGTCATGGACGGGCACTTTGTGCCCAACATCTCGTTCGGGCCGGCCGTTATCAAGAGTCTGCGCGGCCGTTCGCGTCTCTTCTTCGACGCCCACCTGATGATCGCCGAGCCACGGCGATACGTCGAAGCATTCGCCGGCGCCGGATGCGACTCGATCACCTTTCACGCGGAGGTGAGCGACCGGCCCCAGGACGTGATCGCCGAGATTCGCATGCATTCCAAGTCCGTGGGCGTCTCGATCAATCCGGGCACCGACGTCGCGGTGATCGAAGACATCTTGCCGTTGGTCGACATCGTGCTGGTGATGAGCGTCTGGCCGGGCTTCGGCGGGCAGGCATTCATTGACGACGTACTGCCGAAGGTCGAACGCCTTCGCGAGCTGCTGGGCGATCATCAGCGGATCGAGATCGACGGCGGCCTCGATGAAGAGACGGTCGAGCGGGCCGTCAGCGCGGGGGCCGACACGATTGTGGCCGGCTCGTCCATCTTCCACCGTCCCGACCCGGTCGAGGCGATGAGAAGACTGCGGGCGCTGGCCGACGCCGCCGAGGAGCAACGTAGATGAGCGCAATTGTTCTCATACCCTGGGCCAAAACGGACTGGAGCGCGAGCGGGCGCCTTTCCGCGAAGACGCCCGTACCGATCAATGACGAAGGCTCGGCCCAGGCCGAGCATTGGGGACAGCAGCTTCAGGAAAAGCACGTGCAGGTGCTCTTCACCAGCGGCGAGCTGACGTCGCTGGAGACGGCGAACGCGGTCGCCAAATCGGCCGGCACGCGCGTCAAGCAGCTCGAGGGGCTTTCGGAGGTCGGCCTCGGGCTGTGGGAGGGGCTTACCGCCGTCCAACTGAAGAGCCGCTTTCCGAAGATCTACAAGCGGTGGATGGAGGACCCGGTTGCGGTGCATCCTCCCGAGGGCGAGGATCTCGAGGTCGCCGCGGAGCGCATTGCGGAAGCGCTGGAGAAGGCCGCCAAGAAGGCGGGGGACGCGGTCGCCGGAATTGTGCTCGGGCCGATCGCCCTCGCGGTGGCGCGCTGCGAATTGGAGCACGTCCATCTGCGCGACCTGCGCAGCAAGGCCGCCAATGAGCCGGTGTGGTACGAGTCTGCGAACGGCCGCTCCGCCGCCGGCAGCGCCCATCCCGGAGAATCCATCGAGTGACGGCTGCGGACCGCAAAGGAACGGAATCCATGGACAAAATCGACGTACCGGCCGGCACGTGGGACCGCTGCGAAAGCTGCGGCCACATGATCTTCCACAGGGAATTCGAGGAGCGGCTCTTCGTCTGCCCCAAATGCGAGCATCACCATCGGATCGACGCCCGCACGCGGATCGCGCAGCTTGTCGATCCCAGCGCTTTCGAGGAATTCCTGGCGGACCTTGTCCCGACCGATCCGCTGAAGTTCAAGGATCGCGTGCCCTATCGCGAGCGGATCAAGGCCCTTCAGCAGAAGACCGGCGAGCATGAGGCGGTCGTGGTCGGCAAGGCGTACATTCGCGGCCGGCCGGTCATTCTCGTCGTGATGAACCCGGCGTTCATCATGGCGTCGATGGGCGCCGTCGTCGGCGAGAAGATTACCGCGGCCATCGAACGGGCGGCGGACGAATCGCTGCCGTGCGTCGTGATCGCCGCGTCCGGCGGGGCGCGCATGCAGGAGGGGATGGTCTCGTTGATGCAGATGGCCCGCACGTCGGCGGCGATCGCCAAGCTGGACGATACCGGCGGCCTGTACATCGTCGTCTGCACCGACCCGACGACCGCGGGCGTGGCGGCCAGCTTCGCCAGCCTGGGTGACATCATCATCGCCGAGCCCCGGTCGATGATCGGCTTCGCCGGTCCGCGCGTCATCGCCAACACGGTGAAGCAGGAACTGCCCGAAGGTTTCCAGTCCGCCGAGTTCATGCTCGAGCACGGCTTCGTCGATCGCATCGTCCCCCGCGCCGACCTGCGCAAGGAGATCGTGCGGATCATCGACTACTGCGGCAAGTGACCGGCGGGGGTTCCGGCCGAAGTGGAATTGCCGTTCATGTCTTGCGTTTGCTGATACAGTCCGTCGGTTTGTTCGAGCCAGTCGGCGATGCGATCAGCAGCGGCCGGAATGTCGCTGTCGGACATGTCCACCTCCAGCACGGGGAGGCGCGAGCGGGCGGCCGCGGCGCGGAATTCCTCCTGGTCGGCGATGAGCGGTTCGAGATCGTCATACTGCCGCGGATTGCCGGAGACCCTCAGACGCTCGGCGCGGGCCGCCTCAAAAGTCTCCGGCCGTCGCGTGCACAGAACGAGCCGAAAGCCCAGTTCGACGAGTCCCTCCTCCATCCAGTTGAAGTCGTAATCGATGCCGTGAACGCTGCGCTGGTAGATCATCGTCGAGATGTGCCAGCGGTCGATGATCCACGAATAGTAGCACTGAAGCTGGAGCAGCCGCAGCCACGTGCGGTAGGTCTCCATCGCCACGCCGGCCTCGTCGGGATTGAAATTCACCAGCCCGCGTCCCCAGGGGAAGTTCGTGAACGCGCACCACTCCGCGGAGATCAGCGGCGAGTGATAGCGGTACTTCCGCGGGCCGACGATCCGCGGATGCTCGTTGAGCGCGAAGGCCAGCTCGGTCTTGAACGTCAACCGCGTGCCTTCAAGGATTACGTGCGGGCAAAGCTTCTTTCCGAGGGCAGGTTTGGGCTTGGGCATGCTTGCGAACTCGGGCGCTGCTCTGTAGACGATCGACAGTCGAGAGGCGAATTCTGCCGTCTGCCGCTGCCGCAATCAAGTCACGCCGACTGACAGAAAGAAAGCCCGCTTGCCTTGGTGTGGCGAGGCAAGCGGGCGGGCATGCTGAGCCGGCAGGCCAAGCAGCGGCCGACCGGATGTCATCATGCGATTACTGCGGGCCGGTCACGCGGAAGTAGAACAGCTGCGCATCGACACCGTCGACCACGCCGTCCTCGTTCAGGTC